>DATFWZ010000434.1:0-27390 GCA_035258765.1 Gemmataceae bacterium
GAGGCCCAGTGGGTCGTCGCGGAGACCCGCAAGGCGATGAAGGCGGCCGACGGCGACGGTGCCAAGTTCAAGGCCTATTTCCGCAAGGCCCACGCCCAGAAGCTGAAGGACGAGACCGGACTGGTGGTCGAGCCGGTGACGTTCGATCCGCCGGAGCCGCAGGACGCCAAGGACTCGCTGACCTACCGCGACCCGACCGGCCAACCCTTGGCCCCGCGACTCCCGCCCCCGCCGATCGACGGCCCGGACGTGAGCCTGGCGAAGAAGGAGCTGGACGCCCGCCAGCTCAACGCCGCGAACGCCCCGGGTGCCGCGGAGATCACTTGCCGCCGCGGCGGCAAGTGCAACATCAACAGCCAGGGCCGCGTCGAACAGATCCTCGCCGGGCACGCGATGGTGAAGATCGAGCGCATCTACGGCACGATCTTCGAGAACATCCTGGGCGAGAAGATCTCGACCAAGCCGGTGGAAGTGGACCGGCCGTTCTCTTGGATGGAGAAGGACGGGAACAAGCGGGTGAGCCGGTAGAAGGCCTACTAAATCAGCCGTCGCTTCAAGCCGCCGGGTTTCACCCGGCGGTTTCTTTTTTTCCTTTTTGATTCAACGTCGTCCGCTCGGCGCGCATATAAGAGTGCGACCGAGGGGGAAGCGCGGATGCCCGACACCCCGGACGGCGAATTGATGGTTGCAGCAGCGCGAGGCGATCCCGCCCCGTTCGAGGTCCTCGTGCGCCGGCACACCGGGCCCCTGCTCGGATTCGTCCGCCGTCTCGTCGGCGACGCCCACCGGGCCGAGGACGTCGTCCAGGAGACATTTACGGGCGTCTGGCGAGTCCGCGACCAGTTCCGACAAACTCACTCGTTCAAGCCCTGGCTGTACAAATCGGCCCTGAACCGTTGTCGCGACCTCCTTCGCAAACGTCCCGATCCCGCCCCCACGACCGAGGCGGAACTGGTTTCCGAGGACGACGGGGGCCCGATCGCCGCCGCCGTAGCCGTGGAGACGTCGGCCCTCGTGTTGGCCGCGGTGGACCGACTGCCGCCCTATCAGCGGGCGGTCGTACTACTCCGCGTCTGGGAGGGGCTGTCGTACGGCGACATCGGTTTCGCTCTCGCGGTCACGGAGACGACAGCCCGTTCGCATATGCACCACGCCCTCGGGGCGCTTCGCGTCGCCCTTCGCCGCCTCGATTGAACCCCCCACGAGGGGAATGCCATGACCGATGACCTGGACCAGTTGGCCGACGATTACGTGCACGACCTCATGTCGCTCGATGCCCGGAATCGCTTCGAGCGGGCCCTCGCGGCGGACCCGGCGTACCGGTTTGCGCTTGCCGCTGCCCGGCGGCGACTCCTGGCGCTGGAAGTCGCGCGCCCGGAGGAGCAGTCGGCCGACGTCCTTGTCGGACGGGTCATGGGCGACGTCACCGGAATCATCGTGGCGAGTGAAAAGGCGAGCGTCCGGCGGCAACGAGTGTTGCGCTGGCTCTGGGGCAGCGTGGCCGCGGTCGTTGTCGTTCTCACGCTCTCGCACGTTCACTATGCGACCCTCGCAGCCAACCCGATCGACTTGGAGGTCCTCGGCCAGGACGAGCTGGTCGCGGGCAGCGAGGCGTCAGTCCGGGTGCGGCTGACAGACCGCGGGCGACCGCTCGCCGGGGTGCCGGTCGAGATCAACCTCGAGAACCTCACGGGAACGTCCTCGATCGTCCTGGCCCGGTTCGCGACCGATTCGAACGGGACCGCCAGCCCGAAGTTCACGCTGCCGGACTGGGCCGGCGGCGACTACCGCCTGTCGATCACGGCGCAGACGCCGGGCTCGGACGAGAGGATCGAGCAACCGATCAAGCTTCGACGCACCGCGCGGGTCATGCTCAGCACGGACAAGCCGGTTTACCAGCCGGGACAGACGATCCGCATGCGCTGCCTGGCCATTCGCGGCCACGACCATCGGCCGCTGGCCGGGCAGCGGGCCGAGATCACCGTCACGGACCCGAAGGGAAACCTAATCTTCAAACGAACAGGTGAGGCGAGCCGGTTCGGACTGTTCGCCGCCGACTGCGAGCTGGCCGACGAGATCAACGAGGGGCTGTACCGAATCGTGGCGAAGGTCGGGGAGACGGAGAGTACTCTCGCGGTGGACGTGCGGTCCTACGTCCTGCCGAAGTTCAAGATCGAGGTTGTGCTGGACAAGCCGTATTTCAGGCCCGACGAGCGCGTGCGGGGGCGGATCGCCGTCCGGTACTTTCACGGCGAGCCGGTGAACGGCGAGGCGAGGCTCGGTTGGGTCGGACCGAACGGGTCGGTTGTTACGCCGGTTTCTGAGGGATCGGCCCGATTCGAAATTGACGCGTCCAAGCCTCCCGGCGACGGCGAATCGCGGTGGGACGCGCCGTTAACCGTCCAGGTGACCGATACGGCCGGCCAGCGGCACGAGCGCACGTTGCCCGTCCCCTTCACCCTGCATGAACTGGTAATTTCTGCGGTCGCGAAGGATGGGTCGCTCATTGTCGGGAGGCCGACGCGATTACTATTCCGCGTGCAGACCCCGGATGGAAAGCCGGTCGTAGCCGTCCTGACCAGTCCGGAGTTCGAGCACCCGGTGAACACCGACGCGGCCGGGTGGGCGTCGATCGAGTACACGCCCAAGACCGGGACGTACCAGGCCACGGTGACGGCGCGAACCGCGGACGGGCGAACGGGGCAGCGGGAAGTGCGCCTCGCGGTGGAGTCAGCAACGAACGGCCGCGTGCTGACCACCGACAAGTCGCGATACGCGGGCGGCGAGACAATGACATTGATCGCCCTCGGTCAAGACGGGGTTTTGTTCGTCGACTTCCTGCGGGACGGTCAAACGGTCCGCACCGAGTCGTTGACCGTCCAGGGCGGTCGCGGCGAACTGGCCTTCGACTTGCCTGTCGAATGGAGCGGAGAGATTGAAATCCGGGGGTACGCCCCTGGGGATCGAGGGCGATCGGCCCTGTCGCGTCGCGTCGCGGTCTTGCCCGCTCAACAACTCCGCGTGACCGGCGGGGTCGAACCGCCGATTCCGCCGGCGCTGGCTGCCTGGATCGGCAATTGGGCGCTCGGCATGCCGCATCGCCCAGGTGAACGAGGGCGGCTCGTTCTGCAGCTTCAAACTCCCGCGGGTCAGCCCGCAATTGGCGCCGTGAGCCTGGCCGCGGTGGACGAGTCGGTGTTTTCCGTCTACCGAGCCGGTTCCGATGCCGTGGGCCAACCGAGGCCCGTCGCGACGGAGCCGGACGGCCAGCTCGCCCCCGATATCGGGGATGGGGGAACGGAACCGAATCGCGGACGCGATCGTTCGTTCTCGCTCGATCGGACGACGCTCGAGGACAAGGAGGCCGCGGTCGAAGCGCAACAGACGAAGGGCCACCTGCGGACCATGCTCGGCTGGGCCGCGCTCGTCCTGATTGGTCTCGGATATGCCTGCTACGCGGTGTGGGAAAGGGCGCCGAGGGCGGTGTCGCTATTGCTAATCGTCGGCTGCCTCCCCGCAATCGCTTCGACAACGCTGATCGCGGGTTGCCATAAAGACCGAGCTGCAAAGGTCTATCGGAACGCTGGCCCGGCAGAGAGGATGGCGGAAATGGTCGAAGGTTACAGGCCAAGTTTCGGTATTGCCCCCGGCGAAGCGCCCAGGGTCCGAACGTACTTTCCCGAAACTCTCGTCTGGAAGCCGGAATTGATCACGGACGCCCATGGGCGCATCAGTTATGACTTCGACTTCGCCGACTCCATCACCTCCTGGCAGTTCACCGCGAGTGCCATCACCGCTGATGGCCGCCTCGGCGGTTGGCGGCAGGACGTGCGCGTCACGCAGCCATTCTTCGTGGACTTGAACCTCCCGGCCTCGTTGACGCGCAATGACAGCATCTCCGTGCCCGTTGTCGTCTCGAACTATTTGAAAAGCCGGCAGACGATCCGCGTCGAGCTGCCCGACGCCAACTGGTACACCCGAACCGGCGACGCGGTGCGTGAGGTCGAGCTCGCGGAAGGCGAGGTCAAGGCCGTCGAGTTCCGCATCAAGGTAAACCGAGCGGGCCGCCATCCACTGAACATTACGGCTAAGGCCGCAGCATTCGCCGACGCGGTCCGGCGGGACGTGACCGTAGTGCCCGACGGACACCCGGTGGAGGTCGTGACGAACGGCTCGCTCAACCGGCCCGCGGTTGTTCCACTGACACTTCCCGCTGACGCCATTGACGGCAGTCTCCGGGCGAGTCTCAAGCTCTACCCGTCCGAGTTCGGTCAACTCGTCGAGGGACTCGACGGCATCTTCCAGGTCCCGCACGGGTGTTTCGAGCAGACGTCATCGACCACGTATCCGAACGTGCTCGCCCTGGACTACCTGAAGCGGCACGGCAAGGCCGCCCGGGACGTCGAGGAGAAGGCCCGCGACTACGTGCATCGTGGGTACCAGCGCTTGCTGACATTCGAGGTGGACGGTGGCGGGTTTGACTGGTACGGCCGCGGGCCGGCCAATCGCGCCCTGACCGCGTACGGACTCATGGAATTTCGGGACATGGCCCGCGTCCGCGACGTCGATCCACGGCTGATCGAGCGGACTCGCGATTGGCTGCTGCGGCAAAGGCACACGGACGGGAGTTGGGAGGCCGACTGGGACCCGACGCATCGCGGCGGTCGCGGTGAGACCGGCGCGTACCGGGCAACCGCGTATATCGCCTGGGCCGCGTTCCAGGGAAACGCCGACGATAGCCAGCGGACCCGCGAATACCTGCGCCGGCAGGCGCCCGACGACATCAAGGACCCGTACCTTCTTGCCCTCGTCTCCAACGCTCTGCTGGCGACGGGCGACGAGGCCGGCCCGTACCTGCGCCGCCTCGCGGACCTTCACCGGGAGTCGCCCGACGGACAACTCGTTTGGTGGGAGCTGGACCGATCCGAGCGAACGGCGTTCTATGCGTCCGGGCTCGGCGGTGACGTCGAGACCACGGCCCTCGCGGTGCTCGCGTTCTCCGCGGCGAAGGGGTATCCGCACCTCTCCGGAAAGGCGCTCACATGGATCGCGAAACTACGCGGCGGCAATGGTACGTGGGGCTCGACTCAGGCAACGGTCCTGGCGCTCAAGGCCCTCCTGGCAAACACGACCCCGGTATCGGTAGAGCGACGGTTCGAGGTCCGACTCGACCGTCGCGTCGTCAAGGAGTTGAATGTGCCGGCCGACCAGACCGACGTGCTGCAACAAATCGACCTCACCCCCCTGCTCCGAACTGGCACGCAGAACCTGGAAGTGCGCGAGCGGACCGCGGGGGCAACAACTTACCAGGTGACGATGCGGCATCACGTACCGCGGGTCGAGAGGCCGAAGGACTCGGCGGCATTCGGCATCAGCGTCACCTTGGATCGCGACCAGGTGGCGGTCGGCGAAGTCGTACGCGTCACCGCGAGTGTCTGGAATCGCGGATCGGAAACGTCACCGATGACGATGGTGGAATTGCCTCTCCCGCCCGGGTTCGCGCTGGCCGACGACCTGTCGAAGCTGGTGGGCGACCGGAAGATCGATCGGGCTGAGGTCAAGGGTTCGCGGGCGGTGCTCTACCTCCGCGGCCTGGAGCCGGGGAAGGTGAGCGAAGTGACTTACCGGCTTCGGGCGCTCGTCGCGGCCCGGGTCACGGTCCCGGCGGCTCGCGTGTACGAGTACTACTCCCCCGACCGTGCCGCCGAGAGCGACCCCAAGGTGCTCGAGGTGACGCCGAAATGACTCGACCGGGTCATTGACCAGTTGTTGAGCCAAACCACGAACCCGCACCTTCGCCCGGCTGTCCTGATCCAAGACTCCGAACGGCCGCCCAGGCCTTGCCGGGCGGCCGCGGGTCGTCACAATGAACCTGTCGGGGCGGTAGCTCAGTTGGGAGAGCGCTGCAATCGCACTGCAGAGGTCGAGGGTTCGACTCCCTTCCGCTCCATTCTTCTCGCGCCTGTCCATTCTCCCTTCCATCCGCCACTCGCAGGACCGTTCAGGCCACAATTTCGGCCCGCCTTTACCCGAGACGTGAACTAGACTTCGGCACAGCCAAACAGGCGGGTCGCATTCATGCGCGGGATATGCGCGAAGTGCCGCGGCACCTTCGACGGGCAGATGCTCTGCCCGCAGTGCGGCTTGCAGTTGATCGAGGAGACCGAAGGATCGTCCATCTCCTTCGCGTCGGTGCCGATCGAGGACACCCCCGACGGGCCGTCGCTCCCGCGCCGGCTGGCCCTCGGCGCGGTCACCCTCTTCGGCGCGTTTCACGGGCTGCAGCACCTGGCGACCATGGTGTCACTTTCGACCGGCGGGACCGAGTTCGCCCGGCCCGAGGTGCCGGTCGTCTGTCTGGCGATCGCGGCCCTTGGGGCCGCCATCATCTCGGGGACGGCGAATCGGCGGGCCGAGGCGACCGGGTTGTTGCTGGCCCTGTGCGCCGGGGCCGCGTTCGTCGGCGCCGACGAAATCCGCCACGCGCCGGTCGCGGAGACCTGGCTGACGGGCATCCCGGTGTTCCTCGGGTTGATCGGGATCGTGGGCGGCCTGGTCGGCCGGATCGCGGTGCCGCCGGCCCCGAGGCTGCCGCGGTTCGCACAGCTCGGCTCGCGGATCACCCCCACCATCGTGGGCGAGCCGCGGGCGCGGATCGCCTGGGGCCGAATCCTCGCCGGGGCCGCTGTCGTGGTCGTGGGCACCATGAACGCGGACGCGATTCAACAGGCGCTTTCGCGAGTGCTGGCCGGCCGCAGCGGAGCGTTCGGGGCGGTGCAGCTGGTCGCCTGGGAGCTGAGTGTCCTGATGGCGCTGGCAGGGGGCGTGTTGGCCGGGGGGAATACCCGCGGGGGGATTAGTCAGGGGGCCATTGCCGGGTTCCTGGCGGCGGTGGGGACGATGATCGCGGTAGCCGCGACGGGACCGGAGCACTCGCGGGTGATGGAGTTCTGGGTGGACCAGCTCGGTCGCAATGCGTTCGAGGTCGTGCCGTTCGCGGTCTTCGGCGGAAGCATCGTCATGATCACCGCCGTGGGCGGCTGGCTCGGCTGCCAGACGTTCCCCCCGCCGCGGAAGTAGCACCGGGCGCCGGGTTCAGACCTTTCGCACCACGCCGACCAGGACACCCATGATCTTGATGTCGCGGTCCGGGGCCACCACGATGGGGGCCATCGTACTGTTGGCCGGCTCGAGCACGACCCGCTCCTTGCGGCGGTAGAACTTCTTGAGCGTCGCCGACCCGTCGATCATCGCCACGACCCGCTCGCCGTTGTCGGCGGTTTCCTGCTTTTTCAGGATGACGTAGTCCCCGTCGTCGATGTGGTCGTCGATCATGGACTGGCCGCGAACTTTCAGGGCGTAGTGCTCCTTGCCCGCGAACAACTCCCCGAGGTCAACCCTCTCCTCGTGTGCCACCGCCTCGAGCCCGGCCCCCGCGGCGACTGTGCCGAGCAGCGGGAATGATGCCGAGCCGATCCGCAGGCCCGGGATCGTGATCGCCCGGGCCGCGGACTTCTGGTCCTTCACTCCTTTGTTCCGCTCGATGAAGCCCTTCTTTTCAAGTGCCTTCAGGTGGCACATGACGCCGTTCGGCGAGGCGATGCGGAATGCCTCGCCGATTTCGCGGATCGACGGCGGGAATCCGCGGTTCTCGATCTTGTCCCGGATAAAGTCGAGAATCTCGTGCTGGCGTTTCGTGATCGTCGGAGCTTCACTCATGACAAGGCCCCCAGCCTAGGGAAGTGTCGCGCGCCGCGAGAGGAACAGCTGCACGAATCACCCTTACACCATGATGTAAAAGAGTATATTTGACATCCGTACAGAATGGAAGTCAAATCGGGCGAATCTGTTGCCGCTCGCCGGTTTGGAACTGTACAGTGGGGCACGAATGGCTATAGCACGTTCCTGGCACACGACCGGGCTTCAACTCCTGCTCGAGCGTCGGAATCTGACCGACGAGCTGGTCCGCGAGGCGATCAGCGATCTGACCGCGGGGCGGTTCGACGACGCGGAATCGGCGGCGTTCCTGGTTGCCTGGCGGATGAAGGGGGAAGCCGCGGCGGAGATCGCGGCGGCCGTCGACGTGCTGCGGGAGGGGATGATCCGGCTCCGCCCGCCGGTACGGCCGGTTCTCGACACGTGCGGGACGGGTGGCGATGGTTGCGGGACGTTCAACATCAGCACGGCCGTGGCTCTCGTGGTCGCGGCGGCCGGCGTCCCCGTGGTCAAGCACGGGAACCGCTCAGTATCGAGCAAGAGTGGCAGTGCCGATGTGCTGGCGGCCTTGAATGTCCCAGTTGAGGCCGGGCCCACATGGGCGCAACAGTCGTTAGACAGTCTGGGCTTCGCGTTCTGCTTTGCCCCGCAATTTCACCCGGCCCTGGCGAAAGTCGGCCCGCTTCGCAAAAAGCTCGGCGTGCGAACTGTTTTCAACCTGATGGGCCCGCTCTTGAACCCGGCGGGGGCGGAACACCAGTTGCTCGGTGTGGGCCGCGCCGAGCTATTGGACCCACTGGCCGGCGCGATTGCCCGGCTGGGCACACGACACGCACTGCTGGTTTATGGTCGCGACGGCCTGGATGAAGTCAGCCTGTCAGGGCCGACCGTTGTCCGCCGGGTTTGCGATGGGGCAATCGAGCAACTCGAGTGGACGCCCGGGGACTTCGGTCTCGAGCCGGTCGCCATTTCGGACCTGGTCGTGGATGGTCCCGTCGGCAGTGCCGCGACCGTCCGCACGGTGCTGGCTGGTGATGATGTCCCGGCCCGGCGGATCGTTCTGGCAAACGCGGCCGCAGCCCTGGTCGCCGCCGGGCACGCGGCGAACCTCCGGGACGGAGTGGCCACGGCCGCCCGGGCGATCGACTCCGGGTCGGCCCGCCGCCTTCTCGACCGCCTGACCAGGCCGGTAGACTGAGGACGCCCGTTTCCGAGGTGTCATGGCACAAAAAGTTATCCTCGTCGCCGACCCCGGGATCGACACGGCGTTCGCCGTGGCCCTGGCCCTGCACGACCCGGACATTGACGTACTCGGGTTGATTGCCTCGGCCGGCAACATCCCCGCCGACCGGGCGACGCAAAACGTCCACCTGCTCATCAACGCGATCGACCCGCCCAAGTGGCCCCGGCTGGGGGCTGCCCTGCCCGTGAAATATGAGATTGACGGGACCAAGCTGCACGGCCCGGACGGGCTCGGGAACATCGAACTGCCGCCGGTTTCCCTGCACCAGCCCACCCCAGGCGACAAGACCTTGGTCGAGCTCGTCCGCTCGCACCCGCGCGAAGTGACGGTTATCGTCCTCGGGCCGGCGACCGTCGTTGCCCGGGCATTGGACCGCGATCCGGAACTGCCCGGCCTAATTGATCGGATCGTCTTCCTTGGAGGGACCTGGCGCGTGCCCGGGAACACGACCCCGGTTGCGGAGTTCCATTTCTATTGCGACCCGGAGGCGGCCCGACAGGTGCTGCGGTGCGGCACGCCGATCACGCTCATCCCGCTGGACGTGACCCGGAAGTTGATCTTCTCGCCTTCGGACTTGCTGGAATTACCGGCGCCGGACTCACCGACCTGCATGTTCCTGCGGAAAATCGTCCCCTACGGGATCCGGGCCAGCAGTAACTTGTACGGGATCGAGGGGTTCCACTTGAAGGACGTCGTCGGGGTGGCCCTGGTCGCCCTGCCCCCGAAGTTCACGCTGGAGCCGGTTCACGCGGACGTCGAGGTCCGGGGCGAACTGACGCGGGGCATGAGCGTCATTGACACGCGACCGACCCCCGCCGCACGGCCGAACGTGGAACTGGTGACCGGGATGGACGTTGTCGGCGTTCGCGACTACATCCATCGGATTCTAGGCCGGACCGGCTGACCCGCGTGCAAACTCGGGTCGGCCGAGCGCTCCTGTACAGAAACTCCCGCGACCCGAGGTTTGCCATGCGCTTCCTCCCGTCCGCCGTCCTCGTAGTGTTGTTTTGCGGTCCAGCCGCCGCCGACCCGCCCGCGACCGAGCCGATCGCGGCCGACGAGCTGGCCAAGTCGATGCGGGCGTTGCTCGTGGCCGCCATGCCCAGCCCGTTGGTCGAGGACAGCCACAACTGGGGGCACCAGAAAGAAGTGATGAACGGGATAACCTGGGAGAAGGACGGGGTCCTCCGCAAGCCGCATAAGCAGAAGAAGTTGAAGAACGATGGAGTCTGGCGGCATCTGAAGATCGAGGCCGTGAACCCGGACAAGACCCTGATGCTCACCGTCCAGAACGTCAACCGTCCGGAGAAGGGGCGCGTGACCTTCGACGTCGTTGTCACCGTGCCGGCCCGCATCACCCTCGAACAGCAGGTGTGGAAGAGCGGAGTCCGCCTGTACAGCGGCGAGACGCGGGCCCGGTGTCGCCCGATCCTGCTCCTGAAGTGCGAGTCGACGACGCGGGTGCAAAAGACAGACTCGACGATTCCGGATGTGGTTTTCCGAATGCGCGTGCTCGACGCCAAGCTCACGTACGACCAGTTCAAGGTCGAGCACACCGCAGGCGTCGGCGGCGAGATCGCGGAGCAGCTCGGCGGCACGATCCACAGTCTCGTCAACCAATTGCGCCCGTCGCTCGAGAAGAACGCGCTCGAGAAGGCGGGTCAAGCGATTGTGAAAGCCGGCGACACCAAGGAGGTTAAGCTGGGTCTTGGAAAGCTGTTCGACGGCAAGTGAAGACGGACGACTTCAATTCCACCGGCAGAACGGCAGCCGCGGGCGACCCGGGAGCGTGAGTGAGCGACCGGAGTAACTTTCTCCGGTCGCTCACGCTCCCGCCTCGCCGTCGGCTGCGATCATTCCGCTTGGCGCTTCGGCGCCGCCCTCGCGTGGCGCGTCGGGACCCACCTGGCCCCCTAAGATGACGTCAACGAGGCCCTTGGAGGCAATCGCGATGCGATTCTGCTTCTGCGTTGCCGTCACCGCGACCCTCAGCCTGGCCGCGGAGGCGGACGACCCGAAAAAGGACCCGGAGGCCAAGGCGGCGCGCGAGATTGACGTAAAGGCCGCCGGGGGAGTCGCGGGAAAACCGACCGAGCCAACGGTGATCGCCACGGACGAGGAGCTGGCGAAGTCCATCGACAACAAGGACGCCCTCGCCGCGATTCGGAAGGCTGTGGACTTTAGCAAGGACAAGGTCCTCTACTTCCGCTGGGCCGGGTCGGGGATGGACAAGCTCGGATTTACCGTTGACTCTGGTGAGAAGATGCCAATGGTCAAGTTCACGTACACGCCGGGCAAGACGCGCGACCTGCGGCAACATGGCAAGTTGTTTGCCATGCCGAAGGACGCGAAGTTCGAGGTCAAGACCCAGCGCTGAGGAGCGGCGGTCCGCCGATGGCGAAAAAGATCCGTTGTCACTGCCGCGGGATGCCAAGTTGCAAGCTCTGCGCGGGAACTGGGAAATACGATTACGACGCCGGGCCGCGGGGCTATGTACCGTTCCGGTGCCCCACGTGCGAGGGCCAGCGGACGCTCGCCGACGACGACGGGACGAAATACCCCTGCCCGACGTGCAAGGGCCTCGGCTCGGTGGACCCGGCCACGCCACCCCCCGCGGGCATGTGGGACGTGCTGACCAAGATCTTCTTCGGCGCCTGAATTACTTCTTGCTCGGGGCCGGTTCCGGGTAGTGGTCCGGCAGGGCGTTCGTCCGGACGACCGGGACCTCGATATCCGAGTCGCTGTCCAGGTCGCTGCCCCGGGAGTTGCGGTCAATCATCCGGGCCAAGTCCCGCCCGTCCATCTGCTGGGTGAATTCGTCCGGCTCGGGGACTGGGTCGTCGGAAGCGAACTGGACCGTGTACCGGAGACTGGCGATCTGCAGCTGGTCGTTCGGCAGGAGGGCCGCCCGACGCACCCGCTGGCCGTTGACGCGAGTGCCGTTCGTACTCCCCAGGTCGCGGACCAGAAGCAAGCCGTCGGTCTTGACGATCACGCAGTGCAGCTTGGAAACGCTCTTGTGATCGAGCCGGAGGTCGCAGTCCTCCTTCCGGCCGACGAGAATCAAGTCCTTGGTGATCTCGACGGGCGTCCCTTCTTCCAGCGGGATCAACCGGACGCGCATGGGGCACCTCGTGGGCAGATCGGGGGCCGATGGCTTAGTTCTAACCGACGCCGCGGGCCGCCGCCAGCGGATTCCGATAGGGCAGTCACGACGCGTCCGCCTCGGCGATTCCCTTCTCGATACCGAGCTCAGCCGCGTGCGGCTTGAGCGCGTCGATGACGAACTGGATGTGAGTGGTCAGGTCCACGCCGAAGTCGGCCGCCCCGCGCTCAATGTCCTCGCGCGACACGTTGCGAGCGAACCCCTTCGACTTCATTTTCTTCTTCACGCTGCTCGCGGTCATGTCGGTGATCCCGCCCGGGCGGACGAGGGCGGCCGCGGTGATGAACCCGCACAACTCGTCGCAAGCGTAAAGCGCCTTGTGGAGCGGCGTCACGCGCGGGCAGTCCGGCAAGTAGTCGGCGTGGGTCTTGATCGCGTACGTCACCTCTTCCGGGTACCCGCGATCCTTGAGGATCCGCTCGCCCTGGAGCGGGTGGTCGGGCGGGTTCGGCCACCGCTCGTAGTCGAAGTCGTGCAGTAATCCGACGATCCCCCACAGGTCCCCGTCCGCGCCCAGCTTGCGGGCGTACGCCCGCATGGCGATTTCGACGGCGCGCATGTGGTTTCGCAGACCCGCGTTCTCGACGAACTCGCAGACGGTGGCCCAGGCGTCTTCGCGGGTCATGGCATTACTTCTTGAGAAATTGCTCGCATCGGGCCAGAAGGGATTTTGCGTACGGCTCGCGAGCCGGGAACGGGCTGCCGGCCTCGGCCGACGCGACCAGGAATCGGTCCCACCAGTCGCGTGCGTTCTTCCACAGCCCGCCGGCCGACTTAAGGGACGCCTCCAGTTGCGCCCGTTCGGCGCGTTCTTGGGCGCACTGGGCCATGAGGAACGCGACCTCCGCCCCGACCGGGCGGGCGGCGCTACCCATGACGAACGCGCGCTCGATGTCGCGGTTCCGCGGCTGAGCCCGGAACTGCTCCATGTCCCGCATGGCCAGGGATGCTTCGGCCGGGTTGCCCAGCTTGGCGCGGTTGACGTTGGCCGACAACCGCTCGAACTTTTCCGCCCACTCGTCGAGGTCTTTGCGCAGCGACTTATCCGTCTCCATCCGCGTGCGCGCGTTCTCGAACATCGTCTTCACGTTCTCGAGCGTCGGGACCGCTTCGCGGAAGTGACCGCGAAGGAGGGCGTCTCGCGGCGAGTTGGCCCCGTAACGGAGCGAGTCGAATTGCTCGATGAACACCAGTTTCAAAAGGAGGATGGCCTCCTCATTCAGCGTGGCATGCGGGATGTGGCTCAGCGGCACCATGGCCAGGCGGTGTAGGGCGGCTACCGGATCCTGCCCCGGCTGCTCCGGGGCCGCGTACCGGCTGAGCACCCGCGTCAACGAGTGCGCGTCGCGCTCCGGGCACCACACCTTGCACTCGACCCCGGGCGCCTCCGCGGCCCAGTGGGCGCGCTGCCCTCGGATGTCGGCGAACAGTTTGACCCCGCCGCCGCCGGGGTTCTGCTTCTCCAGCCATTCCATCCGCCGGGCCAGGGCCGGCAGGGGCGGGGCCAGGAAAGTCTGCCAGCCCTTCACCTCGTCGGCGGCCGCGATGGCTCTGACCAGGTCGGGCTTTTCGCGGGCCCCGGCGAGTGTCAGCGTCGTCTTTCCGTCCGACCCAACGAGCGCCACACTGGCCGCGTGATCAAACAGGTAGACGTCGCCGCCGACGCGGACGCCGCACGCTCGGACCGGTGCGTACAACCGCTTGCCGATCGGGTTGCTCGGATCGAGGGCGAAACTCGCCGTGGACGCCAACGATCCCGGCCCGACCAGGCACCCCTCCAGGCCGAGTTGGCGCCAGACCGCCAGGACGACGTACGCCCGCGACAGGGCGATTCCCGACCCCGACTGCAGCGTGTACCACGGCGGGGCCGGCCAGGAGGGGCGGTCGTCCATGTACACCATGCGACACACCCAGTCGAACCCGAGTGCGGCACGCTCCAGCGGCGGTCGGGTGTCAATTCCGAGCGACCGAGCCCCGGCCCGGACGAGTAGGCATTCCTCCAGGTAGTTCGCGTCGGCCTGCGAAAAGGTCTTCTGCCCCAGCTCGGCCACCTCCCCAGGGGTCAGCCCGAGCAACGTCGCTAGCTCGTTTCGCTCGGCCTCGGCCATCTCCGGGCGCGACGCAACGCTTTGGTCGAGCGTGTCGAGTCGCTGCAGCACGGTCCGGCAATTGGCCGCGTCCTGTTTCGATTCCAGCTCGGCCAGGACGGTGGCATCGGTGTCCCTGCGTTGATCGCTCGGGGACTTTGGTCCGGTCGGGGATTTCTTGCTGTCGCACCCGGCGACGAGCGTGCCCGCGACAAGGGCCGCGAAGAGGAATCGTTGAGGAGGGTAGCTCATCGTTGAGGGTCCCCGGCCGCCGGGGTGAGGGCTTGCCGGATACGGGTACACTGCTCGATCAATCGGGGGAGATCGTCCAGGACAATCATATTCGGGCCGTCGCTGGGGGCGGTGTCCGGTCGCGGGTGCGTCTCGACAAACACGCCGTCACACCCGGCCGCGACCGCCGCCCGGGCCAGGTAGGCGACCATCCGCCGGTCGCCGCCGGTCCGGTCCCCCTGGCTCCCGGGGGTCTGCACGCTGTGGGTGGCGTCGAAAATGACCGGGCGGCCCAGGTCCTGCATCCAGGGGATCGCGCGCATGTCGGCGACCAGGTTGCCGTACCCGAACGTCGAGCCGCGCTCGGTCAGCAGCAGGTTCGGGTTGCCGACCTCGTCCATCTTCGCGACCACGTTTCGCATGTCCCACGGGGCCATGAACTGCCCCTTCTTCACATTGACCGCCCGCCCGGTCCGGCCGGCCGCGAGAATGAGATCCGTCTGCCGGGCGAGGAACGCGGGGATCTGCACGAGGTCGATCACTTCGGCCGCGGGAGCAACCTGAGTCGTCTCGTGAACGTCCGTGGTCACGGGCAGGCCGGTGTTGGTCTTCACATGGGCCAGGACCTTCAGCCCCGCGTCGAGTCCCGGGCCGCGGAACGACTTCCCCGAGCTCCGGTTCGCCTTGTCGAACGACGCCTTGAAGATCAGCTGAATACCGAGGCGGTCGGCAAGTTTGGCGAGCGTGTCGGCAATCGACATGGTCAGGTCGCGCGACTCGATGACGCACGGGCCCGCGATCCACAACAACGGCGACCCGCCGCCGCAGCGTCGGCCCGCGATTTCGACGGGACGCATGGCCCCTCCTGGCACCTAGTACGACCGAGCGGCGCAAGCTGTTCGGAATGGGCTCGTACGGGGGTGTTGTATCGCGGGGGTGCGGACCAGACGCCGGCCGAGAGATGACGGGGCGTCCATGCCACCAGTGGAGACTCCGTTCCGGCGAATGATTTACAATGACCGGCCCCCGGCCGCAAGGACCAATTTCTAATTTTTTCTTCATCCCTCCTTCAAGAGTTCCAAGTTTCAAGTTCCAGGCTCCCAGTTGAAACGGCTATCGAAGGCCGTCCGTGCGGGAGAGTGTCCTCCAACTTGAAACTTGGAACCTGAAGCTTGAAACTACCGCGGGAGGACCGGCCATGGCCGACGAGAACTCGTTCAACCTGTTCATTCGCGAGCAGGCCCGCAAGCTGCGCGAGAACGACCGGCCGCCCAAGTCTCGCGAGGAGTCGGAAGTCCGGCGAAAGAAGCTGCGCGAGCAGATGCACACCGCGATGGGCCCATTCCCGGACAAGCCTTGCGAATTGCAGCCGCGTCTCCTCGGCACGCTTGAGCGCGACGGCTACCGAATCGAAAAACTGATCTTTCAGTCGCGCCCGGATATGTGGGTGACCGCGTCCGCGTACTTGCCGACCCTCAAGGAGGGTCAAAAAGTCCCGGCGGTTCTCGTCGTTCACGGTCACTGGCCGTGGGCGCGCCGGGACCCGGTCGTCCAGGCTCGTTGCCTGGGCCTGGTGAAGCTGGGATTCTTTGTCCTGGCCGTGGACGCCTTCGGTGCCGGCGAACGCTACACGAAACCGGCTCGCGGCACCTACCACGGCGCACTCTACGGCTCGACCCTCTGGCCCACGGGCCACACGCTGCTCGGGATGCAGGTTTACGACAACCGCCGGGCGGTCGATTACCTGCTGTCGCGCAAGGAGGTGAATGGGAAGCTCGGCATCACGGGCGCGAGTGGCGGTGGGAACCAGTCGATGTACGCGGGGGCGTTGGACGACCGGTTCGCGGCCGTCTTGCCCGTCTGCTCGGTCGGGAACTATCAAGCGTACCTGCGGGCCGCGTGCTGTGTGTGTGAGGTGCTTCCCGGGGCGCTCAAATTCACCGAGGAGGGGGACGTATTGGGCCTGGTCGCTCCGCGAGCCCTACTCGTGATGAACGCGACCCGCGACGCGATCCAGTTCAGCCCGGCGGAGGCGGAGAAGAGTGTCAGTCGCGCCAAGGAGATCTTCAAGCTGCACGATGCCGAGGCCAAGGTCCGGCACGTCGTCTTCGACTCCGGCCACGACTACAACCGGGCCATGCGCGAGGCGATGTACGGCTGGATGACGCTCCACCTCAAGGGCGAGGGCAAGGGCGAGCCAATCGCGGAGCCCGAGCACACGGTCGAGAAGCCGGAAGACCTCGCCTGCTTCCCGAACCCGGACGACCGGCCGAAGGGATTCCTGACGCTGCCATTGTTTGCCACGAAGGTTGGTCGGGAACTGGTCGCGGCAGCAGACAAGCTAATGCCCACGCACCCGGAGATGTGGGAGGCGACAGCGAATGGGATGAGGGCGGAACTCGATGTCGTTCTTGGTGGAGTCAAGCAGGACGCCATCCCGTTGGACGTGAAATTGACAGCAGTCGGTCCGCGGACCAAGGACGGCCGATCGGAAGGATTGCTCTATTTCAAAAGTGAAGCGGAAAGCCCGCTATTAACCCGCATGCAACACCAGGGCGCAGACAAGGACATTAACGCCCATGTCTGGGTCATTCACTTGGACGGAGCGGCGGAGGCCGAAAAGCACCCGATTGCCGGGCGGGTAAAGGAAGGCGGACAATGGCTTCTGACTCCGAGTCTCCGGCTTGTCGGGCCGATGAGCCCAAAGTCAGACGGCATTGCTGGCGCCCCCGACCACACCAGCGCCGAGCATGGAGTTTGGATCGGCCGCCCACTCATTGGCCAATGGGTAACAGACGTTGTTGGCATGGCGAAGGGCTTGGTTGCCCGACTAGACAAGAAACGGGTTTTCCTCGTCGGCATCGGCCCGGGGGCCCTGGTTGCGCTCGGGGCCGCAGGACTGTCTCCCGACATATTCACAACGGTCGTCCTGATCGATTCTCCGTCTACGCTCGTAACTGATGCCCCATTCGTGGGCGGTACACACATGGGGGTCCTCGCACCTGGCCTTCTGAAGGTCGGCGACGTTGCGCACCTCGCCGGGCTCGCGGCGCCGCGCCGGCTTGTCATCGCTGGTGGAGTGTCGCCTCAGGGCAAGAAACTGGCACAAAAGGAGCTCGAAGACGCCTTCAAGTTCACTACCGGCGTCTACAAGGCCATGAGAGCCGCCGATCAGCTAACGATTACCGCCGACCCGGATTGGAAGAAGATCGAGTTCTGAGGCCGCCGGACACATCCAGACGGCCGGGCGCGGTCGTTGCAACGCTGGCCGCGGCAGTTACCATGTAGGGACAAGCCCCCCGCCGATTCGAGGCCCCGATGACCCGCCTCCTTGCCGCCTGCCTCCTCGCCGTCCCCTGCCTCGCGATCGCCCGCGACGACGACGAGCCGAAGACGCCACCCAAGTCGAAGAAGCCCGCCGGCCCGCTCGCCGAGGCTCGCCAGCGCTGGCTCCGCGGAAATTACGAGGAGGCCCGACAGCAGTTCGAAAAGCTTCTCGGCGACGAGAAGAGCCGCGCGGCCGCGGCCATCGGGATCGCCCGGACCTGGCTGGCCGAGGGCGAGTACGCGAAGGCCCTCGACGCCATCGAGGAGGCCTTCAAGAAGGACGAATCCAACCCCGACCTGCTCGCCGCCCGGGCCGACGTCCTGTATCAGACCGGCCGGTGGGACGAGGCCCGCAAGGACGCGGAGGCGGCCCTCAAACTCGACAAGGAGCACTTCCTGGCCCGCTGGATCCGAGCGCAATACCTGCGCGACACCGGCGACCTGACCAAGGCCGACACCGAAATGCGCTGGTTCGTCCGCACCTACACCCAGCGCGATAACGCCGACAAGCCGATCCAGGACCCCGACCAGCTGCTCCTCGTCGGCCAGGCCGGGGCCGAGAACGCGCGCTGGCACAGCCTCGGCGACCAGTTCCGGTTCTTGATCAACGATCTGTACCCGGACATCGCGAAGTTCGACCCGGACGACTGGCGGGCCGAGTACCAGATCGGCGCGTTACTACTGGAAAAGTACAACCGCCCCGAAGCGGTCCAGGCGTTCGACAACGCCCTGAAGATCAACCCGAAGGCAGCCGAGGCGTTCGTCGGCAAGGGGGCGGTGGCGCTGCAGCAGTACGAGACCAAAGACGCCGATAGTCACGCCGACCAGGCCCTCAAGATCAACCCCCGGCTCACGTCGGCCTTGCGCTTGAAGGCGGACGTCCTGTTGCTGGCCGGCGAGGTCGCGGAGGCACAGAAGCTCCTCGCGAAGGCGCGCGAGATCAACCCGCGCGAGGAGCCGAGCCTGGCCCGCATCGCCGCGTGCGCCCGCATCCGGAACAGGCCGGACGAGGTCGCGGCCGTCATCGCCGAGGTCGAGAAGTTCAACCCGAAGCCGGGCCTGTTCTACCACGAGCTCGGGTCGTCACTCGAGGAGCGCAAGATCTATGGCGATGCCGAGGTCAATTTCAAGAAGTCGATCGAGCTGCGCGACAAACTGCCGGCCGCCAGGGCCGGCCTGGGCATGCTCTACCTGCGGCTCGGCAAGGAGGGGGAAGCCAAGACCCTGCTCGAAGAGGCGTTCAAGGGCGACAAGTTCAATGTCCGCGTGTCCAATTCCCTCAAGGTGCTCCGGCACCTGGAGAAGTACGAGACGCTCAAGACCAAGCACTACGACCTGCGGTTCGACCCGAAGCACGACCAGGTACTGGCCGGGTTCATGGCCGAGTACCTGGAGGACATCCACGCCCGGCTCGCCAAGGACTTCGGCTACGAGCCGGAGGGGCGGATCCTCGTCGAGCTGTTCAACAATCACGAGATGTTCAGCGGCCGAACCGTCGCCCTGCCCGACCTGCACACGATCGGCGCCTGCACGGGGAAAGTCGTCACCATCGCATCGCCCAAGGCCAAGGACGTCCCGCGACCGTTCAACTGGGGACGCGTCATCCGCCACGAACTGGTCCACATCTTCAACCTGGCACAGACCGAGTTTCTGGTCCCGCACTGGCTGACCGAGGGCCTGGCCGTGCGAAACGAGGGCGGCAACCGGCCGCCCATGTGGAGCAACGTCCTCCGCGACCGGTTCGAAAAGAACGAGCTGCTCAACCTCGACAACATCCTGCTCGCGTTCGTCCGCCCGCGGAACCAGGAGGAGTGGGCGCTGGCGTATTGTCAGAGTCACCTGTACGTCGAGTACCTGATCAAGACCTACGGAATCGAGTCGGTTGGCCCGATGCTGAACGCCTGCCGCGACGGGTTGGATACCGCGGCCGCCCTTCAAAAGGTGTGCAAGGTGGACAAGGAGAGCTTCGAAAAGGGATACCGGGCGTACGTCGCTGAGGTGGTCAAGGCGATCCCGTCGGCGGGGAAGCGGACGACCGACAAGACCATGACCCTGGCGGAGCTGGAAAAGGCGCACGAGAAGGAACCGCAGGACATGGATGTGGCCGCCCGGCTCGCGGATCAGTACTCGCGCCGCAAACGGTCGGTAGACGCGCGGAAGCTTGTAGACACCATTCTCGAAAAGAAGCCGGGGCATCCGCTGGCGTCGATCGTGAAGTTCCGGCTCCTGACCAACGCCGGGGACGAAGAGGGGGCGCGGGCGGCACTCGAGGAGGCAAGCAAGGCCAATCCCGACGACCCGCGGTTGATTCTCGCCCTCGGCCGCGTGGCGATGGAAGCTAAGGACTGGGCCCAGGCCGCGGAGCAACTCGAAAGGGGTCGGAAAGTCGCCCCGATTGACGGCGACTGGCTGGCCCCGCTCATCGAGATTTACACCAAGACCGAGGACGCGGAGAAGCTCACGGACGTGCTTCGCGAGCAGGTCGGGAACGACCCGGACGACTTGAAGAGCCGAATCAAGCTGGCGCAACTGTTGTCTGCGGCGAAGAAGTACGGTGAGGCGGAACAGGTGGCCCGCGATGCCCTCCGGATCGACGTGACGGACGCCGCGGCGCAAAAGGCCCTGCTCGAGGCGCTGGAGGGTCAGGACAAGGGCGAAGAGGCCGAGAAGCTGCGAAAGCGGTTCGGCGCGCCGGCCGATTGAGCCCCCGCGGGCAATCCTGGCACGCCCGGGGCGAAATGCTAGAATCGGATGAACCCGCGCCCCGGCCCGGCCCATGACGTTGACCGAGTTTCAAAACCTGATCCGCGAAACGTTTGGGGCCAAGGACGCCCGCCGGGGGCCGGCCGGAACGTTCATGTGGTTCATGGAGGAGGTCGGCGAGTTAGCCGCGGCCCTAAGGGGCAACCGGCCGAAGGCGGACGCCGCGGCGGAGTTCGCCGACGTCCTGGCCTGGCTCGCGACCCTCGCCAACATCGCCGGCGTAGACCTGGATGAGGCGGTCCGGGCCAAGTACGGGTCCGGGTGTCCCGAGTGTCACCGCGTCCCGTGCGCCTGCGGCGCCGGGCAGAAGCCCTGAACCCCGTCACCGACATGCGCCGCGGCCTCACCCTCGCCATTCTCTCCCTCGGCCTCCTCCTCCCCGGGTTTGCCGCCGGCCAAACCCGCGAGCGGGTCAAGGTCACGAACATCCGCCTCGGCCTACCCGTCGGCCCGTACAGCAGCGAGTTGTCACGCCGCGGCATGTTCAAGGTGGGCCAGTGGGCCCCCGTCTATCTCGACCTGGAATGCGTTCGCGACGTGGACGAGCGCCTGGTCATCGTGGTCGAGACCAAGGACGCCGACGAATTGTCCACCGAGGGGTCGATCGAAATCGGGTCGATGCGCAAGGACGACCGGCTGACCGCCGCCGAACTCGGCCGGGTGGCCTACCTGAAGCCTGGCCAAACGTACTCCGCGGTGACCGTGAAGGTCAAGGGTGCCGAGTCGGGTAAGACGTACGGGGAGAACGCGGAACGGTCACACAACGGGATGGAGGGAGCGCCGTTCCTCGTGCTCGGCATCGGGACGAACTTGAACGGCATGCGCTTCCCCGCGACGAATCAGCGGGGGGATGATTTCCCGTCGAGGGCGCTCCGCGGGGGCTGGGTAGAAACCTGCCAGCTCACCGACGTCGGCCTGATGCCGGACAAGTGGTTCGGCTACGAGGCTGTGGACCTGATGGTGATCGGGACCGGCGCCGACCGGACGTTCTGGGAAACGCTCGCGGCGCCCGCGCACGAGAAGCGACGCAAGGCGATCGTGGAGTGGGTGCGTCGCGGGGGCCGGGCCGTCATGAGTGTGGGCACGAACCCGGACCTGCTCGACGCCTTCAAGGAACTCAAGGACATGCTCCCCGCCACGATCCCGCCCGGCGGCAAGCGGACGACCACGCGTCAGACGTTTTTCTGGGCCGGCGTGACGGGTAACGCGACCGGGCTTCTGTCCTATCTGCCGGAAGCCGAATTCGCGGTGACGACCCTGGCACCAAAGGCGGACCGCCCGACCCGGGCGATACTGTCCGGCGACGAGGCGGGCCGAGTGCCGCTGGCCGTCCAATCGCCGTACGGACTCGGGCGCATCACGGTCTTCGGCCTCGACCTGGATCGCGGGCCGTTCTCCGAGTGGGGGGGCCGCGGGCCCTTTTGGGAAAACCTGGTCGCCCAGACCGCACATCCGCTACCGCAGGCCAGCACTCCTGTCGAGGGCTCCAGGTTTGGCCGCAGCGACACCAACGAGGACTATTCGGCGTCCCTCCAGGGCAGCCTGGACTACTTCGAAGGGGTCCCCGTCGTCTCGTTCGGCTGGGTCGCCCTGTTCATCCTCATCTACATCGTGCTTATCGGCCCGGTGGACTACCTGTTCCTCAAGAAGGTGGTCAAGCGTCTGGAATGGACGTGGGTGACGTTCCCGGTGATTGTCATCACGGTCAGCGCCGGGGCCTACTTCGCGGCCTACGCGCTCAAGGGCAAGGACCTGAAGATCAACAAGGTGGACGTGGTGGACATCGACCTGATCGGGAATCGGATCGACGGCCACGCCTGGTTTACCTTGTTCAGCCCGCGGATTCAGAACTATACGATCGGCGTGGAGCCAGCGGGAACGGGCCCGGAGGTCGATCCGGCCCAGCCGACCTGGACCCCGGCCCAGGCGTCTGACGCGGCCCGTGACACGCTCCTCGGCTGGCAGAGCAACGTGGGCGGTTACGGCCGCGGCGGCGGTGGCTCGGGCAGCCTGTTCACCAAGCGGTACAAGTACCAGTCGACCACCGACCCGCAGGACCCGAACCGGGAGCTTTACGCAACCGGTCTCGAAGGCGTTCCGATCCAGGTGTGGACGACGAAGGCGTTCTCCGCCCAGTGGACGGCCGCGTTCGACCCGGTCCGGCCGCCGATCGAGGCCGACCTCCGGATGACCGGCGATAACGGGCTGATCGGGACGATTACCAGCCACCTACCGGTCGAGCAATTTACCGACATTGCGCTCCTGTGGCGCGGCAAGTCGATCACTATCCGCGACCTCCCGATCGGAGTCTCGAAGAGCGTGAGCTTTTCCGCCGCACAGGGAGGCGCGGAAGTGACCGAGGCGTCTGCCTGGCTGGATCACGACGCGCGGTGGGGCGGAGTAAGGCCGCCGCGGAAGCAGACCGGGAATCAGTACCCGTACCCGGAATCCGGGACGACTTCGAACCCAAAGTTCCCGCTGTGGCCGGTACTCTTTAGCGAGACGTTGCCAGCCTCCCGGAACCAGGTTTCCAACGCCGGCTTGCGGAAACTCGACCAGTCGTGGCGCATCGCCCCCGATCGTCCGGAGCAAGCAATCCTGGTCCTGCGGATCGCGACGCGCGAGACGTCGGCCGAGACCGCGACGCGGGACGCCGCGTCGCCGTCGCGTCTGTGGCTGGGCGAGCTGCCGACGGCCGGCGGGCCGCGGCCAGCCCTCCAGGGGACGTTGAAACAAGAAACCTACGTCCGCGTCTTCATTCCGGTGAAGCCCGCGAAGAAGTGATCGACGGACTCCCAACACGGCGACCCGACATGATCGAGACGCGCGACCTGACCAAGAAGTACGGCGACCTGTACGCCCTCGACCGGCTGACCCTTCGGCTCGAGCCCGGGGACGTCTACGGGTTCATCGGCCCCAATGGCGCCGGCAAGACGACCACCATGCGCATCCTCGCCACCCTGCTGAACCCGAGTTGGGGCGAGGCGAGCGTGTGCGGATTCTCGATCTATACCGGGTCCAAGGAGATCCGCCGGGCGATCGGCTATATGCCGGACTTCTTCGGCGTTTACGACGACATGAAGGTCGTCGAGTACTTGGAGTTCTTCGCGGCCGCGTACCGCATCAAGGGCCCGGAGCGGAAGCGGAAATGCGAGCAGGTGCTGGAGCTGGTGGACCTCGGCTACAAGCGGGACGCGCTGGTGACAAGCCTGTCGCGTGGCATGACGCAGCGCCTCGGCCTGGCCCGCGTGCTTCTGCACGAGCCGCAGGTGCTCCTGCTCGACGAGCCCGCCAGCGGCCTCGATCCGCGGGCCCGGATTGAGATGCGCGAGCTCCTCAAGGAGCTCCGTACCATGAAGAAGACGATCCTTGTCTCCAGCCACATCCTGCCCGAGCTCGCCGACATCTGCAACAAGATTGGCATCATTGAGCGGGGTAAGCTGTTGTTCAACGGCGACGTGGAAACCGCGATCGCGCAGGTCCGACAGAAGCACGTCTTCCTCGTCTCTGTCGGACAGGAGCACAACGAGGAAGCGGCCAAGGTGGTGTCCGGCTACCCCGAGGTCGAGGCGGTTGACTTGCTGGACCAGGGGAAAGTAATCAAGGTCGCCCTCCGCGACGGCAACGGCGACGGCAGCTTCCTCCCCGAGCGGCTCCTCCAGGACGGCTACAAGTTGCGGATGTTCAAGGAAGAAGAAATCGACCTGGAAGACGTGTTCATGGGCATCACGAAGGGGATCACGAACTGAGGCCCGGACACGCATGCGCCAAACCCTCACCTGCTCCGCGTGCGGTACCGTCCTCGGCGTGCCGAAGTCCGGCATGCCGGCCGACGGGCTCACGTGCAACTGGTGCGGATATGTGAACCTGAAGGCGCCCGAGCCGGTCGCGAAACCAGTCGCCGCCGCCAGCGCTGCACCAGTTGTACCCGACTCCCAGGTCGAAGCGGCATCGACACCGGTCGCGGTGAAGGCCAAGACCGCGCCGCACCGCTGGGCCGACGACGAGGATGACGACGGCGAGCCCTACGCGATTCCCCCGGGCGAGATCAAGACGCGCAAGTGCGAGGATTGCGGCAAGGAGATCGAGCTCGCGTCCGTCGTTTGCGTCTACTGTGGCTACGACGCCAGGGCGAAGTCAAAGGCGGAACGCGCTTACACGCCCATTGACCGCGAGTGGGAGTCTGGCTGGCCGTTCCACCGACGGATGTCGCTCTTCCTCGTCTGCCAGGCGATCAACCTCGCGACTCTTGCCATGAGCTGGGCGACTAGCCAGTCGCTGGGGGTCTCGATCGCGGGCGTGCTGTTCTACGTCGCCCTTCAGGCGTTCCTCCTCGGCACGTACCAAACGATGCGAATCCGGCGGAACCGCAAGGGCCAGGCGGAGGTCATTGTCGCCTGGCGGCTCGGGTTCATTCCCCTGGCCCCGAAGAAGCTCAACTGGCGGGAACACGAGGGTGTCGCGTTCGGGCACTACGACCCGACCGGCTTCTCGGACTGGTGGATCTGCCTCCTCCTGCTCGGGTTCTTCATCATTCCCGCGATCCTCTGGTGGTGGTTCGTCATCCGGTCCGACCGGTACTTCGCGGCCCTGACCCGCGACCGCGGCTACCCCGAGACATATCTTTACCGGGGCATGAACGAGGTCCAGGCCAAGGAGATCGCCCAGACCGCTACCGACGCGACCGGCCTGCCCCTGACCACGCCCCTCTGACGGAAGGACTCCGGACCGATGCGAATCCTTGTGACGGGCGGCGCCGGCTACATCGGCAGCCACACGGTGCGGGCGTTACTCGCGCGCGGGCACGACGTCCGCGTTTACGACAGCCTCGTTTACGGACACCAGGCCGCCGTCCCGGCGGACCGGCTCATTGTCGGCGACCTGCGGGACGCCGACATCCTCGACCACGCTCTGCTCATCCATCGGATTGAGGCGGTGGTCCACTTCGCCGCCTTCTGCTATGTCGGCGAGTCGGGCACCGACCCAGGCAAGTACTACCAGAATAACGTTGCCTACACGCTGACGCTGTTTGAGCGGATGCGCCGGCACGAAGTCAACCGACTCGTGTTTTCGAGTACGTGCGCCACGTACGGGATTCCGGACAAGGTGCCGATCGCGGAGGACGCCCCGCAGCGGCCGATCAACCCGTATGGCCGCACCAAGCTCGTGACCGAGTTCGCGATGGCGGACTACGCGGCCGCGTACGGCTGGGGGTGCACGGCGCTGCGATACTTCAACGCCTCGGGCGCGGCCGCGGACGGCTCCATCGGCGAGGATCACCACCCGGAGACGCACTTGATCCCGCTGGTCATACAGGCCGCGATGAAGAAGAGGCCGCACGTGCCCATCTTCGGCACCGACTACCCGACCCCGGACGGGACGTGCATTCGCGATTACATCCATGTGGACGACCTCGCCGAGGCCCATGCCCTCGCCGTCGAGCGGACGTCCCCCGGTACGTTCAAGGCTTACAATCTCGGCACTGGCCGCGGGTACAGCGTCCGCGAGGTGATTCGCACGGTCGAGGCGGTGTCCGGGTTGCGGGTGCCGGTCGAGGAAGCCCCTCGCCGTCCCGGCGACCCGGCCGAGCTTGTCGCCGCGCCCGGGAAGGCCATGAAAGAACTCGGGTGGAAGCCGAAGTACGTCGAGCTGGAACCGATCATCGAGACGGCATGGAACTGGCACCGCACGTACCCGAACGGGTTTTCGGATTAGCGCAATTTGCTTGACACGTCATTTCGCGTGCTGTTACGACACATGGACTCCCTCATGCGGTCGCGCCCAAGGAGTCCGCCATGCCGGTGCTCCATCTGACCGAAGACGAGGTCCGCGATCT
Source organism: Gemmataceae bacterium (assembly GCA_035258765.1). Taxonomy (GTDB): domain Bacteria; phylum Planctomycetota; class Planctomycetia; order Gemmatales; family Gemmataceae; genus SIAJ01. The sequence continues at coordinate 26,370 of DATFWZ010000434.1, forward strand.
ATTGCCGATGGATTCGGCCATCGAGGCCGTGGAGTCCGGGCTCCGCAAGATGGCCCTTGAGGAGGCGTTCAACGTTCCCCGGTCCCGGTGCCAGACCGACCACGCGATGCTGCACGTCCTGCCCGCGGCCGCGAAGACGCTCGGGGTCCTCGGATTCAAGGCGTACGTCACCACCCGCGCGGGGAGCCGGTTTCACGTCACGATTTACGACGGGAAGACCGGCGACATGCTCGCGGTCATGCAGGCCGACCACCTCGGCCGGATCCGGACCGGGGCCGCGTCGGCCGTTGCGACCAAGTACCTCGCCCGAAAAGACAGTACGACGGTCGGAATCTTCGGGTCTGGCCGACAAGCCCGGACCCAGCTCCTCGGCGTGTCGAAGGTACGGAAACTGACGCGCGCAGTTGTCTACAGCCCCCGCGAAGACCGGCGGGCGGCGTTTGCCAAGGAAATGTCGGAGGCCTGCGGCTTCGAAGTCGTCCCCGGGTCGCGGCCCGAGGACGCGGCCCGCGGATTCGACATCATCTGCACGGCAACCTCGTCCCGCGAACCGGTCTTGTTCGGCGAATGGATCGGCCCCGGACAGCACCTCAACATCGCCGGCTCGAATTTCCTCAGCAAGAGTGAAATCGACGTCGAGGTTGTGAGGCGCGCGACCGTTGTGGTCATTGACAGTAAGGATCAAGGCCGAATCGAGGCGGGTGATCTCGTCGCGGCTCTCGACAAGGGTGTAATTGAGTGGAGGGACGTTGGTGAGCTGGGCCGCGTAGTCGCGATGCGCTCACCGGGTCGCCAGTCGGCCGAGGACGTGACACTGTTTAAGTCCCTCGGCATCGGCCTCGAGGACATCGCGGTCGCCGCCAGGGTCTACCAGAAAGCCAAGGCGGCCGGGGTCGGCCGGTGGGTCGAGCTGTGACCCTCAATACCCGGCCGCCTTGCCGTTGATCCGACGGTCAGCCGCCCCGTGGTAGAGCCGCGTCTTCGGGTCGATCCAGATCGAGTGCGCGTCGCCCTGCTTGTG
>DATFWZ010000435.1:0-16711 GCA_035258765.1 Gemmataceae bacterium
CGTCCCCGAAACTGGCCATCCGGTACGTGTCGGACAGGACGATGAGGCGGTGCAGGCGCTTGAGCTGCCAGCCGTGGTCAATGAAGTCGCGGGCCAGCCAGTCGAGCAGCCCCGGGTGGGTCGGCCGCTCGCCCTGGGCGCCGAAGTCGCTCGGCGTGCCGACAATCCCGCGGCCGAAATGCCAGGCCCAAATGCGGTTGACGAATACGCGGGCGGTGAGCGGGTTGTCGGGCGATGCGAGCCATTCCGCCAGGGCCGCGCGCCGCCGGTTCGCCGGTCGATCCGCGAGCACCGGCGCCGGATCGCCGCGAGCCAGCCTCGCCGGCACGGCCGCCGCGACCTCCTCGGCCGGCTTGTTCAACTCCCCCCGCCGCAGTCGATGGACAGGCATCGGCTCGCCGCGATGGAAGAGTCTGAGGCCCACATCCTTGTCCAGCCGGATCTTGCACCGTGGATCGTCGAGCAATTCCTTCGGCACCGGGGCGTCGGAGAGCAGCCCGTTCAGTCCCTTGATCTGGAGAAGGCGGACTTTTTCCGGGTACGGCCGGTCGCTCGGGGCGAAGGCCGCCTGCATGCCGAAGTAGTCCTTTTGCGTGAGGGGGTCGTATTTGTGGTCGTGGCAGCGGGCGCAGCCGAACGTCAGGCCCAGGAACGCGGCCCCGGTGGTGTCCCCGGCGTCGGTGAGCCACTCGTATTCGAGGAGGTTGGGCACCATTGCCGACTCGGGCAGCGTCGGGCCGACGCAATACAGCCCGGTGGCCACGATCGCGTCCGGGTCGTCCGGCCACAGTTCGTCCCCGGCGACCTGCTCGCGGACGAACCGGTCGAACGGCTCGTCCGCGTTGAAGGAGCGGATGACGTAGTCGCGATACTTCCAGGCGTTCGGGTAAAGGTGGTCGGCCTCGAACCCGCCGGTGTCGGCGTAGCGGGCCACGTCGAGCCAGTGACGGCCCCAGCGCTCGCCGTAGCGGGGGGAAGCCAGGAGCCGATCGACAACCTTGGCGAAGGCGTCCGGCGACCGGTCGGCGAGGAACGCGCCGATCTCATCGGGCGTCGGCGGGAGACCGGTCAAGTCGAAGGTGACCCGGCGAATGAGCACGCGGGGTTCGGCCGGGCCCGCGGGGCGCAGGCCCTGCTCGTGGAGCTTCGCGCGAACGAACTGGTCGATGGGGTTAGCGGCCTCCCCGGGCGGCCCCGCGGGAGGCTCCACGTTCTTGACCAGTTCAAACGCCCAGGGCTTGTCGGCCGCGTGCGACGGCGCGGCCGCGCTCGCCAGGCCGAGCGCGACGGCGCCGAGGAACGTGCGGAGGATTTGGCGACGCATCGCGTCCCGCCCCAGGCGGCTGCTTTGTCGCCAGACATTTTAGCTGGTTCGGGGGGAAGGAGGACTCGCCGTCATCGTCAGCCCCCCAGGCTCCGCTTGTAGGCCCACTCGATCGTGGGTTTCCGCTTGGCGAACTCGGTACACAGGTACTTCGGGTCAGGACGGACCCGCACCCGACCCAGGTCGAGCCGGTCCGCGTCCCAGCAGGTAATCACGGTGACGTCCCCGCGAGTCCGCCCCGCCTCGTGGTCGCGGATTGCCTCGAACAGCAGCGCGAAGTCTGCGTCGGCCAGATGAATGAGCGTCCCGTTCAGAGTCCGTGCGAAGTCCGCGGCCCGCTCCCCGTGACCGAGGTCGTAGCCGTCGTTCTCCCGGCAGCAGTCGTGGAGGACGGCGAACAACTCGACGACCTGCTTGTTCGCCCCGGTGTGTTTGGCCAGGCGCTGGCCGTTCTCGCGGACGCGGGTCCAATGGCGGATACCGTGGACGCCCCGCAAGTCGAGCGCGAACCGCTCCTTCGCGGCCTGGAGGACGAGCCCGATGTCGGTCAGATCGGAGCTTTGAGCCATGTTCCCACCGAGGTTCTAGCAAACTCGGTTGACATGACATCGCTTCCGACGCCGGGGTTCACCACTCGGGCGGAACGAGCGGACCGCCGGACCGGGGAGGTTGGAAGTCTATCCGGACAGAATCACTGAATTGCCGTCGCGAGTCGGCTCAACTAGTGGTGAACCTCACTCAATCCCCCGTGACGCCGTCCCCGCCCCTTCCCGCTCGTCCCCGCCCGTCGCCGCTCGAACCTCCACCTGGTTCACCTGTCGCGTCGCGATGTTCACCTGGCCAATTCGCACCGGGACCGCCAGCTTCCGGATCGCGGCCAACGCCTTGACCGCCGACAGGTGACGGCGGTGGGCCGCGTCCAACCGCTTCTGCCAGTAGGCCGCCCGGGCGAGGGCGTCGAGGTGACTGTCGGCCTCCTCGACAAGCTGGTCGACGGCGTCGGCCCGGGCCCGCCGGAGATCCTCCGCGAGCTTCGCCGCCCGGCGCGCCTCCCACGCCGCATCATCTTGCTGGGCAATCAGTTGAGCCATAGGACCTGTGCCGATGTGGACGTGCTTGGGCCGTCCATTGACCCGGACCGACCGATAGTAGTGACCCCTACGCCACGGCATCCACTACACCTCTGGAGTTGCCCCGCTTCCGACCCCAACAAGGGAATATTTTCGAGCCGCGCGAAACGTAACCGGGTCGCAGAACCCGGCCGGAGTTTTTTTGAGATTTTGTGAGACGGATCTGGAGAAACGACGCACTGCCAAGCGACCCGCCTGACTCGACGGCGGCCGAGTACCCGAGAACAATTAGACGACCCCTTTAGCCGAGGTGAGCCGTGGCCCGAGAATTCAACGAGGAAATGGCGATCTACATTTGGCCGATGGGGAACCCCCTTTATCCCAACGGCCACGCCGCCTTCAAGGTGAACGACGGTCAGCAGAAGAAGTTCTTCAATGTGGTCTTTGACGTGGAACTCGACGACGAGATCCGCGAGTTGGAATCACAAGTGAGTGTTTATCATGTTAGGAATATGAGCATGGACACCCGGTACAGCGAGCTCAGGCGCCGCATGGGTCAGTTGAACTCGCAGCGAGACAAAGGGCGTGTCGAAACGCGACAAGTCGAGCACACCGCACAGATCAAGATCAAACTGCCGCTCATGTGCGAAAACGTCTGGGGGCTGGTATGGTGCCAGGAGCCTGTCCTGTCCTACCTAGCCCCATGTACTGAGATGAACAGCACTTTGATGACAAGCAGCACTTCGTTCAACACGATACGATGTTCTCCGGGATTTGTCGCCAACGTAATCGAGCGGCTCTCAGGCGCCGCCTACGCTCCGCTCTACTCCGGGACCTACCTGTTGTGGGAAACGACGATGCTCGAGCGGTGGGCGCGCGAGATCCGCGAGCGGATTGACGATCTCAATGAGAAACTGGCGCAGGTGAGCCAATTCGAAATTCGTGCCAGACTTGGTGGCTATAGTTTTGGCAAATGGGAGACCCTCACCACCCTGATGTCACTCCAACAATGGAAAGAACTCGCCGACCAGTACATGGGAACCTCTCTCGTCCACGGCGGTCGGCGCAAGCAACTCGACGACCTGATTGCCGAGGGCGCCACCGAACTCACCCAAACAGAGCGCGTCCAGCTCCTCGCCGCCATTCTTGACATCGTCGCCGACTATCTTGCCACCGAAAAGTCGAACCGGATCTTTGCCCTGGTCGCGCTGGGCTTGAATGTACGCTCAATGTTGAAGAATCGTTTGCACAGCTACCGAAACGTTATTACCCCAGGGAATCGTAGCTACAAATGGTATTTTCGCTCAAACAACTGTTGAATGAAAGTGGGGTCGGGAATCTCTAGCCAGGATTCCCGACCCGGCCGCAACACACCGTGGGGCGTCCGACTCGTCAGTGCGTCATAGTCCGCCCTCGTCCCCCCCCGTCCAATTCCATCTGGCGCTGGACCATCTTGGAATAGACCCCGCGGGCGCTCATCAGCTCGTCGTGCGTACCGCGCTCGATGACCTGGCCGTCTTCCATCAGCAAGATGAGGTCGGCCCGCCGTACCGTGGACAGCCGGTGGGCGATGACGAACGTCGTCCGCCCGGCCAGCAGGTCCGCCATCGCGGCCTGGATGAGCTGCTCGCTCTCCGTGTCCAGGTTGCTCGTCGCCTCGTCCAGGATCAGGACCTGGGGCGACGCCAGGATCGCCCGGGCAATGGCCAGTCGCTGTTGCTGGCCGCCCGAAAGCTTCACCCCGCGCTCCCCGACGAACGTGTCGTACCCTTCGGGCAGTTTGGCGATGAACTCGTGGGCGTTCGCCCGCCGGGCCGCGTCCTCCACCTCCTCGGCGGTGGCATGGTGGCGGCCGTAGGCGATGTTGTCCCGGACCGACCCGTCGAAGAGGAAGACGTCCTGCTGCACCACGGCGAGCAGGTCGCGGTAGGTGCGCAGCTTGAAGTCGCGAATGTCGGTGCCGTTGACCACGATGCGGCCCCGGGTCGGGTCGTGGAACCGGGCGACCAGGTCGGTCACCGTCGTCTTACCGGCCCCGCTCCGGCCGACCAGCGCCACGACCGAACCGCCGGCCACGGCGACGTCGAAGTCGCGGACCACCGGCCGGCCGGGGCGGTATTCGAACTCAACTCCCTCGAACCGGATCTCGGTCACCAGTCGCGGAGCGTCCTGGGCGTCCGGCCGGTCCGGCTTGTCGGCCGGCATGGCTAGCACCTCGAACACCCGCTCTGTCGCCGCGAGCGACCGCTGCAGCTCGGAGAACGAGTTAACAATGTTCCACACCGGGTTCAGGAGCAGGAACGTGTACCACTGGAAGGCCATGATGTCGCCGATCGAGGCCCGGCCGGTGGCGTTCAGGAAACCGCCGTACCAGAGGATGACCACGTTGACCCCGGACACCAACAGGCCCCAGGAGGTCCAGAGCAACAACTCGCGGCGCTGGGCGAACAACTCCTTGCGGAGCACGGTGTGCCGGCCGAGGAGGTAATCGAGGAGCTCGCGGACCTCGCGGCCGAATGCCCGGACGACACGAATGCCCGAGAACGTCTCGCCCACCCGGCCGTCGATCGTCTCGACGTCCTTGCGGACCGACCGGTAGATGGGCCGGACGCGCCGAGCGAAGGCGAAGCTCATGAGCATGGCGCCCGGGATGACGGCCATGGCCATCAGGGCCAGCCGCCAGTTGAGGGTGAGTAGCACGCTGACGGCGACGGCCAGGCGGACGAGCGACAGGGCGGGCGATATGACCGCCATCTGCAACAGGCCGGTGGTGGTGTCGATGTCGCCGGTCAGGCGCGACAGGATGCCGCCGGTCTTCATGTCCCAGAGTCGCGGCAGCGGCAGGCGCAACAACCGGTCGAAGAGGGCCCGGCGGAGGGAGAGCATGACCCGGGCGTTCAGCAGGCGCTGGCGGTAATCCTTGATGATCCCGATCAGCTTGCCCACGACGACCGTCGTGAGGAACACGGCACCCACCAGGTGAAGGCGGGAGAGGCGCGACGCCTGGTCCAGGTCCGGGGTCAAGAGCACCCGGTCGATGATGAACCGCATGAACAGCGGCTCGATCATTTCCATACCGGCGACGACCAGCGCCAGCAGGAAGACCCCGGCCACCGCGGACCGGTGCGGCCGGAGCCAGCGGATGTACGCGCGCAGGTACTCGCGGCGGCGGGCGGCGCGGTCCGGCGTCGGGGCCGCAACGTCCTCGCCCGCGGTCGCCGGGTCGTCGAGCCGCCTCGCCTTGTAGTCCTGGACGAACGTCCGGTAGCGCTGGCGTGACGAGCGGGCGGTAACGGGACGGTCGGGCCGATCGCCCATGGCGTTGCCCCACGAAAGGTGACGGGCTTGCCCTGTCCGCGGACCGGGTCCGTCCTGGGAAGGGATTGAAACCGTATTCCCTCCCCGCGCCGGGGTCAACGTCGGTTAATCCGGGATTGCCATCTCCGTGGCCGAACGCGGCGAAATGTCACCGAGTCAACCCGCACTTTAGGAGACGCTCACCCGCGGGGCCACCTTGTGCTTCACGGACACCTTCCAGCCGGAAGCCGTCGTCCCGGTGTGCAGCGCGATCCGGTCGAGCCAGGGCGTCGCGTTGGTCGCGTCGAAGTCCAACCCGTAACCCATGACGTTCGACCCCAGGTTGACGGGACCCGAGTGACCGTAACAAGCGTTGGAGTTGCTGCCCCCCTGGAGCAGGGCCGGGAAGGAGGCGCTGGACGTGACCGAATCCGGCAAGAGCCCGTCCGCGACGACCGCCAGGGAGCACAGCGGGGCCTTGTGCGACACGCCGATGTGTGGCAGACCCAGGGCGTGACCGATCTCGTGCGCGACCGTCGATCGGTTTAGCTTGTGGGTCTTCCCCTTGTCGTCCGGGAACGGGATCGGCACGGGCTTCACGTCCAGCGAGTCATACGTCCGGTCCGTGGAGCGGAAGTCGCTGGCGTCGAGGTCGGACACCTTCTTCCCCAGTTGCCGCGCCGCGGCCGCCCGGTCGAGGTTCACCACCTCGATCGTCCGGTGGGCGTCCCCCGGCGAGCCGACGAGGTCCACGTGCAGGTGACAGTAAATGTTCGGGCGGACGGTGCTCTTGCCGAGCTTGTAGTCCAGACCAGAAAACGTCGCGGGGGGCGTCAGCCAGAACTTGTTGGTCCAATGGGCGCACTGGCGCAGAAACGACCGGGTGAAGGCGGAGAAATCGGCCGGGTTCCAGGGCTTGATGGCGAACGGCGTGTCGTCGGCGTCCGGGAACGGCAGCGTCAGCTTGCCCAGAAAGGGTATGTTGAACGAGGTCGGGGCCACCTGTTTCAAGTGGACCTTGAGTACCAGCGTCAGCGTGTGGTTGTCGCAACCGTTCTCGTGCAGGATCAGGAAGGAGTCGAACGCCGGGTCGAACGCGAAGTCGGGCGTGGACCGCATCTCGATCGTCCGGCCGGACTTGTCAACAATCGTCTTGCGGGTGGTGGCCATGGGCACTTGTCTCCTGTTCGCGAGGGGCGGAGTGGTGTCGGGCGGCGGCACGGCCCGTCACTCCCCTTCTCAGCGAAACCCGCCCGGGCATGTTACATCGCGGCGGGCGGTTGATCCGGCGAACCGGGCCGCTCGCTTTGGGCCGTCCGATCGGTTAGGCTGAGGCGCAGATGCGCACCCGACCTCTCCTGCCTGCCATTGCCGTCGCGGCTCTCGTGTTTCCCGGCCCAAGCCGGGCCGAGCCGGTGCGGTTCAATCGCGACATCCTGCCGATCCTGGCGGACAAGTGCTTCGCCTGCCACGGACCGGACGCGGCGAAGCGCAAGGCCGGACTGCGCTTCGACCGCGAGGAGGGCGCTCGCAAGGTCTTGGGCAAGCCGGACGCGAGCGAGCTGGTCCGCCGGATCACCTCCGCCGACCCGGACGAGCGGATGCCGCCCAAGGACTCGGGACGCGAATTGTCGAAGGCGCAGGCGGACACGCTCCGACGATGGGTGGCGGAAGGGGCCAGGTGGGAGAAGCATTGGGCTTTCGTCCCACCGACCCGACCCGCGCTGCCGGCAGTGATGGACTTCGCCTGGGTGCGAAGTCCAATCGACCGGTTCATCCTGGCCCGGCTGGAGCAGGCGGGGTTGAAGCCGTCGCCCGAGACCGATCGGACGACGCTCATCCGCCGGATGTCGCTCGACTTGACCGGTCTGCCGCCGACCCCGGCCGAGATCGAAGCGTTCATCCGGGACGCCGGGTCCGACGCGGTGGACCGGCTGGCCGACCGGCTGCTGGCCACCCCGCGATACGGCGAGCGAATGGCCTGGCGGTGGTTGGAGGCAGCCCGGTACGCTGACACCAACGGCTACCAGACGGACGCGGGCCGCGACATGTGGCGGTGGCGGGACTGGGTCATCGAGGCGTACAACCGCAACCTTTCCTTCGATCAATTCACAATTGAACAACTCGCCGGAGACCTGCTGCCCGGCGCAACCCTCGACCAGCGGATCGCGACCGGGTTCAACCGGAACCACCGGGGGAACGCGGAGGGGGGGATCGTCCCCGAGGAATACGCGGTCGAGTACGTGGCCGACCGGGTGGAGACAACGAGCACCGTCTGGCTCGGGCTGACGCTGGGCTGCTGCCGCTGCCACGACCACAAGTTCGACCCGTTTTCGCAGCGCGAGTTCTACCAACTCTTCGCCTACTTCAACAACGTGCCGGAGAAGGGACGGGCGGTGAAGTTCGGCAACTCGCCGCCATACATCAAGGCCCCGACCCGCGACCAGGGGCAGACGCTCGCGGCGCTCGACCGCCGGGTCGCGGACGCCGAGCGTCGGGTCCGCCAGCTGCGGGGCACGCTGGCGGAAGCCCAGGCCCGGTGGGAAAGGTCTGTCCGGCCGGCTGACGTGCCGGACTGGACCCCGGACCGCGGACTGACCACCCGCATCGCCCTGGACGACGACGGGCCGCTGACGGTCAGGGACGGACCTGCGGTGTATGTGCCCGGTCGGCTTGGGAAGGCCCTCGACTTGGATGGGAAGCGGTTTGTGGACGTCGGGAACGTGGGCGACTTTGGGTTCGACGACCGCTTTTCACTCGCTCTGTGGGTCAACGTGCGCCAGTTAACCGGGGCCCTCCTGTCGCGGGCCGTGGACGACCCGCAAGGCGAGGGGTACGGCGTCCACTTCGTGAACGGGAAGATTCAGCTCCACTTGACCAAGCGCTGGCTGGACGACGCGTTGCGGGTGGAGACCGAGCGCAAGCTGGAACCGGGCCGCTGGCACCACGTCGCCGTCACTTACGATGGCTCCCGCCTGGCCGCGGGCGTGAAGGTGTACATCGATGGTGCCGAGGCCAAGACGACCACCCTGCTCGACGAGCTGAACCAGTCGTTCCAGACGAAGGAGCCGCTCCGGATCGGGTCCGGGGGTGGACCGGACGGTCGATTCAACGGGCTGGTGGACGAGGTCCGGGTGTACGGCCGCGTAATCGAACCGGCCGAGGCCAGCGTTCTGGCGGTAGCCGCGACACCAGGCGAGATCGTGGCGAAGCCGGTCGCGGAGCGTACTGCCGCCGAGACCGACAAGCTCCGGGCGCTCTTTGTCGCCAAAGTCGCCCCCGAAGAGATTCGCGCCGCGCACGAGGCCTTGCGCGCGGCCCGCGAGGAGCGCGCGAACTTCTCCGACTCCATCCCGACCGTCATGGTCATGGAGGAGATGGCGAGCCCGCGGGACACACACCTGCTGATTCGCGGCCAGTATGACCGGCCCGGCGCGAAAGTAACGGCGGCCGGCCCCACTACGCTTCCCGACTCGCCGCTCGGAGGTAGCCGGCTCGACCTGGCGAAGTGGCTGGTGTCGCCGGACCACCCGCTCACGGCCCGCGTGGCCGTCAACCGGCTCTGGCAGCTCCACTTCGGGACCGGCCTTGTCGCGACCGGCGAGGATTTCGGCACCCAGGGTGAATACCCGTCGCACCCGGAGCTGCTCGACTGGCTGGCGACGGAGTTCGTCCGCACCGGCTGGGACTTGAAGCGAATGCACAAGCTGATCGTCACCAGTGCGACGTACCGGCAGTCGTCGCGCGTCCCGAAGGTGCTTCCGGCGAGAGACCCGGACAACCGACTTCTGTCGCGCTTCCCCCGGTACCGCCTGTCGGCCGAAATGATTCGCGACCAGGCGCTATTCGCGAGCCGGCTGGTCGTGGAGCACACCGGCGGGCCATCGGTGAAGCCGTATCAGCCGGCCGGGCTGTGGGACGAGCTGTCCGGGACCGGTGATTACGTCCCGGACACCGGCGACAAGCTCTACCGCCGGAGCCTGTACACGTACTGGAAGCGAACCGCGCCGCCGCCGGGCCTGTCGGCATTCGACGCGACGGCCCGCGAGACCTGCTGGGTCCGCGAGACGCGAACGAACACCCCCCTCCAGGCCCTCACACTGCTCAACGACGTCACCTACGTCGAGGCGGCCCGCAAGCTGGCCGAGATCGTCTTGCGCGAATGCGCGGCCGCTGACGACCGCCTGGCCGTGGCGTTCCGCCGCGTCACCGCCCGCGCGCCGACCGACACCGAGCGCGCCGTCCTCCGCCGGGCCTTGGACCGACAGCTTGCCGACTATCGGAACGACCCGGCGGCCGCCCGGAAGTTGCTAAAGGTCGGCGACTCGGCTGCGAACCCACGGCTCGACGCGGTCGAGGTCGCGGCCTATGCGGCCGTCTGTCGGTTGATCCTGAACCTCGATGAGGCCATGACGAAGGAATGAACTCGGTACCGTTCCCGATTGCCGATGCGCTCGCACTGCAGACCCGAAGGGCCTTCCTCGGTAGGACGGTCGGCCTGGCCGCACTCGCATCGCTACTCGGTCGCGATGCCGCCAGCGGCGGGGAGCCGCACTTCAAGGCGACGGCCAAGCGGATCATCTACCTGTTCCAGTCGGGGGCTCCGTCCCAGCTCGACCTGTTCGACCACAAGCCGAAGCTCAAGGACCTGTTCGGCAAGGACCTGCCGGACTCGGTCCGCCGTGGGCAGCGACTGACCGGGATGACGGCCACCCAGGAGTCGTTCCCGGTCGCGCCATCCAAGTACAAGTTCCGGCAACGCGGCAAGTGCGGGGCGTGGGTCAGCGACCTGCTCCCGCGGACCGCGGCCGTGGCCGACGAGCTGTGCTTCATCAAGTCGGTCCACACCGAGGCGATCAACCATGACCCGGCCATCACGTTCGCCCAGACCGGGGCCCAGCTCGCCGGCCGGCCGAGCCTCGGGGCCTGGGTCGCCTACGGGCTCGGCAGCGACGCCAAGGACCTCCCGGCCTTTGTCGTCATGCTGTCCCAAGGCTCCGGCAACCCGGCCGACCAGCCGCTTTACGACCGGCTGTGGGGAAGCGGGTTCCTGCCGTCGCGGTACCAGGGGGTGAAGTTCCGCTCGCAGGGCGACCCCGTCCTATTCCTCGGCAACCCGGAGGGGGTGAGCACGGCGAGTCAGCGGCGACTGCTCGACGACCTGGCCGAGTTGAACGGGATCAAGCAGGCGGGGGTTGGGGATCCGGAGATCGCCACCCGGACGGCCCAGTACGAGATGGCCTTCCGGATGCAGGCGAGCGTCCCGGACCTGGTGGACCTGTCAAAGGAACCGGCGTCCGCGTTCGAGCTCTATGGGGAGGACGCCCGCAAGCCCGGGACGTTCGCCGCGAACTGCCTCCTGGCCCGCCGGCTAGCCGAGCGGGACGTGCGCTTCATCCAGCTCTACCACCGCGGGTGGGACCAGCACACCAACCTGCCCAAGCAGATCGAAGGCCAGTGCCGCGACATCGACCGGGCGAGCGCGGCGCTGATCACCGACCTCAAGCAGCGCGGCTTGCTCAAAGATACGCTGATCGTCTGGGGCGGGGAGTTCGGCCGCACGGTGTACTGCCAGGGCCGGCTGACGGCCGACGACTACGGCCGCGATCACCACCCGCGGTGCTTCACTGTCTGGATGGCCGGCGGTGGGGTCAAGCCGGGACTCAACTACGGGGAAACGGATGACTTCAGTTACAACGTGGTCAAGGATCCGGTCGACGTCCACGACCTGAACGCCACGATCCTACACTGCCTCGGGATCGACCACCTGAAACTCACGTACAAGTACCAGGGCCGGTACTTCCGTCTGACCGATGTCCACGGGGAGGTCGTCAAGGGCATCCTGGCGTGAGTGAGATACCGTCAGCACGCCCATGAAAACCGCGCCACTGCGATTCACACGACGGGAAGCAGCTGCGCTACATCAAGACGGAGATTCCGACGAACGTCGGGTTCGGCGGCGGCCCGGACACCAAGACCCTATACATATCACGGCCGGCAAGAGCCTGTACGGGATTCAGACGAACCGCGAGGGATACCATTTGCCGGCAACGAAGTAGGAACGGCCGAAACCGACCCCGGCCGCGACGGAGGACACTGCGCACGCCACCCTCTCACTTGGGAACCCCGCTCCATGACACGCCGTTTCGCTGACGCCTTCTCCGTGATCGTTCTCCTCGTCCTGTGCGCGGCCGCGCCGGCCGAAGAGCGCCCGAAGCCGGTCGCGGTCGGGGACAAGGTCGCGGCCGCCGATCAGCTCCGCGACGTCCGCGGCGGCCGCCGCCCGCTGGCCGGGTTCGCTGGGCACAAGGCCGTCGTGCTGGCCTTCCTCGGGGCCGACTGCCCGGTGTCCAACCTGTACCTCCCCGGCCTCGTGGAGTTGGAGAAGCAATATCGGACGAAGGACATTCTGTTCCTGGCCGTGTACCCGAACGAGCCGGAGGACGCCGACCGCGTGGCCGGCCACGCCCACGACCGCGACGTGCCCTTCCTCGTCCTCAAGGATTACGGTCAGAAGCTGTCCGACGCCGTCGGGGTGACTCGCGTCCCGACCGTGGCCGTGTTGGACGGCGACCTCAAGCTGAAGTACCGCGGCCGGGTGGACGACCAGTACGGAGTAGCGGCCAAGCGGCCCAAGCCCACCCGCGCCGAACTGGCCGAAGCGCTGCGCGAAGTCGTTGCCGGCAAGCCGGTGACCACTCCCGAGACGGAGGCCGACGGTTGCCCGCTCGCCCGGGCCGAGAAACCGGCCGCCCGGCCGGGAGTGACGTTTGCGAAGGACGTCGCCCCGATCCTTCAAAAGCGGTGCGAGTCCTGCCACCGGGAGGGCCAGACCGCCCCATTCGCCCTGTCCACGTACGACGACGCGGTGCGACACGCGGCCGTCATCAAGGAGGTGACGGCCCAGCGGCGGATGCCGCCGTGGCACGCCGACAGCCGGTTCGGCAAGTTCACCAACGACCGGCACCTGACCCGCACCGAGATCGACACCCTGGCCGCCTGGGTAGAGGGCGGAAAGCCCAAGGGGGACGACAAGGACCTACCGAAGCCGGTCAAGTGGGCGAAGGGCTGGGTCCACGGCGAGCCGGACCAGGTCTTCACGATGACCGAGGAGTTCGAGGTCCCGGCCACGGGAGTGCTGCCGTACAAGAACTGGATCATCGACACCAAGTTGACCGAGGACAAATGGGTCACGGTCGCGGAGGCCCGGCCGGGGGCCCCGGAGGTCGTCCACCACGTGGTCGCTTACATCCTCCGCGACGGGACGAACAACCCGATCAGCCCGGACGGGAACCTCGGCATCCTGGTCGGGTGGGCCCCCGGCGACCTCGGCCTCGTCTGCCCGCCGGACACGGCCCTGCGCGTGCCCAAGGGGGCCCGACTGCGGCTGGAGATGCACTACACCCCGAACGGCAAGAAGGCCAAGGACCGGACGTCGATCGGGGTCAAGTTCGCCGACAAGCCGCCCAAGTACGATCTCATGTTGAACGAGTTCGCGAACATGGGATTCACGATTCCCGCGGGGTCGCCGCACCACGGGGCGGAGGCGACGTTTCGTATCCGGGCCGACGCCCGCCTGGTCAGCCTGACCCCGCACATGCACTGGCGGGGGAAGGACTACACGTACGAGGTCATCTACCCGGACGGGAAGAAGGAGACCCTGCTGTCGGTCCCGCGGTGGGACTTCAACTGGCAGAACCAGTACCGGTTTGCCGAGCACGTGAAGCTGCCCAAGGGATCGCGGCTGCACGCGGTGGCCCACTGGGACAACTCGCCCCTGAACCCGCTCAACCCGGACCCGACGCAGACGATCCGGTCTGGACTGCAGACGTGGGACGAAATGATGGTCGGTTTTGCCGCGTACGTCTGGGAGCGGCCGGAGACGGCGGTCGAGCTCGCGAAGAACCCGCCGAGCCTGGCCGAACAGATCTTCGACCGGATCGACACGAACGGGGACGATTTCATTACCCCGGACGAGATCCCAGACCGGTTCAAGCCGATACTGGCAGCCGCCGGGTTCCCGGCCGACGGGAAGATTTCGCGCGAGGAGTTCCTGAAGCGGGCCGGGGAGATGATCAACCGGCTCGGGAAGAAGGGGCCGGGGCCGAAGAAGGACGAGAAGAAGCCGGAGTAGGGGCCGATCTTACCGCTGGGCCTCCCGCGGGGGCTCCGGGACGATGCCGAGCCAGAGCAGCCCGCCGACGGCGCAGACCGCGCACGCCACGACGATGGCCGCGTCCCAGCCGAACGCCCGGCCGATGACCGGGGTAAAGAGCGGGGCCAGCAGCCCGAACCCGTTCCCGCCGGTGTTGAGCAGCGCGCAGGCCAGCCCCCCGTTCCGCGGCTCCAGGCCGGCCGCGGTGGTCCAGAAGATCGCCTCGCAGGCCCCGAGGAATCCGAAGGCGAGTGAGAAATACCAGACGATCTGTTTCGGGTCGGTCGTCATCACGCCGAGCAGGCTGAACGCGGCACAGAGGCCCATCCCGGTGAACGCGATGAGTCGGCGGCCGGTCCGGTGCCCGAGCCGCCGGCACGCCCGGTCCGCGGTCCACCCGCCGACCGCCATTCCGACGGCCTGCGCCATTGTAATTGTGAACGCGGCCTCCCGACTCTTGTCCCCGGGCTGCTCGAGCGTGTTCTTGAAGTAATACTCGATCCAGTAGAAGAACAGGTACTGCACGTAGCTGTACGCGCCATAGCTCAAGGTGAGCAGGACCAGGCTGCGGTTGCGGAACAGGGCCAGGACGTCGCGCGCCGTCGCGGCGGACCGCGGCGGCACGTGCCCCTCGGCGGCGACGAGGTCGCGCTCGGCCGCGTTTGCCCCGCGGTGCCCGCCCGGGTCGTCGGCGGCCATCGCGCTCCACATCAAACCCATGAGCACGAGGGCCGCCCCGCTGACCACGAACGCCAGCGGCCAGTCGAGCCGGTCCATCAACCAGCCGAACCCCGGGTAAGTGACGGCGATCCCGACCAGGGCCCCGGCGGTGACCAGTCCGTTCGCGAACGACCGACCGGACAGCGGGAACCAGAGCGACACCGCCCGAGCCGCCCCCGGGTGAAGTGTGACGCTCGACGCCCCGGCCACTCCCCGGATCACGAGGAGCGGCACGTAAAGCGCCGCGACGGCCAGGCCGACCACGCCCAACACCCCCGTCAGCGCGGCACAGAACCCGAGCCCGACGCCCATGCCGGCCAGCGCCCACCTCGGCCCGAGCCGGTCGATCAGCCAGCCACCGGGCAGCATCCCGATCGTGTAGACGAGGAGGAACGCCGAATACACGCGGCCCATCTGCTCTTCGGACAGGCCATTGCCGATAAATCGCTCGCTACCCGCGACCGAGATGGCGATTCGGTTGAAATGCGCCAGGAACACCAGCCCGACCAACATCGCCAGAATCAGCCAGCGGACGTTCGTGGGCCGGGATGGGGGCTGCATGGCGAGCGGTCGAAAGACAGGGTGCGGGATGGGCTCATGCTACGACATACCGAATCGCTCGATCACCTCGTCCGGGATCCCATAACCGATGCCCGGGCGGGTCGGCACATCGATGACCCCGTCCCGGACCGGGAAGCCCGCGGCCTGGAGTTCCCGGCGGAGGGGGGAGTCGTACACCTCGGCCGGCGCGAACTCGATGAATGGCGTGATCGGCGAGTAAGCCGCCAGGTGAACGGTCGCGGCCCCGAGGATCTGCGTGGACCAGTTCCCTGGACAGACCAGGGCCCCGCGGGGGCGGGCGAGTTCCACAATCCGCTTCGCCTCAGTCAACCCGCCGCAGGTGGTCATGTACGGTTGCACGACCGCGATGCGGCCGCGGTCCATGAAGTCGAGGAACTCCCAGCGCGTCACTCCGTGCTCGCCCGCGGCCAGCGGGATCGATGTGCGGCCGGCCAGGTCGGCGTACGGCGCCATCGAGTCGACCGGAAACGGCGTCTCGAAGAAGGCGACGTCGAACGCCTCCAGCTCCCGCGCGACCCGGGCGGCTGTCGGCACGTCGTTGAATAAGTACCCCACATCGACCATCAGCGTCGGCTTGTCGCCGAGGGCCTTGCGGAACCGGCGGGCCAGCTCGACCACGTCGCCCGGCGTGGACATCATCGGCTCGACCTTGAATGCCCGGTAGCCGAGGCCCGCGAGTTTCTCGGCCCGGGCGACTTGCTGAGAGAACATCGCCTCGCCGCCCCACACGTCGGAGACGATCGTGCAATACGGCGTGACGACAGTCTGCTGGCCGACCGGTGTCTGGAACGGCCCACGCTGGACCCCACCCAACAACTCCCACACGGGCCGCTCGAGCATCTGGCCGTAAACGTCCCAGATCGCGATGTCGAGGGCCCCGAGGATGATGGCCTGCCAGCCGCGGCGGTTGGTATGGAGCAGCGCATCCCACATCCGCTGCCAGAGTCGCTCCGGGTGCGTCACTAGCTGGCCGATCAGGAGCTGGCCGAAGAGCGTGCCCGGTCCGCCGACGGTTGCCTGCACGACTCCCGGCGGAACCCGAAAGACCTCGGCCAGCCCGGTGAGTCCGTCGTCCGTGTGGACGCGCAGGCACGCCAGCGGCTCGACCCCGCCCTTGTCCGGGTCGATTTCCGGGCCGTCGCCGATCACGGAGGCGTCGAGGTGCGCGATCTTCATGGGCCGTGCGTCCGGGAGTACAAAGGTGGCGGTCGCTCCCTTTACTGTAAGGTGGGAGACCGGTTACAGTGCATGTTCCACGGAGACGTTCTCGCGCATGCAAATTGTCGTTCAATCCGCCATTCGTCTTGGCGCGCTCGCCGGCTGCGTCGCGGGCATTGCCATGATCGGCGGTGACGCCGCCGGGGACCCGCACCGTCCCGAATCGCACCGCGCCTTCCTCCCGGTAATCCGCCCGAAGGTTCCCGAGGTGCCCGGCGATGCGCGGACCAACGTGGACCGCTTCATCCTGGCGGCCCTCGAAGCAAAGGGGTTCACGCTCAACCCGGAGGCCGACCGGGCGACTCTGATCCGACGCGTCTCCTTCGACCTGACCGGCCTGCCGCC
>DATFWZ010000436.1:0-13704 GCA_035258765.1 Gemmataceae bacterium
GTCGGTCAAGACGCGGACGCGTCGGAGCCGGCGCCCGGCGAGCCGTCGCGTCACGTCGAGGGTCGCGAGCAAAGGCAGGAGCACCAACACGACCAGCGACACGGCGCAAATGCCGAAGTAAGCGGACGCCCGGTCGGGAAGAATGGCCCCGAGCCACGGCTCGCCATCGAGCAGCTTCGACACTCCGGCGGGCAAGTCACCCGGCCGGAACCACAGGTAAGCGCCTCCGGCCAGGAGGCCGAGCATCGCGAGGCGCAACGCCAAGGCGGAGAATTCGAGCACGAACTTGCGGGCCACGGGCAGGCAAAGGACCGCCAGGATCGCCAGGCCGAGGCAGGCGACCACGGGGAAAAGTTGTTGGGACATGCTGAGCTCCAGCTCACGTTTGCCGTTGATTTGGGAGAGGGAGCAAAAGGGGTGCCGGAGGTGGGGGGATGTTAGGCGAAAGGAGGAGGGGCGGGCGCGTGCGTGATCAAAGAACCCCTGACAGGAACGCGCGGGCCATTGCCGCATACTCGGCGCTGTCGGCCATTTTCGCCCTGAGCCGATGTTCGTAAATGCGGACACGCTCGGTCAATCCCGGCGTCGGCGCTGTTGCGACTTTGGTCCGGAGGTAGATGCAGAGGTCTCGAAGATTCTCAAGATCCTCCAGCCGCCTTCGGCGATTTTCCCGCAACTCATCTCGGTCGAGTCCCAGAGCCTCTATGGTTAGTTTCCCTTCCCGACACCCGTTGACTGGGAGCGCTGCTTCTTCGCGGAAGCCAATGTAGTCTGCGGGATCCAGCCGCGATGGATCAACGAACAACGGCTCCTCGTTGCTGATGTCGCGGGTCTGCGGGCGCGCCCGCCGCCGGCCATTCCGGAGCGGAAAGTGGTTCCGCTTGAACCGTTGGTTGCAGAGTTGGCAGACGAAGAGGAGATTCTCCCACGCATACGCCAGCCAGAAATAGCCAGGTTTGCGAAGTGGGTCCGTGGCTTTCTGCCTGTAGCCCGCTTTCGGCCGGAAGTGTTCGACATCCCCGTAGGCGATGTGCAAAACGAATGACTCGCAGAACGCACATTTCCCGTGTTGGGCTTGGCGCAGCGCCTCCTTGACCGTCGGGTGTGCGTAGATGGACCGATCAAAGGCAGGGAGTTCGAAGCCAGAATCAAATGCGGCGCACAGTTCTTGCGCCGCGGTGGCCCCGCGGTCCAACAGAATGTCCGGCTCATTTGGCCGGCTTATGCGGATCATCGGTTGGGCGACACTCCTTCAGCAATAGGTCCAGCGTCTTGCGGATCTCTTGGCGCTCACTCATTTCCTGGTGCGTCTCTCCAAAGGGCAACTCCCCAATCAATTCCTCCAATTCCTTGACCCGGCGCTGGTCTGCGGCGGTCAGTTTTGGCTTGGACAACAGAGTCTGTCGCTCTTCCAACCAGGCCTCGATCTGCGGTGGGCGGGCAGTCTTAAGTCCAAACAAGTCGCTCGTCAGAATCTGATCGACCCTCCAGTTGCGGATGTTGTCCACGTCGTTGTCGATGACGACGTGGTCCCCCTCGCGCCGCAGGACGGCCAAGTTGGCATTCGCCGCGGCCTGAGCGACGAGCGGGCTGTGGGCGGTGGCGATGAATTGGGTGTTGGGGAACCGCTCGGACAGGAACCCCATCAGCTTCCGCTGCCAGACCGGGTGCAGGTGCAAGTCGATCTCGTCCACGAGGACTACGGCCGGTTCGGCTAGCGGGTTCGGGCTGTCCGGATAGCGCTCGACCATCCGGTTGGCCAAGTCGGCCACCCAGGTGATGAGGGTTTGGTAGCCGTAGCCGAGTTGGCGGAGAGGGACCCAGCCGAAGGGAGTCTTGAACTCTACCCGCGAGGTCGGGTTGGTGCCCTCAGCGGTGACAAAGCGTATGTCCCTAAGTTCATCCTTGGGGAAGACCCCGAGAAGCACTTCCCTGGCTTGTGCTAGTCTGGCTCTTCGGTGCTTAACTTCATCGCCGTTCTTGGCGGCAGCGTAGTCGAGCCAGAGAAGCCACTCTTCAGGATTTCGCAGATCGGACTTATCGGAAAAGAGTGTGGCGGTCGCGTCGTCGGCGCCAGATTCGGTCAAAGACGTCGCACCCATTCGACGGCTAGCACCATAGCCGCAGCACCAAGGCGGGTCGATGCCGCCAATCAAGCCAAGATGTGCAGAACCCGTGTTGACTTCAAAGTCACTGGACTCGGTAGTTAAGACTGCCCCGGAAATCGAGTTCGAAACCGAAAACCTAATTGACAAGCTGGCCACTTGGTCAGACAGAGTTCGTCTGAAGTTAAAAACACTGGTCAGAGCGGGATCGAACAGACGTGGGGTTGGCCCTTTGTTTGGGCCGGTACCGATCACCGGTCGCCTCAGCCTATCAAAGCCTGCGAGCGCCTGCAGTACGGTCGTCTTCCCTGTCCCGTTCAGCCCGAGGATAATCGTCCACGCTGCCGGCTTTGCATTTCCGTCGGACAGATCCAGCGTTTGCTTCGGTCCAAAACAGCGAACGTTCTCAACGGTCAGCGACAAGAAGTACGCCGCCGGCCGCTCAGCCCCATTCCGCTCGCCCGAAACGGCACCTTTTGGGCTGCGCTTCCCGGTAGTGTTCTTCGGGGTTGCCATATCAGTGCAGTGAAAAGTACATCGAAGGTTCAAATTGTCCTTGATACTTTACCCGGCCGGACCTCAACCTGTCGAGTGCCGCAGCGGGGACGCGGCTCGATAAGTCCGTGTGGCTTAGCGAACCGCGTCAGAGTCTGGCCCATCGACTAGTCCTTCGGCGATGACTGCACGCCGTCCACGACCCCCTCCCGCCACAGCCGATAGAAGCTCACCACGTGCAGCACCGCCAAGTGCGGCACCAGGAACGCCGCGATCAAGAGCCACGGCAGCGTGGACATGTTCGCGGCGTCGGCCGCGAGCAGTTGCCGCGGTCCCGGGGACGACATGACCCCGAGCACAATCGCGTCCGCCAAGTCGGCTAGGCCGATGAGATTCCAGACTAGCAACGCGGGCCGCCACCCGGGACCGCGACGGGCCACTAGCCACGCGACTGGGCCGACCCTCAATCCAACGGCGATCTTGGCGATATGGCTTCCGAAGTCGCGCTCGAGCTATGCCGATGGGGCGGACCGTCGGTCCCGTCCGCCCCATCGCCGGCCGATCACAGCTCCAGTGCCTGGGAGAGGTCCATCCAGCCGAAGTTGTCCCTCAGGGCTTCGGCATCCTCGTTCGAACCAAGCGCAAGCAGATTGGATCCCGGTTGAGTTACGGAAAGTGGCACAAACGCGCCGACATGGGAAACTGTCGGTGCCGCGGCTGGGTCGGACACGTTGACAGTAGTCGTCGTCTTGACCGAGCCGGTCGTCCCGATCGGGAGTCCCTCCGCCGACAACAGCGCCCCCCCAGGCTTGCCGATGTGGCTGGTCGCCGCGGCGGCGTGGCCGGCTCGACGCCCCTCGGGCACCGCACGGAAGATCTCATAGACCGCGCCGTCGGAGAGGGACACCACAAAGAGGTTGCCGTTGGGGCCAGTCTGGATGTCGGTGCCGATCCCAAAGTTTCGGCCGAACAGCAGCGTCTCGCTTTCGGTGATGTCGAACTTGAAGTTGTTGTCGGCCACCTTGTCCGCGAGCCGCGGGTCGCTCACGGCGATGTCCTTGCGATTCCGCGTCAAGTTCATTCGGAACAAGAAGCCCCCCTCCAGGAACGTCCGGGCCTCACCCAGGAACATGTCGCCCTCGTATTCGCGTCCCAAGGCACTGCTGTTGAGGAACCCCAGACCAGTCGGGGCCACTTCGAACTTCCAACTGAATTCGGGGTCGCTGTAGTGCGACACCTGCTTGGCGTGGACTTCCACCTGCCCACGGATTTCGCCGCCCGGGTGGTCCAGCGTGTGGACATTCGCGTACACGCGCTGCTGCCGCATCCGCTCGGCCAGCTCGGCCACGGTGCCGCCGAACCCGGGCCGTTCGAGGACCGCGGCGTCATCCAGCTCGCCTTCGGCCATGACTTCCCCGCGGCGGAAGTTCTGGCCGGCCGGGTTGAACGGCACCAGGAACGCAACGATCGGCCCGTTCTGGCCGCGGGCGCCCAGGTGCAGGTGGGCCTGCGTCACTCCTTCGATGTCGCGCGTCGCCTTGAGCTTGAACCGCAGTGTACCGTCCTCGGTCAGCTTCAATTCGATGTGGGCCGCGGCGGTCGTGTCAACAGCCGGGTTTTCCTGGCCGCCCACGAGGTCGGCGGAGAAGCGCTTCCCGCCCTCAAACACCTGGAACATGCGCGCCTTGGCCTCGGCAGGCGTATCGGCGATGTTGGTCGGCAGCCAGCGGCCCTGCTGAAGCCCGAAGTATCCAGCCGGGACGAACGGCTGCGGGGCCGTCCGGTCCGTCTCGATCGCCTTGAACTGCCCAACCCGGCTTACCGGCCCCATCGCTTGAATCCAACCCAGATTGGCGCCGGCCTCGATGCGGTTTAGCTCGCTGAACGAGTCGTCGCCGTTCTGCGAGTCCCACAGTCTGCCGGAATTCGGGTCAAACGCCATGCCAAAGCCGTTGCGGAGGCCGTAGGCGAAGACCTTCTGGAGGTTCGCCCCGGCTTCCCCGCCGCGGAGGGCGCCGGCCTTGAAGAACGGATTGTCGGTCGGTGTGGTGCCGTCGTCGTTCAGCCGCAGAATGACCCCGGTCAGGTGCGCATCATCCGGTTCCGGGCCGCCGAAGCTGTCGTCGGGCTGATTGCCCTGGGGGATCGTGGTTGGCGTTGGCGGTGGGCTGTTCGGGTTCACGCCGGGGCCGTCAGGCAGGTTCTGCAACTGCCCGCGTCGGCCGTTGTCGCCGATCATGATCAGCAGCTTGGCCTTGTCGTGGTCATTGTCGTCATCATTGTCGTCGTCGCGGTCGTCATTGTCTCGCCGGGGCTCGAACCGGATGATCCCGCCGTCGTGGTTGCCGCGTCCGGCGGCGGGACTCGGCTCCGCGGGAAAGGCTGGCTGCAGCGCCCGCAAGTGGATCAGGTTCTTGTCGAATGTGAGCGTCGAGCCGTCCCAGACGAACCGGTCCACCCGGTTGCCCAGCAACGGCGTTTGGGAAAGGACGCTGGTGTCGGCGCCGGTGGAACTCTCCGTCCAGTAGAGGTAGACGCCGGGGTTCTGCGGGAAGTCCGGATGCAGGGCGATGCCGAGCAAGCCGCGCTCCGAGCCATTGTTCACCGCCAGGTCGAGGACGGTGCCGGCCAGCGCCCCGTTGGTCACTCTTTGCACCTTCCCCGTGGCCTTCTCCAGGACAAAGAAGTCATTCTCCCCAATGAATGCCATGGTGGTCGGCTGGTTCAAGCCGCTGACGACGGTCCGCACGGCCAGGTTCGGGTCCACGACGGTCGGAGCCGGCAGGGCCTTGTCCTCCAGAAGTTGGAGCCGGAGCTTGGTTGCAGTCCGCCCGGGTTTGCTGTTTCCCGCCCGGCCAGACAACATGCGTCCGGCCCACTGCTGGCAACGTCTTCGGATGTTACGCATTGGAGACACCCTTGAATGAGGGGAAGACAAGGAGGCGAGGGCCCCGCGAGGCCCGAGCGAGAAGTCGTTACCCGGGCGCAAAACGGGAGCGCGCCGGTGCGGATCACGCCGCCCGGCCAGGCGGCCCCGGATCCAGAGACCGCCAAGACTGGCCGAACTCGTCCGGCGGCGCGCCCGGGCGGCCGCGGACGAACTTGGCTGCCCGCTACTGCCACGGCAGGTAGGATTAAATGAATGAAAAATGAGGGGAGATTAAGAAGAAGAAAGGGGGGCCCAGTGCGCTAAGACATTCTGTCTTAGCGCACTGGGCCCCCCTTTTTCTGTGCGACCCCCGCTCCTATCTCCCAAGTCCTGAGGTCACGGCGTCTCCATCGTCACTGTCCGCGTCCCGCCGCCCGCTCCCGCCACAGCCGGTAGAAGCTCACCACGTGCAGCACCGCCAGCAGCGGCACCAGGAAGCCCGGGATCAGCAGCCACGGCAGCGTGGACATGATCGCGGCGTCGGACTCGCCCGCGAGCAGTTGCAGCGGGCCTGGGGACGACAGGACACCGAGCACAATCGCGTCCGCCAGGTCGGCCAGGCCGACGATGTTCCAGACGATTAGCGCGGGCCGCCAGCCGGGCCCGCGTCGGGCCGTCAGCCACGCGACCGGCCCCGCTGCGACGCCGACCGCGATGTCACCCCACCCCGCCAGCGGCGCGAACGGCGCGGGCAACCGGCCGTCGGCCTGGAGGAGCAGGAAGTTGATGCCGAGGATCCGGATCGCCTGCACCGCCGTGATCAGCCACAGTGGCACGCGCTCCACTCCCTCGCGGAGCGCCGGCACTCCGAACAGACTCACCAGTAGGACGACGATCGGGGTGAATACGGCCAGGCCGACGCCTGCTGACCCGACTCCGTACTGGTAATGAAGGGCGTACGTCGCCGCCAGGACGACGACGACCACGAACCACACCGACAGGGCCGCCGCGAGGCGCAGGCGGGTTGCCACGTCGCGGCCGAATCCGATTGATACCGTGGCGATCACGATCGCGGCCGAGGCTGTCAGTTCCACGGCGCCGATGAGATCCAACATCTGACTGCTCCTTGAGTGTATATACACTCTTACGGTGAAAAAAGAGAGACCGTCACGACGCCCGGCTCGGATCCTCGAACCGGATGCCAAACCGGGCCAGTACCGGACCGACATTCGCCTGGGCTTTCCGCCAGGTCGGGATCGCGCGGGCGGCGGCGGCCCGGCCTTTGGGTGTCAGCTCGATGCGCCGCCGCCGCAGGTCCGCGTCGTCGGAGAGTCCGCGGACCCAGCCCTTCGCCTCGAGGGGTCGCAGGTTTCGGGTCAGCGTGGTCCGCTCCATGCCTAGCAGCTCAGCAAGGTCCGACATTGTCATCGGCTCAACCTGAGCGAGGGTCGCCAGGACGGTGAACTGCGTTGCCCGCAGCCCGGAGCCGCGAAACGCCGCCTCGTAGTGCTGGGTTACGGCCCGCCCGGCGCGGCGGAACACCGAGCAGAAGCAGGACCGGGTGTCGGTGAAGTCGGGGTCGAGCTTACTCATATTAGCTGTATATACACGCAATTGACCCGGCGCCTAACACGGATTCAGGGGTTTTCCTCGTCGGAGAGGCGAAACCGAGAGCAGTTAGAGGATCGTCCCCGTCAGGATCAGCACGGCGACCGAGAAGTAGATGACGATCCCGGTCACGTCCACGAGGGTCGCGACGAACGGGGCAGAGCTGGTCGCCGGGTCGAACCCCAACCGCCGCAGCGCGAACGGCAGCATGCTCCCCGTTACCGACCCGAAGAGGACCACTCCGATCAGGCTCGCCCACACCGTCAGCGCGACGAGGAAGTAATGCGGGCCGTAGTCGAAGAGCCCCAGGTGTTGCCAGGCGAAGACGCGTACGAACCCGATCAGCCCCAGCCATGCCCCGAGCGTCACCCCGGACCGCACCTCACGGACGAGCACCCGCAACCAATCGGCCAGCCGCACCTCCGCCAGCGCCAGCGACCGGACGATGAGCGTCGCCGCTTGCGACCCGGAGTTCCCGCCGCTGCTAATGATGAGCGGGATGAACATCGCGAGCACCACGGCCTTCTCGATCTCCCCCTCGAAGTAGCCCATCGCCGTAGCCGTGAACATCTCGCCGAGGAAAAGGATGGACAGCCACCCGCCCCGCTTCTTCAGCATCTGCAGGAAGCCGACTTCGAGGTACGGGGCGTCCAGCGCCTCCATGCCACCGATCTTCTGGATGTCCTCGGTGGCCTCCTTCTCGGCCACGTCGAGGATGTCGTCGGCCGTGATGATCCCGAGCAGGTGTCCATCGCGGTCGGTCACCGGCAGGACCGCCCGGTCGTACTTTTCGAACGCCCGGACGGCCTCTTCGCGGTCGGTCGTCGCCGGGATGGAGACGAGCGGCCGATCCGGGATGTCGATGACGCGGGCGTTCGGGTCGGCCAGCACCAGGGTGCCCAGGCGCAGCTCCTTCATCAGCGTGCCGGCGTCATCCACAACATAAAGGACGCTGAGCGTCTCCTGGTCGCGACCCGCGCGCCGGATGAAGTCGAGGGCTTCTGCGGCGGTCATGTTTGGGCGCAGGGCGACGTACCGCGGGGTCATGTACCGGCCGACCGATTGCAGCGGGTAGCCGAGGAGGTCGCGGGCGGCCCGCAGCTCGTCGGGCGTGAGGGCCTCGAGAATGCGCCGGGTGACCTCGGCCGGCAGCTCCTCGAGCAATCGGGCCTGGTCGTCCGGGTTCATCGCGGCCAGGATGGTGCGCATCTGGTCGTTGGTCAGCGACCGGAGCAACCCCTCCTGGTGGTCGCGGGGCAGGTACGCGAAGACTTGCGCGGCCCGGTCGCGCGGGAGGATGCGGAAGATGGCGACGTCGTCCTCGTCGGGGACGCGGACGAGGATCTCGGCCACGTCGGACGGATCGAGCCGGGCCAGGGCGTCGCGGACGACTTCCCACTGGCGCTCGCGGATCAGGATCTGGATGTCGGGGGCGAGGAGACTGGCAATCCCGGCCATGGCCGGTCCTCCGCAGACGTGCGCAGTCGGAAGGGCGGACGGCCGAGGGTTGGGTCCATGACAGTATTCTGGCGCGGCCCGGGTCGAATGTCAGCCCCAGTGCCGTGCAGACGAGCGCCCGCAATTCCTCGTTGCCGCCGGCGGCCTCGCGAGGGTACACTCCATCAAGACTCGAAATCCCGTGCCAATCCCCTCGCCGGCATCTTCCTCTGGGGTTCGACCCGTGATCACTCTGCTCGGAAGCCCGCGACGGACTTGTGACGGCATCACGCGCCGGGAGACTCTGAAGGCCGGCGCCCTGTCCTTGCTCGGCGGGTTCTTCAACCTACCCAGCCTCCGGGCCTTCGAAAAAGCCCGCGGCAACCGCGGACGGCCGGGAAAGGCCAAGAGCGTGATTCTGCTCTACCTGCAGGGCGGCCCGGCGACCCAGGACATGTTCGACCTCAAGCCGGAAGCCCCGGCCGGTATCCGCAGCGAGTTCAGGCCGGTCCCGACCAGCGCGCCAGGGGTCAGCGTCTGCGAGCATTTGCCGAAGACCGCCCGATGGATGCACGCGGCGGCGATCGTGCGCTCGGTCTTCCACAACGGCGGGTGCCACAACAACCTGCCCATGTACACCGGGTACGACGTCCCCCCGCCCGACGATTCGCCGCGCGACACCGACCCGCCGAGCATGGGCTCGGTCTGCCTGTATCACGACCAGGAGGTCCTGGGCGAAATGCCGGGCGAGCTGTCGAACTACGTCTACCTGCCGTGCCCGCTGGGGTGGGGCGAGGCCCGCCGGAAGCCGGGCCCTGGGGGCGGGTTCCTCGGCCAGCGGTTTGATCCGCTCTATACCGAGTGCACGGCGTACGTTGACCGGCCGATGAAGAAGTCCGACGACATGCAGGTGGTCCGCGGGGAGCCGGTGCTCAAGGACATCGACCTGCCGCGCGGGATGACCCTCGACCGCCTGTCCGGTCGCCGCGACTTGCTGGAGCAGTTTGACGACGGCCGACGCCGGGCGGAGGCTGGGCGGGCCGAGGCCGGCTCCCGCGGTCACCGGCGGCTGGCGTTCGACCTCATCACCTCGGCCCGGGTGCGCGAGGCGTTCGACCTTGGTCGCGAGCCCGACCGGCTCCGCGAGCGCTACGGCCATTCGATTTTCGGGCAGAGCACCCTGCTCGCCCGCCGGCTGGTCGAGCGGGGCGTGCGCTTCGTGAACGTGAGCTGGGACAATTTCCGCGAGCGGTTCGAGTTCCCGCCGAGCAACCAGGTGTGGGACACCCATGAGCGCAACTTCCCAATCCTGCGCGACAACCACCTGCCGAACCTGGACCAGACGTACTCGGCCCTGATGGAAGATCTCCACCAGCGCGGGCTCTTGGATGAGACGCTGGTCGTGATGATGGGGGAGATGGGACGGACCCCGAAGGTGAACAACGACGGTGGCCGGGACCACTGGACGTTCTGCTACTCGGTCGTCCTGGCTGGGGCGGGCATTCGGGGCGGCACCGTGTACGGCGCGTCCGACGCCCACGCCGCCTACGTCAAGGATAAGCCGGCGCGCATCCGCGACATTTGCGCGACCATTTATCACTGCCTGGGGATCGATCCGGACATGCCCGTCTACGACCACGGCGGCCGGCCGGTGCCGGTGGCTCAGGGCGGGGAGCCGTTGCGAGAAATTGTCGTCTGACGATTGCCACTGTTGGGTATCAGTCCCCGTCAATCACCTTGCACTCAACTCCCGTCGGGAATGCCTTGGCAAGGTCGGCCAGCCTGGACCGGGCCGCTTTCGCCGTCGCCTGCGGGTCGGCGTCCGCGGTCCGCGAGAGGAACAGCAACACGCACGGCTTCCCGTCCAGGCCGGTCGCCGTTGACAGCCCGGATTCCAGTTCCACCGCGGCGACGTCGCGCAGGTAGACCACCTGACCGCCTTTCGTCTTGATAACCAAATGACCGAGCTTCTCCAGGCCGCTGAGCCGGTCGGCCGGTGAAATCGTCACTCGGATTCCTGGGATGCCCGCGGCCCGGGCCTGGTCCTCGCGGACGGCGTTCGTCACGTCGGCCGCCGTCAGGCCGAGTGCCTCCAGCTTGCGCGAGTCGATTTGCAGCCGGACGTGCGGGCCGGGCGTCGGGTCGCCGTAGAAGGTCGCGTCGGCGACGCCCGACACGCGGGCCAATTCGTCCCGGAGCCGCGCGCTCGCGTACCCGGCCAGGAACGCCCGGTCGTGACTCTCGTCGGGCGACGTGAGCGCAAGCGTGAGCAAGTAGGTCGGCCGCTTCTTGATTGTCACCCCGACGCGCCGCACCAGGTCCGGGAGCGCCGGCTCGGCGATTGCCACGCGCTTCTGAGCCTGAATCATCGCCTTGTCCAGGTCCGTCCCCTTCGGAAAGGTGACGGTCACGCGCATTTCCCCGTCGTCGGAGCAGGCGACGAACCGGTGCAGGGCGCCCTCGAGGCCGTTCAGTTGCGCGTCGATCGGCGCGGCGACCGTTTGTTCGACGGTCATTGCGTTGGCACAGGGATACGTCGCGGAGATGACCAGGGCCGGCCCGGTCCCGGGGAACTCGGGCAGCGGACGCGACTCGCCCGTCCCGAACCGCAATCCCTCCGGCCTGGTGCTCGCGGGCGGGGCCGCCTCGCGCCGCGGCTTGACCTCATCGCCCGCCTTCCGCCCCCAGGGCTTCCACACGACCCAGTCATCGGCACCAACTCCCTCTTCGATGACGCGAAGCCCGCCGATCAGCTGCCCCGGTCGCACCGCTCGCTCCTCAAGTGAGTTCTTGTCAGTGACAACCAAGACCACCGGGCGGCCGATGGTGGGGACGAGCGCGTCATCCGGGACCAACAGCGCCTTCCGCGGCCCTCCGAGCGACACCCGGACGCGCACGAACATGCCCGGGCGCAGCTCGCCTTTCGAGTTGGGCACCGTCGCCCGCATTCGGAGCGTCCCCGTCTCCGGGTCGAGTCGGTTGTCGGTGAAATCGATCTCGGCCTTTCGTGGGTAGCCCTCCTCGTGGCTGAATCCGAGGCCGACCGTTTGCATCGGGGTCGCCCCCGGCCGCTCGCGGGCGTCGCGCAGGACCCGGAGCACCGTTCGCTCATCCACGTCGAAGGCGACGCGGAGCCGGTCGAGGACGACGACGGTGGCCAGCACCGACTCCTTGTCCCCGTCGCCGCGAACCAGGTTGCCGGGGTCAACGGCCACCCGGCCGATGCGCCCGGTGATCGGGCTGGCAATGCGGGTGTACTCGAGATTGAGCTTCGCGACCTCCAGACCCGCTTTGGCGACCTGCACGCCCGCCCTGGCCTCCTCGACGGCGGCCTCCGCCCTCTCCACCTCTTCGCGGGCGACCGCTTTGCGGTCGAGGAGCCCGGCGGCCCGCTGGCGATCGAGTTCAGCGCCCTTGAGCCGAGCCTGCGCCCGGGTGACCTCGGCCTCCGCCTTCGCCAACTCGGCCTTCTGCGCCCGGTCGTCGAGCTGGAACAGGAGGTCGCCCTTCTTGACGTCGGCCCCCTCCCGGAACAGCACCTTGTCGAGGACGCCCGTGACCCGCGACCGGATCTCGACGGTCGTGCTCGACTCGGCCCGGCCGGTGAAGTCGGCGGCGTCGGTGACCTCGCGCTGGACCGGCTTGCCAACAGTTACCTCCGGCGGCGCCGCGAACAACAGGGCCGGGACGAACGCGAGGCAAACGACGATTAGGCGCATGGGAAGCTCCCGGTCAGCGCAATGGGACGCCCCAGCATGACCGCCGGCGAGACTGGGCGTCAAGTGATTAACCTGGCCCGGCCACCACGGTACAATTCACCCACCCCGCGATTGACACACTCGCTCAGGCCCAGCGTCTCGTCATCGACCCGCCTTGTTGTCCGGAAGGGGCTGCATGCCCGAATGCCGTCCACTCGAACCGGGTCCGATCCCGACGAGGACGGCCGCGCCTTCGAGGTCGGGGAGCTGACCGTCGGCGACGGCAAGCAGCTAGCCGTCGCCGCGAGTCGCAACCCACCGGGCGCGATGTGCACCCGCGACCCGGATCCGCTCGACTACCCGCAGCCGCGCATTTACCTCTGCGACCTTATGTCGGACGCGGCGCCGAAGGTCCTGATCTGCCCGCAGAGGTTCGTGGTGCACCTGGCGTTCACGCCGGACGGGAAGCGCCTGGCCACGGGAGCGTCCGGGGGCGCGTTGTTGTTTGACTTGCCGTCGTGTTCCGCCATAGCCGATTTGGTGGCGGGGCACCGGCGTGGCGCCGGGCGAAGCAAAGGGCTGCTACCCCGCCTGCTGGTCGGGCGCGAAAGTTCG
Organism: Gemmataceae bacterium; assembly: GCA_035258765.1. Taxonomy (GTDB): domain Bacteria; phylum Planctomycetota; class Planctomycetia; order Gemmatales; family Gemmataceae; genus SIAJ01. The sequence continues at coordinate 12,828 of DATFWZ010000436.1, forward strand.
GCCCCCGCCCGGGCGTTCGATTCTCAGGCTGCCAATTGCGACATTCTGGCGTCTGGGAGAATCGGCGCAAGTCCTTACCGGCACGGGCGGCTCCTCAGGCCGCCTCAGGCCGCCACACATGCATGCCAAGTGGCGGTCTGAGGAATTCTGGGCACTTTACGGGGGTCCAAAACTTGACAGAGGCCGAAGAGGATCAGACACTCCGCCCCGCGAAGGGCGCGCACTGACGGCGACCCCTATTTCCCGGCCTTCCCCTTCAGCCCCGCGACGAACTCCCGAATCTCCTTCCGAATCGTTGCCCGCTTCTTGGCCTCCGCCTCCGGCACTGGCTCCGACTTCGCCTTCTCAACCTGATCGATCGCCTGCTGGCAAATGCTGGCCACGTTCTTGTCCGCGGTCTTGGTGGCTTCCCGGAGGAGCGGGAGCAGCGGTTTGGCGGCGGCCCCGAGGTGGTAGGCTCCCCAGGCCGCGCCCGCGACCGGGGACGCGTCTTTTTCCGTTTTCAACATCTTCTCGAGGTCCGGCAGGACCTCTTCGGCCGGGGCGCCGTAATCGACCACGATGTGCCAGGGGGCATTCCCGCGGACGGCCGGGTTCTTGTCGGCGAGTTCCTTCCGGAATCGCGCCAGGAGGTCGTCCATGCTGACCACCGACACGCCGTCCGGCGGTTCCAGGACGTCCGCGCGGAGGGCGGTACTCATTTCATCCAGGAGCTTCTCGATCCGGGCCCGGGCCTCGGCGGTCGGGCGTGCCTTGAGCGCCTCGCGGAGCAGCGCCGCGACCGAGGGCCCGAGGTCGGAGAGTTCCTTGGCCGCCCGTTCGCGCGTCTTGAAGTCGTCGCTGCCGAGGTCCGCGATCCACTTTCGGGCCTTCGCGG
>DATFWZ010000437.1:0-2808 GCA_035258765.1 Gemmataceae bacterium
ACCACCACCGTGCCCGCCTGTAGCATCGACTTCTTTCCTACGCTTCTGGAAGTAAGTAGAGTCGCCGCGGAGTTGAAGCCGGACGGTGTGAGTCTGGTCCCCGTGCTCAAGGGTGGAACGATCGAGCGCGACGCCCTGTACTGGCATTACCCGCATTACAGCAACCAGGGCGGCAAGCCGGGCGGGGCCGTCCGAGCTGGAAGCTATAAGCTCGTCGAGTTCTACGAGGACGACCGCCGCGAGCTGTTCGACATTGTCAAAGACCCCGGGGAGGGGCGAAACCTGATCGAGGAGAAGCGCGAGGTGGCAAAGGAACTGGCCGAGAAATTGGCCGCGTGGCGCACGGCGGTCGGCGCGAAAATGCCAAAGTCGAACCCGGACTACGTCCCGAATCCGCAGGGCAAAGATGGGACCATCCTGCTCCACTCGCGGACGGCGGAGGTCCACGGCGTCATGCTCCGCTACGAACCGCTGCCGCACAAGACAACGCTCGGCTACTGGGTCCGGCCGGAAGACTGGGCGTCGTGGGAGTTCACGGTCGCCAGGCCGGGCAAGTTCCGAGTCGAGGTCTTGCAAGGTTGCGGGAAGGGGCAGGGCGGCAGCGAGATCGAGGTGGCGGTTGGAGAACAGGTGTTGAAGTTCAAGGTGGAGGACACGGGACATTTTCAGAATTTCAAGGCCCGCGACCTCGGCACGATCACCATCAGCAAGCCGGGCCGGCACGCGCTGACGATCAAGCCGAAGACGAAGGCCAAGGCCGCGGTCATGGACGTCCGGCAGGTGACGCTCAGGCCGGACGAATGAGGGCCCCCGCGGCGTAGCGGCGGTCAAGCGAACCGGCTACAATTCCCGTCGCCGATCCCCCAACTCGGTCCGACTCGCACATGGAACCACCGACCGACTTCCGAAAGCTCTCGGACGACGAGTGGCGCGAGTTCCAGGACCGCGCCGACAAGTTCGCCGAGGCCGTCGTCCGCGGCGGGGCCGTGGACTGGGACGAGCATCTCACCGGGCTGTCCGGGAACCTGCGGCACGCGGTCCTGCACGAATTCATCAAGATCGACCTGGAGGCCGCGTGGAAGGGGGGCCGTCGGGCGTTCATCGACGACTACCTGCGGCGTTACCCCGAGCTCGGCGGCCCGTACGACCTGCCGGCCCACCTGGTGTACGAGGAGTTCCGGGTCCGCCAGAGCTTCGGCGACAAGCCGGAGCCGGACTCGTACATGACTCGGTTCCCGCACATCGCGGACACCTTGCGCGGGCTCTTCGGGTCCAAGGAGGCGACATTCCGCGACGCGCCCGAACGCCCGCCGACGCTCACTCGCATCCCGTCCGACCAGAGCGTGGCGATCCCCCGCGACCGGGACGCAGGCCCCGAGTCAGTCCTTCCGGCCGTCGGCGAGTACCAGTTGACCGAGCTGCTCGGCGAAGGCCACTTTGGCAAGGTGTGGCGGGCCCGGGCCCCGGGTGGGGTCGAAGTGGCAATGAAAGTGATCACCCAGCCGGCCGACCGCGACACGGCCCGGCGGGAGCTGCAGGCGCTGGAGCTGGTCAAGAACCTGCGGCACCCGTGCCTGATGTCCACGCTGGCGTTCTGGACCCACCAGAACAAGGTCTACATCGTCGTCGAACTCGCGGACGGGACGCTCGGCGGCCGGCTCAAGGAGTGTAAGGCCGAGAAGATGCCGGGCGTCCCGGCCGAGGAGCTGGTACGCTACTTCACGAGCGCCGCCGAGGGGCTGGACTTCCTACACTCGAAGCACGTCTTCCACCGCGACATCAAGCCGGACAACATTCTGCTCGTGAACGGTCACGCCAAGGTGGCCGACTTCGGCCTGGCCCGGGCCCAGGACCGACCGGACATGTCGGTGTCGTTCGCCGGGACGCCGATCTACATGGCCCCGGAGGCGTGGGGCGGGAAGTTCTATCCGCAAAGCGACCAGTACAGCCTCGCGATCACGTACGCCGAGCTGCGCCTGGGCCGCCGGCCGCTGGACGGGAAGGACTTCGTCGAGTTGATGTCGCGGCACCAGGACTCGCTGCCCGACCTGGAAGGGGTGCCGTCGGCCGAGAATGCGGTCCTGTCCCGGGCCCTGGCCAAGCAGCCGGAGAAGCGCTACCCGTCGTGCAAGGAGTTCGCCCGCGCCCTGCAGGACGCGGTCGGGGGCCCGGAGAGGAGAGCGGCCCCGCCGTCGCGAACGCCAATCCTGGCGATCGTTTTGGGGGCGCTCGTGCTGATCGCGGTCGGCGTAGTCGTATTCATGAACTGGCCGGGGTCCGATTCGACGACGAAACGCAATGGGAATGGAACTTCGGGGACGGTCGGCCGGACGGTCACGACCCCAACGGAGTCCGGCAGCACGCCGACTGGCAAGGCGAAGAGCTCGCCGACGGTGGACCCGGAACTCGCCGGCTTGCCGCCCGGCTACACGAAGGTTGCTGGATCCGAGGTCCGGACGATTGGCAATCGACCGTACCCAGTTCGGATCGAGCGCGAAGAGATCGGCGGGCTCAAGCCGACATTCGTGCTCATCGACCCCACGGCTCCCTGGCCCAGGTCCGACTTGAAGCGGCCGTACTACATGATGACGACGAAGGCCTGGAACGGCCTCATGGCCGCCTACGCCGAAACGACCGGCGGAAAGTTGAGGCCGAATCCGTGGGCCGGGAAGCACCTACTCTGGCCGGTTATGGAGGTGACAGCCGCGGACGCCCAGAAGTGCGCGAAGTGGCTCGGCGGCCGGCTGCCGACACCGGCGGAGTTGGACTGGGCGGCCGGATACCGGGGCCGGAACAATCCCGGCGAGG
>DATFWZ010000438.1:0-6876 GCA_035258765.1 Gemmataceae bacterium
CCCGACCGAGTCCCGAGGGGGCGACACACTTCTCGGAGAGTATTGGTCCGCCGGGGTACCGGCCAGCGGTTGGGAGGCGTCAATTCCGGGGCCGACACCCGGGATTACAAACTCCACCGGCCGGCGCCCGGACTGCCCAAACCATCTTACCGCACTTGCCCGCGCAGCCACGCCAGGAGCCAGCACACGTCGTCCGGCCCGGCCACCTGGTACTTCGCGGCCGTTTCCGGCCCGGGGGTGACGCGAATAGTGATCCCGTCCGGCAGCGCGGCGAACGCCTCCTCGTCGGAGGTGTCGCCACCGACGTAAATCACCAGGGCGTCTGGGCGCCCGACGCGCCCAGCGATCCACCGGACGGCGGAGGCTTTGTCCCAGTACACGCGCGGGCGGATGTTGTAGGCCAGCCGCCCGTTGGTCAGTACGAACGGGTGACTCAAACCCGCCAATACCATGTGCACGGCGCACCGGACGGCACAATGGAGCTCCGGGGCCACTCGCCGGTAGTGTACGCTCACCGACAAGCCCTTGTCCTCGACCACCGCCCCGGGGAACTCATGCATCGGCTTGGCCAACGACTCGGCCAGGTTCGACACGACCGGGGCGGCGCGGGCGACTTCCGGGTCCACGTGTTCGAACCCGGGGCCGGCGATCTCCAGGCCGTGGTTCCCGGCCGCGATCAGGCCCGCCACCGGGATCCGGTCCCGCAAGTCGGACGCCGACCGCCCGCTGATGATAACGACGGTCACCCGTCCCGTGTCGGCCAGGCCGGCGAGGGACGCGCGCACGTCGTCCGCCAGCCCGACCGCCCCCGGGTCCTCCGCCAGCGGGGCCAGAGTGCCGTCGAAGTCGCAGCACAACATGACATGGGGGGCGGCGCCGACTCGGGAGGCGATGTCGGCAAGCGAGTCAAATAGGGGGACACTCATGCCAGCCTCCCGCCGGTCAGGAGTCGGGGGTCGGGAGGGCAAATGACCTATGGGATTTATAGGACCCATTGGTCCCATGGGACCTATGCCGACCGACCCCTCACCCCTGGCTCACGCCACCCACTCCGGCATCCGCCGGTACCCGTTCAGCGGCGTAACCGGCCCGCCGTTCGACGGCGCCTGCTCCGGGAACTCGAACTTGGTCAACGCCGACAGGAACTTCCCAGCCCACCGGTACACGTTGTTCTCAGCCACTGCCTCCCGCATCTTTTGCATCCGCCGCCGACGCTCTTCCTCCGGCATAGTGAGGGCGCGCCGGATCGCGTCCGCCAGCTCGTCCGCGGAGAACGGGTTCACCAACAGGGCCGAGGTCAGCTCCCGGGCCGCCCCGGTGAACCGGCTCAGCACCAGCGCCCCGTCCCCGTCGGTCCGGCTGGCCACGAACTCCTTGGCCACCAGGTTCATCCCGTCGTCCAGCGAGCTGACGACGCAGAATTTCGCCATCCGGTGCAGGGCCATCATTTCGGCCGGGCCGTACTGCCGCTTCAGGTACACCACCGGCCGCCAGTTTTCGTACCCCCACCTCCAGTTAATGTCCTCGACCAGCTGGTCGATCTCCGCGTCCACGTGCTGGTAGGCTGGGACGTGCGTGCGGCTCGGCACACCGATCTGGACGAACGTCAGCCGCCCGCGGTAATCCGGGTGCTTCTCCAGGAACAGGTCGAGGGCGCGCATCCGCTCCGGGATTCCCTTGGTGTAGTCGATCCGGTCGATGCCGATGCCGATGAACTCCTCGGGCAGACCGAGCTGGTGCCGCCACCGGTCGGCCGCGGCCGTCACGGCCGGGCCCTTCGCGTCCCGCTGGTGCGCCTCGTAGTCAATCGAAATCGGGAACGGCCGGACCACTGTCGTCTTCCCACCCCGGACGATCTCCAGCCGCTCGTAATCGACCTTCGCCTCCAGGGTCCGTTCCACCGTCTCCAGGAAATACAGGCAGTGGCTGCGCAATTGGAAGCCGAGCAGGTCGTTCCCGAGGAGGCCGTCGAGCAGCTCCTCCTTCCACGGAAACGTCTCGAACGACTTCGGCCCGGGCCACGGGATGTGCCAGAACTGGGCGACGACCAGGTTGGCGTTGGCGGACTTGAGCATCCGCGGCAACAGGCCGTAGTGGTAGTCCTGGACGAAGACGAACGTCGGCTCGTCGCCGGCCTCTTCGAGGGTGGCCCGGGCAAACAGTTCATTGACCTCGCGGTAGACCGGCCAGTGCCGGGGGTCGAACACCGGGCGGGTAAACGCGGTGTGGCAGAGCGGCCAGAGCCCCTGGTTGGCCAGCCCGTTGTAGTACCCCTCCTCCTGCGGCTTGGTAAGGAAGACGCGGCGGAGGACGTACTTCGGATCGCCCGGCGGGACGCCGAGGCGGCCGAACCGGTCGGCGGTCTTGCGGTCGGCCGACCCGGACCCGTGGGCGATCCACTTGCCGCCGCAGGCGCGGAGGATCGGGTCGAGGGCGGAGACCATGCCCGAGACGGGGGGCAGGCACTCGATCCGGTTGCCGACGTACTGGTGCAGGTAAGGCTCGCGATTGGCGACAACGAAGAACTGGTGCCCGCGAAGGCGATCGCGGATTAACTCCTGGAGGGCGTCTTTGTTCCACATGTCAAACATCCTCCCGGGTCCGTGTCTGCCGGGCCGCCGAGGGTCAATCCATGTCCGGCCCGAAAGACGAAAATGGCCGGCGGGGTTCACCCGCCGGCCGTCTGGGGAAATCCGTTCGCCGGGTTCGGCCAGCGGCCGATAGGCCGACTCATTTCCTTGTCGCCTTCACCGAGCTTGCGACCAGTTTGTCCCCGTCCTTCTCGTAGCTGATTTGGACCATGTCGTCCGACTGCAGATCTGCCAGCTTGGCCTCCTTGTCATTCACGAAGATCTTGGCATCCTTCCCGACGGTGATCGTCCAGTTCTTGCCCGTGTCGTCGGTCATGACGAACTCGTTCTTGTCCGCGGCCACGCTCTTGACCTTGCCCTTGGCGTCAATGGCGTAGGCTGAGACGGCGAGCGTGAACACGAAGGCCAGGGCGAGGACCGGGGCGAACCGACGCAGAATGCGGATCACGGTGCGTACCTCCCTGAAAGAATGGAACAGCGTCAACCCGAGCGCCTCCACGCGAGGCGACGGGGCTGCGCCGCGGCAGCCAGTCGAAGTCCATCCTGGACAGCTGGATAAAGTGCTTCCCTGCGCACACAGGAGCCGACCGGGTTCTTGATGTGGCGACCCGGCTCCGGGGGCCTTTTTTCTGGCACTCTTTGTGCCAAACCCGCGGGCGAAATCGAACCGAATGTGCCGCTGGGTTCGCAATCCGGCGAGAGATCAGAGGTTACGCCACAAGACTTGTGACTGGTAACAAATCGGGCGAGAGCAACAGGAATGCGAGACGGGAACGAGATTTCCCATTCGTTCGGCAGTGCGATGCCCAACAGTTGAACAGATTGCCGGTTAACCATTCGACTAACGAGCAACCTGACGGGAACTTGCGCCAAAGCGAAACCGGCATCGCGCCTTCCTATCGACCGAGCCGCCCTCTAATTCGCCACCCGAGCCCAGTCCCATCTGTACCCACCGTCGCCAATCCCTTGCCTTCCCCATCAAACGCCAACGCCGTCACCCGCGCATGATCCGTAACAAACGTGTGCAGCCGTTCGCCGCTCGCGAGGTGCCAGACCGCGACCGGCGGTTGGAGCAAGAGCGCGGCTGCCAAGAACTGTCCAGATCGGATCGCTCAATCGACGCCGCCGAGACCGCGAGCCGTACACCATCCCTCATGCAAGTTGCCCTCCTGAGCGGCGGCGATGGCTGGCACATTCGCGACCTGATCCGGGCCGCGAACGAGCTCGGCCATGTCGCCGAACCGGTCGATTTTCGCCGCGTCGCGACCGCGGTGGCCACCTCCCCGCCTGGCACTGTAGGAAACGCCCTCCATGGCATTCCGGAAGGCGCTCACTGTCCCGGCGCGCTGGACCCGGATTCGATGGGCCCGGTGGATGGCGAGCGCCCTCCGGAACGCCACGGAGGGCGTTCTCTACTGGAGTTCGATGCCGTCATCGTCCGCACCATGCCCCTGGGGTCACTCGAACAGGTCGTCTTCCGCATGGACCTGCTCCACGCCCTGGCCGCCCGCGGCATCCCCGTCCTCAACCCGCCACGGGCCCTCGAAGTCTGTGTGGACAAATACCTCGCCCTCGTCCGCCTTGAGGCGGCCGGGCTGCGGGTGCCGGAAACGGTCGTCTGCCAGACCGCCGACGACGCCCTGGCCGCTTTCGACCGGCTGGGCCGCGACGTGGTCGTCAAGCCGCTGTTCGGGTCGGAGGGTCGCGGCATGATCCGCGTCACTGACCCGGAACTCGCCTGGCGCACAATGCGGGCGATCGAGCGCACGCAATCGGTCCTCTACGTCCAGCGGTTCATCCCGCACCCGGGCTGGGACCTACGGGCGTTCGTGCTCAACGGCCGCGTGCTCGCGGCGGTGCGGCGCACGGCCGGCACCGACTGGCGGACGAACGTGGCCCAGGGGGCCACGGCCGAGCCGGTCACGCTGACTCGCGAGCAGGAGGCGCTGGCGCTGCGCGCGTCCGAGGCCGTGGGAACGATTGCGGCCGGTGTCGATCTCTTGCCCGGGCCGGCGGGCGACTGGTACGTGATCGAGGTGAATGCGGTGCCCGGCTGGCGGGCCCTGGGGCCCGCGACCGGGGTCGACGTGGCGATCGAGATGATCCGGGCCGTGTGCGTGGACGCGCAGCGTGCGACTTGCTCCCTCTCCCCCGCTTCGGGGGAGAGGGTTGGGGTGATGGGTTAATGCTCGTGGGGTCGGGAGACGGCCTTATGTCGCGACCAGCCGAAGACCCCCCTCACCCCCGCCCGTCTCCCCCCGAAGCGGGGGGAGAGGGGAATTTGGCCGCCCACGTCCGTCAGGCCTGCGTCTGGGAGGTCACTGCCCGCAAGGCCGGGAACGTTCACCGCTCCGCGGACTTCGCGGACGTCACGCTTGACGATTTCCTGACCAGCGCCGATTTGGCCGCGCCGGAGTTCGGCCGGGCCGCCGACCGGCCGCTCGGCGAGACCATCCTCGCCGCGATTCGGGCCACCCGCGCCGTGGTCCGCACCAATACGAATCTCGGGATCGTCCTGCTACTCGCCCCGCTGGCCAAAGTCCCCAATGGCGCCGACCTGCGGGCCGGTGTCGCGGAGGAGTTGAACCGCACCACGGTCGCGGACGCCCAGAACGTCTATGAAGCGATCCGCATCGCGGCGCCGGGCGGGCTGGGGAAGATTAAAGAACAAGACGTTCGCAACGCCCCGACCCTTCCGCTCCGCGACGTCATGGCCCTGGCCGCTGATCGCGACCTGGTCGCCCGACAGTATGCCAACGCGTTCGCCGACGTCTTCGAACTTGGCGTCCCGACTCTTCTCGGCGGGCTCAAGCGCTTCGGCCGAGTCGAACCGGCCGTCCAACACTGTCAGCTTACCTGGCTCGCGACGCATCCGGACTCGCTGATCATCCGCAAGCGCGGCCCGGAGGTGGCCGCCGAGGCGACCCGGCGGGCGAAGGCCGTGCTCGAGCTTGGAAGTGTCGGTACCGCGGCTGGACGGACCGGTTATGATGAACTGGACCGCTGGCTGCGGGCGGACGGTCACGCCCGCAACCCCGGGACGACCGCGGACCTCGTCACCGCCTGCCTGTTCGTGGCCCTGCGGCAGGATACGATGACCGCTGACACACCCCTCTGACAGTCCGCAGTTCCCAGTCCGCAGTCCCCTGTCGTGGTCGGGGACTGGAGACTGGGGACTGGGGACTGGGGACTGAGATGACTGAGCGCTACACCGTTCGCGTCACCAAGGATTACCTGGTCTTTTGCTCCGGGCACTTCATTACGTACGAGGGGTCCACCTGCGAGCGGCTGCATGGGCACAACTACCGGGCCGCGGTCGAGGTCGAGGCCCCGCTCGATGGCAACTACTATGTGTTCGACTTCATCGCCCTGAAGAACACGATGCGCCGGTTGACCGACGAGCTGGACCACTACATGCTCGTACCGACGAAGAGCAGGCTGATCTCGGTCGAGGAGACGGGGAAAAGCGTGCGGCTGACGTTCGGGGCGAAGCAGTGGGTCTTCCCGCGGGAGGATTGCGTGCTGCTGCCGGTGGAGAACACGACGGCCGAGATGCTCGCGAAATACCTGGCCGGAAGGCTTACGGCCGAGCTGCGGGACAAGTACAAGTTCCTCCCGGACGTGGTGCGCGTCGAGGTGGAGGAGAGCTTCGGGCAGACGGCGCGGTATGAGTGGCGGAAGTAGGGTGCATTACCCCGAAGGGGTTGCATCTCAAAGCCGGGGGTTGGCCGCGCAGCGGCCAACCCCCGGTCAATCCGACCATCAGAACGAACAGTCGAACCCCAACGGGGTTCTATCACGCACCTCCCGGAGCGACGTTATAGAACCCCGTTGGGGTTTGACCGTTCATCTTTTGGATCAGCTTACCGGGAGTTCGAGGCTACGCCTCGAACCCCCGGCTCTGAGATTCAACCCCCTCGGGGCAAGTACGGAGACCCGGGCGATCGTCATTTCGCCGGGTGATCCGCCCGTCGTGCAGCGCCGACGCCACCAACGCCCCCCGGACGCCGCACGCTTCCAGTCGCTTCAGATCTTCAGGCGCGGCCACGCCGCCTCCGGCAATCACTTCGACATGTGGATGCCTTGAGGCGATCTCGCGGCACAATTCCTGGGTGCCCGTCCCCTCTCCGCCTCCGACGCGGGCCAGGTCCAGGACGATCAGGCGCGTGATACCGCAGGCCACGGCCGCGTCGGCGATGGCTTCCGGTGTGGGGACAGGATTCCGATCCTGTCCAGCCTCCCCCGGCAGGATCGGAATCCTGCTGCCACCGACGGGCCACTCGCG
>DATFWZ010000439.1:0-5303 GCA_035258765.1 Gemmataceae bacterium
GCTCTGCAGTGGTGTACCGCATAATGACGATGCGCTCGTCAACATCACCCGCGGCTGCCGCGAGGCCGCGTTCTCCACAGCCAGCACCTACGAACTCTCCCTCTTGATCATGTTCTTTGACCGCCTGGGTCACAAGGCGGACACGCCGATGATCCAGTTCCTCACGCTTCGGTTGATGAGCGGGCAGAGTCACGACGGGAGTTGGTCGTATTCGTGCACGGGTCTGGTGCTTGACCCGGTACAGGAGCGGCAGTTGCGGGCGGCGTTGGTCGGCGACAACCGACTGACTACGCCAGACCGGCCGCGGGCGGCTAGCCCGCCGAAGGAAAAGGGAAAGCCGCGCGAAGACCTGGACGATAGCCCGAAGCCAAAGACCGACCCGAAGAAAGACAAGGAGACGCCGCCCGCGCCAGCGGAGGAACCAAAGGAGCCGAAAGAAGACCGGCCTACCGAGAAGCGTCCGCGGTTGCACCCGGGCCTGGAAGGGATCGCCGCCCAGATCGGCCGCGGCGCAGGAGTCGACGTTGCCACCGGCGACCACTCGAACACTCAGTTCGCCACGGTCGGTCTCTGGTGCGGTCGCCGACACGGGGTCGACGTGACCGCGTCACTCGCCGCGATTGACAAGCACTATCGCGGCATCCAGGGCGCCGACGGCGGATGGTCATACACGACCGCCGGCGGATTCAGCGCGTCGAGCCCGGCCATGACTTGCGCCGGCCTCATGGGCCTGGCCCTCGGGTTTGGCGCGAAGAATCTCAAGGAGGGCGCCGATCGCGAGCCGCGGCTGGAAGACCCCGAGGCTCTCAACAAAGACAAAAAGGTGATGGACGGGCTCAAGTACGTCGGCGACTTCATTGCCGCGGCCGGCGCCCAACGCGCGCCGGCGGCGCCGGGCGGAATCGAGTTCCCCCAGGCCAACGAGTTGAGCAACAACCTGTACTTCATGTGGTCCCTGGAACGCGTCGGAATGGTTTACGGACTGACAACCATCGGCAACGTCGACTGGTACGATTGGGGCTCGAATATCCTGGTGCGCACGCAGCAGCGCAACGGGTCCTGGAGGAGCGACGGCTTCCACAGCGGCTCGGATGACAGCGCGACCGCGTTCGCCTTGCTTTTCCTCTGCCGGGCCAACCTGACAGATGACCTCTCGAGCAAGCTGGGCAGCAAGGTCAAGGACCCGGGCACGTCCAGGCTGTCCACTCCAGATCTGAGCAAGATCATGGGGACCGCCGCGAAGCCGAGCACCGGCACGACGAAGTCCGAGGCCGAGACCAAGGTCGCCAAGCTGGTCGATGCTTTGGTCGTTGCGGGGCCGGGCGATCGGGAAGTCTTGTTGGCGAAATACCGCGACGAGAAGGGCGGAGAATACAGCGATGCGCTCGCGCTAGCCGCCGCCAAGTTGAAGGGCGATCGACAGACGGAGGCGCGCGCAGCGCTCGTCCAGCGCCTGAACAGAATGAAGCCGAACACGCTGATCGACTACATGAAGGACCGCGACCGCGAGCTGCGCCGGGCGGCCGTTCTGGCCGCCGCGTCGAAGGGTAAGGACCGGCTCCACGAAGTCGCCGAGGCGCTGATCGCCCGGACCGCGGACGAAGACGCCAATGTTTCGCAGGCCGCCCGGACTTCCCTCAAGAAGCTCACGAACCAGGATTTCGGCCCGGAGTCGGGCGACAGCGCCAGCGACCGCGCGAAGGCGATGCTCGCCTGGCGGAAGTGGTGGGACGGACAGAAATAAACCCGCAGGGCCACGGCGATGTTCGGTTTCTTTGGACTGGGGACTCAGGAGATCCTCATCCTCCTTGTCCTGGGCGCTTTGGCGGTAGGTCTTGTGGCGGTGGTCTTACTGGTGGTGATGCGCTCGTCCTCTTCGTCCACTCAAATGCGGGCACTGGAGGAGGAGAACCGCCGGCTCCGCGAGGAACGCGACCGGCCACGGGATCGCCCCGTTTGAGCAGCCGGCAAGGTCGGATCGCCAGCTGCTAATCCATTCGTCCGTTCACAGTTCTGGAGGGCGGCCCCGCCCCACTTCATGACTTCCGAACTTCGATGGCACTTGTGTCCGTCCGACGTTCGAAACGCGTTCTAAGCTAGCACAGGAACCTGCGCGCTCCGCCAGAACCTGAACTCCGAGTCGGCGCGTAACCGCCGTCCGGATAGGTCCTTCTGTCCCGTCTTGTCCGACCTCGTTGAGAACCCCGCATGGCCACCAACGACACACGCAAACCCACCGATCCAACCGCCGCTGACAAGAAATCGCGGCCCGACAAGCCGACCGCGACCGACAGGGATGAACTGGTGGACCTGGGCGACCTGCCGCCCGGCGGCGACTCCGCCATCCCACTGGCGACCTTGCCCGAGCCGCCGAGTGGGCAGTCGCTGACCACCTGGACGGAGGTCATTCGCCGACAGCGCGCGGCCAAGCAGGCAGCCAAGAGCGGTGAGCCATTGCAAATGGACTCCGCGTCCGACAAGGACCTCCTCAACCGGCTGGTCGAGGCCGAGAATCGGGGCGAGGCGCCGTCCGGCGTCGGTGGCGGCAAGCGGATCGGAGACACGTCCGAGATCCCGGAAGGCAAGCTGCCGCTATTCGCGCCGCAGCCCAAAAGCGAATCGGAAATCGACCTTGGGCCGACGCCGCCCACCGGACCAATTACCGGCGGGTCCGAAGTCCGCTTCGACATTCTTTACCCGCCCTCGGACGCGGGGGGCGCCATGCCGCTGCCGGCGTCCGACATGCCGCCGTCGTCGGGCGTCGACTTCTTCCCGGCTATAGCCGTGCCGGCCAAGTCGGACTTGCCCGAGGATGATTCGGTTCCGTTCGCGTCTGTGGTCGAGCCGGGGCTCTCAAGCGTCGAACTGGGCGGGTCCGGCTACCTGGGCCCGGCCGACGTCGGTCGGTCGTCCATCCTCGACGTCCTCTTGCGCGAGCCGGACGCGAGCGACTCGGGCACCGGGATGAACCAGACCAGCGACATCATGGACTACGGAGATTCGGCCGCGGGGCGACCGGCGAAGCCGACCCACCCCGGCACCGGCGTCAAGAAGGGCCAGCGGATGCCGCCGACCCAACCCGGGGCCGGTCCGAGCCCGCCCACGCAACCCGGTACCGGGCCGAGTCCGGCCACTCAGTTTGGTGCCGGGCCGAGTCCGGCCACTCACTTCGGCGCCGGCCCGAGCCCGGCGACGCACGCGGGAACACCGTTGCCCAATTTGGACGCACTAAAAGACGTCGGCTCGCTCGACCTGTCCGGGCCCGCGTCCGGATTTGAATCGGCCGAGTCGATCGACCTGTATGCTCACCCCGCGGCCCCACCGAGCATCACGGATTCCGGCACGCTGGAGATTTCGGATAAAGCGATCGAGGAATCGCAAAAGCGGACCGAGCAGCTGGAGTCGTCGGCCGTTGACCTGAACCCGCAGCCGAGCTTTGTCGGATCCAAGTTCGACGTGACGGTGGCACCGGCGACCGACGGAGGTCTCCACCGATCGGATTCCGACATTGACCTCGAGCTACCAGACATCGAGGACGCGGCAAGCAGCTCGATTATCCAGCCGCGGGTACTCGCCAGCGAAGAAGACAATCTGGCGGCCCAGGTGGAGGCTCGCCGCAAGAAACCGGCCCTGGTGACCCGGGTCGCGGACCGCGCGCCGCCACCCATGCCCACCCGTCGCGGGGCCGCGCGGGTTCGCCTCGACGCGCAAGCGTCGTGGATGAGCCGCCACAAGCAGCTTCTGCTCGGTGCGGGCATTGGCGTGTTTGTCGGCATGAGCGTCATGATGATCGGCGGGGCGATGTCGGGCGGAAAGAGTAACAAGTCAACCGGGCCGGACCAGACAGCCGCCCTGGAACAGATGCGGAAAGACCTATACGCGGCTCGGCAAGCGGAGGCCGACAGCAAGTTCGCGGCCGACCGGCAGACGCAGGGGGTGAGGAGGGCCCTTACCGACGCCCGCGTCACGAGCACCGACCCCGCCCAGGGGGTCGCGAAATTGGCCGCGGACAAACGGGCCGCGGACGCCCGGGTCAACGAACTGACCACGGCCGCCAACCGGACGCAAACCGAATTGACCAACCTCCGCAATGCAGCCGCCGACGCCAAGAAAGCCGAGGACGCGGCCACGAAGAAACTGACGGACGCCGAGAAGGCGGCGATCACGGCCAAGAAAGACCTACTGGACGCAACCAAGGCCCTGAACGACGCGCGCAAGGAAGCCGCCGACATCAAGAAGGCCGCGGACGACCGGGTCGCGCTCGTGGCCGCCGACGCGGCGACCAAGGAAAAGGACGCGCGGCTCAAACTGGAGGAAGCGTCCAAGCGCGAGGCGGAACTGGTGAAGGCCGTGGACGCGGCCAAGAAGTCCGCGGACGACGCGGCACGGGCCCGTGAAACGACTGAGTCGCTGGTCAAGGCCGTCGAGGAGCGATTGGCAAAGGCCAAGTTTGTCGGCGACAAGCCGGACGGGGCGGCGCTCGTCCGCGGACTCGACGACGTGATCAAGGCTGCCACATCAGACGCGACCAATACCCTGCGTTCCGAATTGGTCAAAGCTCGCGAGCAGGAGTCGAAGTTGAAGACCGATCTCGCCACGGCCCGCGAGCGCGAGGCGGAGGCGACCAAAACAGCCGCCGCGGCCAAGTCGAACGAGCAGAAGCTGACGACTGACAGCAACCGGCTCAAGTCGGATAACGAAAAGCTGAACCGGGAAGCCGCGGATGCCATTGCCAAGGCGGCCACGGCCGAAAAGGCGGCAATGCAGGAGAAGGCCGAGGCCGAACGGCTATCCAGCGAACTGGCCCGGCAAAAGGCGGAGAATGACCGGCTGGCCCGCGACATTGAAACGGTCCGCGAGCTGGCCGAACTGATCAAGACCCCCGGCTCCCCGGTCACTGGCCCGTTGCCCAGACAGGAGCCGACCAAGATCGCGGGGCGGTTCTTCGACGACGGGCTGCGGGCATACTTCGCCGGCCAGTATCCCGAGGCGGAATCCAGTTTCCGCAAGGCGCTCCAGTTCCAGGCCGACGACGCCCGCTACCACTACCTCCTCGGCCTGGCCCTCTGGATGGCCAGAGACACGAAGGCGGCGGAACTGGAATTCGAGAAGGGCCGGGATCTGGAGCTGGCCGGCCGGCCGACGTCCCGTGCGGTGAGCGCGGTTCTGGAACGGATTCAGGGTCCGGCGCGGCAGGCGGTCAACGTCTACCGACCATGAGATGCGATCGGTGAACGGCCACGCGTAAGCGAGCCGAGGAAACCTCACCGGGTTCCTCGGCTCGCTTACGCGTGGCCGTTCGC
>DATFWZ010000440.1:0-7128 GCA_035258765.1 Gemmataceae bacterium
CGCGAGCAAACCGATCCGCCAACCCGACCCGCCGGTGGCCCTGGAAGTGACGGCCGATCTCGACAAATCAACCGACGACTGGACGATCCGTGCCGCGGAGGTGGCGCAGCACCTCGACAAGCTGGAAGGCTCCTTTGAAAAGAACGCGGCCGGGGTCGAGTGGGACCGCGACCGGTCCGGGCCGCTCGGGGGCGGTCGATTCATGGTGCGGGTGGTCCCGCGGATTCAAGTTGGTGCGAAAGGCCGACTGGCGTGGGCGGCGGATTGGATCAAGGTCATCCCGTGGGTCCGGGAGACGCGGATCGTGCCGCAGGACGGAGGCGGAGGCGGAACCGTACTCTCGCAAGCGGTGATGGGCGCCAGCTCCTTTGACCTCTCGTTCCCGGGCTCCGCCCGCGAACGCACGGGCTTGTGCGGCTCTGCAGCGCGCGACGGGTCGTAGGCGAGCGCCCGCCCGACAGAGCCTGGCGACTTCCGCTACACGGATGCACAGCCCGCTCGAATTAGAACAGGGTCTCGCACTCCGTGACGCCGATGGCAATGTCCTTGAACGGCGTGGACACCTGACCGATGTCGAATCCGCTGCCCCCGCGGACCATCGCCCTGGACGGGTGGCGTTTGGTTATGGCGGTCAGCGTGATGTTGTCGTCCCCGGACCCCCCATCGAGCAAGATCGCGTCCGTCAGCGGGACGACACTCGTTCCGAGGATCTGGTTGGTCAGATCGACAGTCACCTGGTCGTCCCCGTCGCCGGCATAGACGCGGAGGCGGATCGCGCTTTGCACGTCGCCGGTCAGATTGACCCCGGCCGTGATGGCGTCGTCCCCGGCCCCGCCCTGGAGGACGACCTCGAAGCGGTAGCCCTCGGCGTTGGTCCCGTTGGCCTCCAAGTCGATGCCGTCATTCCCCTGCCCGCCTTGCACGAAGAGCGCCGCCAGCCGGATGAACAAATCGTGGTTGATCATCGGTCCGGCGAACGCGGCGGCGAGCGTGTCGTCGCCGGCCCCCAGGTTGGCGCGGAAGCTCAGGGCCGCCTCGGTCACGCTGCCGACGTCGACCGTCGCGACGTCGTCCCCGGGGCCGCCGGTCAGGTCGACGTTGAGCGGAACGGTGGCCAACCCGACGTTGCCGTCGATTTCGAGCGGGCGGGAGATGGCGAACTCCGCGGTGTCGTCGCCCGACCCGAGGTTGACCGAGACGGACCTGACCCCTTGCGGGCCGTCGATCTCCACGGGGTGGTAGGTGACCGAGTCATCGCCGCCCAGGGCGAGAACCACGACGCGCTGTGCCACGCCTCTCGGGAACACCGTCGTCTCCCCGTCGGCGGTGACAGTCAGTTGCGGCAAGGTGAACAGGGCGGACGCCGGATTGGGCTTGCCGCCCTCGTCGGTCAGGGTGATGGTGTTGGCCGCGTTGTCGCCCATGACGCGAACCGTTTGGCCGGCTAGAAGGACCGGGCAGGTGGGGCAATCGCGGGGCTCGAAATGCTGGAGGGTGAGCCGGGTGCGCGCGGGCGGACGCGGGGCGGCGGGTCATGGTCGCTCCTCTGGGTACGTCGGAGCCGGGCGGATGAAGGTAGCCGGCGGGTCTTGAGAAGTGAGGGTGTAGAGAGTATTGCGGGGCGCGATCGTCGCGTCAAGACTTGACCGGAGGCGGTGCCATGAAACACCAGCCCTGGCCCGGTCCCCGAACGCACCGGCTTCTCCGGCTCTGCCGCGTGAACCCTGTGGCCATCGGCGACGTCGCTCGCGGACCGCTGCCCGCCCGGCGAAACCGGGCCGGCCGTTCGTTCGCGGGCGGAGCCCGGGAACGAGGGCGTACGCGCTCCTCGGGGCCCTTGACGAATCAGTAACTTCCCTTTTCTCGCCCTCCGGTTTTGTTTCGCCCGGCTCGAGAGCCAGTGGTACAAGGGAGAAACTAGCAGTCACCCGGCGCTGACGCGACCGAATCGCCAAGGAGACTGACATGCGCCTCCGACGCATGCCCTTTCTACCTTCCCTGGTCCTGATCGCAGCGTCGTGTCAGCCCCTCCAGGATCCGGGTGACAAGCCGCCGAAAGACCACCCCCCGGGTCAGACGTCGGCCGACTCGAAAGGACAACTGCCCGAGCGGCCCGCGCCGCCGATTGAGGCGCCAGCATCGACGGTGGCGCCGGGCCGGGCACCCGTTGGGAAGATCGTCTGCATCGCCTACGACCCCTCGTCGGCGACCATCGTCACCGGCGACGGCAAGGATACCGTCTGGGCCTGGGACGCCAAGACCGGCCGGGCAATTCGTCCGATCGACATACCCGCGTTCCGGTTGACGGTCTCGCCCGACGGGAAATTGGTCTACGGCGACGCGGGCCAGGACGGCCTCGCCATCGGAGACATTGCCACCGGTAAGCACGTTGGAGACCTGCTGACCCGGCAGGCTGATCTGGTCCGGTGCTTTGCCTGGGACCCCGGCGGGCAACTCTACGTGGGCGGCACGTCGGGTGACATTCGGGTCTGGGATGTCTCAACCCGCAAGCAGGTCCGTCGGTTCAACGTCTACCCGTCCCAGGTCCGGGACGTGCACTTCCTCGAAAGCGGTGAGCTGTTGACCGCCGGCACGCGAATCTACGAGGGCCGGACGGCGGGGGGCGCGGTCACCTTCCGCTGCGACGAGGACGACGCTCTGAAGACATGGGACGCGGCAACGGGCCGGCTCCGGAAGGCCCACCCGGTGACCGGGTCCCGGCTCACCTTCTGTGCCCGCCGCCGGTGCGTCTACATCCTGGAGGGGGGCGGTCGGTCGATCACGGTGGAGGGCGACGCTCCGACTTCCACGGGGCGGGATTACGTGCAGCGGGACGTCTTTTCGATGCGGGAGATGGCCCGGTTCGAAAGCGATCCGGTGCACCAGTTCGTCGCTGCCGCCGCGCCCGATGGTCGGCTGCTGGCAATCGCCCGCGACGGGAAGTTGCACCTGTACGATACGGCCACCGATCGGGAGATCTGTCGCCGAGGCGAATGGAACGTGTCGGCCCTGGCGTTCGCCCCGAACAGCCGCCAGCTTGCCGGCGGCGGTGTGGGCCGCCTGCACCTGCTCGACTTGCCATTGCCGGAGTGGACTGCGCCGGCCGGGCTGGGCAATCGCGAACGGTTGTGGGTCGACCTGGCCGGCAACGACATGCCGGCGGCGTACGCGGCCCTCACGCGACTGGCCGCCGCGCGGGCGGATACGCTGACGGACCTCGACCAGCTGGTGCAGCCGCGGGCGCCGGTCGCGGGCACCGAGCAAATCCGGAAATGGATTGGGGAGCTCGACGCGGCCGGGTTCCGGGATCGCGAAGCAGCGCAGGCCCAACTCGTGAGCGCGTTTGCCGAGGCCGAGGGCCCGCTGCGAGCGCGGCTGGCCGGAAAGGACACCTCGCCGGAGGCCCGGGCCCGGATCGAGGCGGTCTTTTCCCGGGTCGTGCCGATTGCCCCCCTCACCGGCGACGACCTCCGCGAGGCGCGCTACCTGCAACTGCTCGAGGCGATCCACTCGGAGGCCGCGCTGCGGTTGGTCGAGCGGGCAGCGAAGGGGGCGCCGGGGCATCCTTACACGGAGGAGGCGAAGCGAGTCGTGGCGCGGTGGCAATTGAGCGGTCCGTCCTAGCCTCAACGAGGTTTGTTCGCCGAGTCCAAAGCCTACGGCCGCAGCCCAAGCCGGGCGCGCAGTTCGGATCGAACGCGCTCGGCGATCCTCAGGGCCGAACGCATCTGTCGTGTTGTCGCGCGCATGCCGGGGTATCGGTATTCGACAGCATATTTCGTCAGGCCCGCCACGCTACGTCGGAGCGAAGATAAAGTGGCATCGTAAGGCAATAGCAAGTTGAGTAGGTCTGCCAAGTCATGCGTGCGAGGTACGACGGCGCCGACTTCTTGCAGTAGCGCTTTCAGGTACTTCTCCGCTGCCTGCTGGCAGCAAAAGCACGCCACGTTTCGGGGAGGGGGCTTTAGCGCGGGCAGTCGTCTGGCGGCGGCTAAGTCCTCTTCTGCCTTGCTCACCCACTGGGCGGTGTGGCGCTTCATACAAGACTTTCCCCTTTTCCACGATCTCGCGGAGGAACCAGTCGCAGTCGCCTTCCTTCAAGCCCAACTCTATTTGTCGAGGAGTTCGGACGATCAGGTCGTATGAAAATGGCCGATCGAACGCACCGCAGATTCGGATCGCTTGGTCCACGGCGTTACGGGCTGGCATGACCACCAGCAAATCCACGTCGCTCTCCGCGTGCGGCGTCCCGTACGCGTAGGAGCCGAACAGGATGATCTTCTCGGGGTGGAATCGCTCGGCGATCTGACGGGCAAAGCGGCGGATCGCCGACATCGGGATGTTCGGGGACGGGTACCGATAGGGTTGGACGTACTTCGCGGGGGCGGCGCGCTTCTTGGCCATGGCGCCATTGTAGCCGACGCGGCGTGACCCTTCCGGGAACTGAAACTGGCAGTAGTGTCGTGGCTTGGTAGCCGAAGTCGCCAGACTTCGGGTCGGGGCCGTGACCCGATGTCTGGCGACTTCGGCTACAAAATGGGCCGTGACGCGAAGTCTGGCGACTTCGGCTACAAAATGGCGATCGCGGCGCTACTTGTTGACCTTCCCCGTCCCCTGCCTCAGCTCCACCATCCGATCAACCCCCGCAACCGCGAACTCCTCTTCCATCATGTCCTTCCCCGGCCACTTGACCACGACGCGGTCCACCTTGTCCGCGTCCGCCAGGCCGATCGTGATCGGGAACTCGCTCTGGCTCAGGTAACCCCGGCCGCCCGCGACTGTTCGCGTCATCTTCTTGCCCCCCGCCTCCACGATCACCGTCGCGCCGATCGCGGAGCGGTTGGAGGTCTTGCCGTCGCCGACCAGGTGCAGGCGCAGCCAGTGGTGCTTGAGGTCGCAGTCGTTGCGGAGGATGATCGGCGGGCCGTTGTTCGAGCACAGGACCACGTCCAGGTCACCGTCGCCATCGAGATCGGCGAAGGCGCTGCCGCGGCCGACGATTGGCTGGAATAGGTCCTTCCCGGCCG
This sequence comes from Gemmataceae bacterium, assembly GCA_035258765.1. GTDB lineage: Bacteria > Planctomycetota > Planctomycetia > Gemmatales > Gemmataceae > SIAJ01. The sequence goes on from DATFWZ010000440.1 coordinate 5,028, forward strand.
ACGCTTCCGTCACTGGCTCGAAGACCGGGCGGTCGAGGCCGGTGTTCCAGAAGAGCTGTGCCGACTGCGGGTATTGCTGGCCGCTCTGGGCCTTGTTGATCTCCGGCTCGATGTGGCCGTTGCAGGTCAAGAGGTCGAGCCGGCCGTCGAGGTCGTAGTCGAAGAAGAAGGCGCCGAACTTGAGCGGCGGGCGGCTCGGGCCGGCAAGGCCGTAGGTCAAGGCCGTGTCGCTGAAGCGCGGCTCCTTCGGCTCGCCGGGGGCGTGTGGGGCCTGGCGGAAGAACGTGCTCGCCTCGTTCGCGAAGTTGGCGATGATCGCGGCGAAGAGGCCGCTGTGGAACTCGCCGTAGTCGATCCCCATCCCCCCGCGCGGGGCGCCCTCGTCCGCGTAGGCGACGTTGCACTCCTTGCCGCACTCGACAAACCGGCGCTTGCCGTCCGGGCCGGCCACGTTGTGGAAGAAGAAATTGCGGACGCTGTCGTTGGCGACCATCAGGTCCGGCCAGCCGTCCTCGTCCGGGTCGCAGAGGATGACGCCGAGGGATTTGCCGACCGCCCGCGTCCGCGCGCCGGGCCCGATCCCCTCGGAATCGGTGACCTCGATGCCCGCTGCTTTCGACACGTCCTCGAAGTGGGTGCCGTCGATATTACGGTAGAGCTTGCACTGCGTGCCGTTGAAGTCCTTCGGCGGGACGTAGGCCCGGCCGACGCCGACGAGGGTCGCGGTCACGTTGCGGTCGATCTTCGGCGACCAGGTGATGTAGTGGCAGACGAACAGGTCGAGCTTGCCGTCACCGTCGTAGTCCACGAAGGTGCACGACGAGCCGAAGGGGATTGGGTCGGCGTGGTTCAGGAACTCCTCGCGTGACTCCTTCCACGGCAGGTCAATCTCGCCCGACACCCCGGCGTCCTTCAACTCCTCGAACCGCTTACCGTCCACGTTGCGGAACAGGTGGTGCTTGCCGACGCAGCTCACGAAGATGTCGGGTCGGCCGTCGTTGTCGATGTCGCCGATGCAGACTCCCATGCCGTACATCGGGACGTTGAGGCCGACTTCGGCAGTTACGTCCTGGAACTTGTTGTTGCCGAGGTTTCGATAGAGGGCCAGGGTCGGCATTGGGCCGGTGGTGCCGTGACCCGGGAGCAGGCCGGATTGAATGAAGAGGATGTCCGGCTTGCCGTCGCCGTCGTAGTCGAAGACAGCGACACCGCCGCCCATGGTCTCGGGCAGGAGCTTGGCCCCGGTCGCGCCGTTGACATGCCGGAACGTGATCCCGGTGTCCTTGGTGATGTCGGTGAACTTGACAGCCGGGACGTCGATCTTCTCGCGGCCCTTCACGAGGTTGACACCCGGGTTCGTCGGCTTCTTCTGCACCTTGAACAGGAACGAACTGACGAAGTAGGCCAGCCCGACGGCGGCGATGAAGGCGAAGCCGAAGACGAGGACTTTCCGGGTCATGGGATTCCGTGAGGCCGTCGGGTTTGAGGTTAAGGACGTTGGGACGACATTACCCGGGGGAAGGGATTGCGTTTCTCCCACTCCCCGCTTCGGGGAGGGGGTCGGGGGGACGGGTCTTGGTGGTCGGCGCCCGAAGACCTCTCCCGCCTACCACCCTCTCCGAAGCGGAGAGGGGGGAAAAGCACGACAGCCGTCGTCATTTCTTCCCCGTGCTCTCAGGGTCCAGGGTGCCGGTCTTGAGGATCGTGTCCCGGTGGGCGCGCGTGGTCGGGTAGATGATCCGGTCCTGGGCCGCGTAGTTGGCCGCCTCGTTCCCGGGGCGCTCGCGGAACTGCTGAGTCGCGTTCGACCGGGCGTTCTCATCGACCTTGTAGATCTCGTGCGCCGCCTGGTGGAACGCAGCCAGCGTCGCGGCCAGCGCGTCCTGAATCTCACGGTCGGTCTCGGCCTTGAAGGCGTCGCGGAGCTGGACGAGGAGCGCTCGGATTGCCGGGACTCGCGGCGGGTAAACGTCGCCGGTCACGGCCATGAACGCGCCCAAGACCTTGATCAGCTTGCCCGCCTCCTCGATGCGCTCCGCCTTCGGGACGTCGGCCGAGGTGACGCGGGCGGCGATCGCGTTGAGGGCGTCCGCACCGGCGG
>DATFWZ010000441.1:0-2842 GCA_035258765.1 Gemmataceae bacterium
TCCGCAAAGCCTCCGCGTCGCGGCTTCACGAGTCCTGGAGATTATCTGGAAGATTTCGGATAGCCCGGGATTAGGTCCCCGCGCGCCGGCCCGTACCAACTCCCGACGCCGGCACGGACCGGCAGGACCCATACCCACGAGGTGTGAAAATGTTACCGAAGCTCAGGCGGATCGTGTTACTGGTGGTGGCGGGGGCGGCGCTGTCGGCAATGCCCGGAGACGCGCAGGCAGGAAACTACTATCGGCAGTATTACACGAGCTGGTCGTATTACTCGACCACGCGGTACTACTACCGGACGTACTACTACTACCCGACGACGGTCTCCACGACCTACAGCTACCACTACGTCATCTACTACCCGAGCCAGCCCCGGTACGTGTACTACTACAACCCGGTCAGCCGGCAGTACTGGGGCCGGTTCGAGTTCGGCGAGGACGGCAAGCCGAAGGGGTACTCGCTCCTCGCCGAAAAGGACCGCAAGGAGAAACTCGCGGACATCCCCGAGTCCGCGTTCCCGAAACCGGCCGCGATGCCGGCGATCCCCGGGGCGACCGACGGCGAAAAGATGACCCCCCCGCCGGCCGACCTCCCACCGACCGACCTGCCGAAGGGCTGACGCGTCGCACCGCGGTCAACGCATTCCGAACGAGTTTCGCCCTCGCCCACGGGGCGTAACTCGTTCGGTGTGCCTCGGGCCTTTGCGATTGCTCGACTCCAGGCAGGCAGCTATATTCCAGGGTGTGGTGACATTTGCATGACCCGTGCCCTGCTGCACTTGTTCCTCGTCTTTGCCACGCTGCACATACAGCTTCCGTGCACGCTTGTAGTTCACTCGGCCTGTCCGTGTCACCAAACGTCCGACGAGGCGTGCCAGCCCTGTCGCGACCACCCGCGGATGCCGGACGATTGTTCGTGCTGCACGGAGACACAACCAGCCGATGATGATTCCTCGCCGGCTTCGCCTCCGGAACAAACACCCGGCTGCCCGGCCGATTGCCCGTGCATGTTCTGTTCGCCGGGCTTTGTCCCCCTGACGGACTTCGCTGGCGTTTCCCTTCCGGCGGAGCGGGCCTTCGGACCGCCTCTCACACCGACAGCCCGGTCAGACAGCCTCGCCGGGTATCGCACACTCCTCGACCGCCCGCCGCGGTTCGCCTGATCCCATCGGTTTTTCAACCGTCCTTCCGAATGCATCAGGAATGATGCCCCGTCCCCGGGGGTCCATTCCCGTCGCGGTTCGGCCCTACCCGAACGGTATCTCTGAACGAGTGGCGTCATGGCCAATCCGCAGGCCGATCTAGGTGCACTGTCAGTCCGCCGTGCCGATGCGGCGGGCATTGAACTCCGGCCGTCGCGCCGGTGGGTCAGTCGCGTCATCTTGCCTCTCCTCCTGCTCGGCGGGTTCGCGGGCCTTGTCGTCTGGGCCTCCTATGACTTGATCGCCCCGCCGCTGGCCGTCCGCGTCGTCCCGGTGCAAGTCCGGACGGCGACAGCAGAGGCGTCCGCCGGCGAGGAGTTGTTCAAGGCCAATGGCTGGATCGAGCCCCGGCCCCTGCCCATCGATGTCCCGGTCCAGACGGAAGGCATGTACCAGGTCAAGGATGTCCGGGTGAATCCGGGCGATCGGGTCCGGGTCGGGCAGGAATTGGTACTGCTCGACGACACGACGGCCAGGCTCGGCCTGGAGGCCGCGAAGCGGCGGCTGGCCAAACGGCAAGCCGCCGGACGATCGGCCCAGGCCGATTGCGGGAAGGCATCGGTCGCGGTCAAAAACGCCGAGGTGGCGATCGAGCTGGCGAAGGCGCAGGGCGCGGCCGAGGTCAAGGCGCAGGAGGCGGCGGTCGCCAAGGCCGAGGCGATGCTCGCGAGTAGCGAGACGGTCCTCCACGTCGAGGAGGACTTGCGCAAGTCGGGCGCCATCACATCGGACTCGAAGGTGCAACTGGCCCGGCAGCAGCGGGAGGTCGCCCGGGCGGAGGTGGAGAGCGCCAAGGCCCTGCTCGACAAGACCCGGACTGCGGCGGCTTCGCGGGCCCGGCTCGCCGAGACCGCGAAGGCCGCCGCCGAGGCCGACCTCGTCAGCATGAACGCCAAGGTGGAGGAGGCCGGGCAGGAGACAGCGGACGCCGAAATCGAAGTGAAGAGGGCCCAGCTCGAACTTGACCGGACCCGAATTATGGCCCCGATCGCGGGGGTGGTCATGCAGCTCAACGTCCGCGTCGGCACCGTGGTCGGCGGCAAGGGGACACTGCCCGAGCACAAGGACGCGGTGGTCACCCTGTATGAACCGAAGAAACTGCAGATTCGGGTCGAGGTGCCGATTACCAAGTTTCAGCTCGTCCAGTACGGACAACCGGCGGTGGTCGAATTGGAGGACGTGCTGCCGGGGCGCAAGCTCGTAGGCACGGTCCTCTACGACACGCACCTCGCCAATATCGCCCGGAACAGCGTCCCGGTGAAGGTGGCGCTGCCGGACGACCCGCCGGAGCAACTGCGGCCCGAAATGATCGCGAGCGTCCGGTTCCAGGCTCCGGCCGGCAAGTCGCCCGCGAAGGGGGACGCGGTCCGCCGGCTGGTCATTCCGCGACGGCTGCTGGTGACTGAGGGCGAGCAGGCGAAGGTATGGATTGTAGACCAGACCCGCGGGCGGGCCGAGCTGCGGACTGTCGAGTTGGCAACCGGCGAGAAGGAACGAACGGGAGACGTCGCGGAAGTCGTCGGCGGACTGAACCCGACGGACAAGCTGATCGCCACCGGGCTCGACCGGATGCGGCCCGACTTGCGGGTCCGCGTGGCGGGCGAGGATCGTTAGGCGGCTGATTCCCTCTCTCCCCCGGCTTT
>DATFWZ010000442.1:0-22128 GCA_035258765.1 Gemmataceae bacterium
GCCGCCGCCATCGAACGCAATGAAAAGCTGGCCCTTCTGGTCAAGGACCCCTCCGCCCCGCCGCCGAAGGGCCTGGCCGGACTCGAGCGGTTCCTGAAAATCACCGGCGACGACAAGGCGGCCCGCGAGCTCTACGCCGAGCTGATGGGCATTCACCACCTGACGCTGGAGGCCGCCGAGAAGGACCCGCGCAAGGCCGCCGAGTACTTCCAGCAGTTCTGCAACGAGACTTACAACAAGTGGGAGATGACCATTCGTACCGGCCGCTACTCGACCGACAACCTGCTCTCCGGGAAGGCTGACATCGCCTACTTCCTGTTCGTCTCCGCCGACACCCGGCTTCGGCAAAACGACCTCGGGATGGGCCGCAGCGGCATTTTCTTCAACGGCAACTCGATCCCGAACGCCATCGGCGACAAGGGCTCCCCGGCCATGCGGAAGCTCTTCCTCGACTGGCTGGAAAACGAGCCGCAGACGTATTTGCAGTCGCAGGGGTTCAGCCTTGCCGCCCGCGCCGGCGTGAAGGAGGCTCTACCCGTCGCCCTCAGGCTGCTCGACAAGAAGAGCCAGGACCGTTACGGCCTTGCCCAGGTCCTCTTGAGCTTGACCAAGCTCGGGACCAAGGAGCACATCAAGGTCGTCGAGAAGTTCCTGGACGACAAGACGGAGGTTGGGCGGATCAACTTCGGGAATGGGGGGCCGCACACGATCCAAATGCGGGACGTGGCCCTCGGAACGGCCATCCAGCTGGCCGGCCAGAAGACGAGCGACTACGGGTTCGACAGCCGCTTCGGGGGAGGTGGGAACCAGCTGTACTACTACTACTACGGCTTCGTGGACGACAAGAGCCGCGAGGACGCGCACGCCAAGTGGAAGAAGTGGGCGGCGGAGAACCTGAACAAGGATCCCGCGGCCAAGACGCCGGACGCGAAGACTCCGCCCAAGGCTTCCGAGAAGGACCCGCCCAAGCCCCCCGAGAAGAAGTAGCGGGAGGCCACTGCCGTGCTCCCGCCCACGGTGCTGCTCGCGGTCATTGCCTTGCACCCGGTGGTTCGGGCGGAGGGACTCGTCGGCCAATTGGGAAGCCCGTCGTATGCCACCCGGGAACGAGTCGGTAAGGAACTGATCGGACTGGGCCGAGCCGCGGTCGCCGCCGTGCACCGCGGCCAATCCCACACGGACCCGGAAGTCGCCGAACGGTGCCGGCACCTGCTACCGGCGGTCGTGGACGAGGCCATTCGCCGCCGGCTGGCAGATATGCACGCCCTGCTCCGGAAGCACCCCAAGACGCCAATCCCGAACGACGAGCACTGGCTCCGCCGGTTTCTCGAGTTCGCGGGCGACACTCCCGCGGCGCGACTGCTGTACCTCGAAGTCTTCACGACACATCGGGAGTTCCTGGACGGGCTTGACCCCGCCAACCCGAAGGCGGCCGGCCCGACCTTCGGGCGATATGTGGATACGGTGCTCATGTTCCCGGACGGCCGGAGCATCGTTGACCTGCGGTCGCTGCCGTCGCCGCGGTCGGACGTCGTCCTGTTCTGGTTCCTGTCGGCGCACCCGGCCGTCGGCAGATTCCGCTGCGACGGGAGTCGTCGGTCGGATTATCCGTTTTTCGGCCCCAAGTACGCGAAGGATCACGTGACCGGCGAGGAGGGGTCGCCGGAGGTGCGCCGGGTGTTCATTGGCTGGCTGAAGGGTCCGCGGAACTTCGACGACCAAGAGGTCGAGGGGAAGTGCGTTCTGACCGGCTTTCGGCTTGCGGCGGATGCCGAAATTCCGGAACTTCGGCCAGTCGCCCTGCAGACGGCCTGCGACCCGAAACAGTGCCCGGCAGCGCGGGCCGGGGCCCTCATCGCCCTGGCGAAAGTCGGCAAGTCGGAAGACGTCCAGCGTCTCTCCGGACTCGTCGTCGACGACACGCCGCTCCACGGGCCCAAAGTACTGCTCGGCGACATCGCGCTGGCAACTTGTGAGCGGCTCGCGGGCTGGACCCCGCCAGACGTCGAGAGAATGGATCCGCGAGTCGAACTTGCGGATTACGCCTTCCCGGACGCGGCGCGCCGGGCCGCCGCCCGAAAGAAGTGGGCCGAATTTGAAGCCGACCGGAACCTCTCCCCCGGAGGCAAACCGTGATACCCTCCACACTGCTCCTCATCGCCATTTCCGTCGGCGTCCCTAACACCGACGCCCAGATCAAGAAGAAGGCCGAGGCCCTCGTCGCCCGGCTCGGGCACCCGGACTACCGCGACCGCGAGAAGGCGGCCAAGGCACTCATCGAGCTGGGCTACGCGGCCCGCGACGCGGTCCTCGCCGGGCAGCAATCGGGCGACGCTGAGGTGAGCGACCGGTGTAAGAAGCTCTACCCGGTCATCTGGCGGATCGACCTGGAGAAGCGGGTTCAGAAGTTCCTCGACAGCGCCGACGGCCCGATCCCGGACGATCTGCCCGGCGCCTCCCGGTGGCTCAGGATCGCCGGCGACGGCAAGGTGAGTCGGCAGCTCTACGCCGAGATGATCAAGGCCTACCCCGAGGTACTTCAGGAGGTTGAGCTGCACCCCGACCAACTATTGCAGGCGTACGTCGAGCTAATGCGGAACGTGTACAGCCGCAACTATGGCCGGGTGCCCGGTAAGTCGGTCGCGGACCGGCAGACGGCGACCGAGGCCGAAGTGCTGATGTTCCTGTTCCTCGGCGCGTCCGGGGAGGTCCGGCCGACGATCATTCGCGGGGTCAGCTCGACCTACTACTACCAGTTCCTGAATTCACCCGCCCTGATCGCCAAACTGTCGGCCGCGGAGGCAACACCCCTGCGGAAGCTGTACGCCGCCTGGCTCGAGAAGGAGCGCTACTCGGTCGTGGTGCGGCGGGGGATCGACATCGCGGCCCAGAACGCGGTCAAGGAGTGTGCCCCGATTGTTCTGAAGATCGCGGGCGACGTCCGGTCTATTGCGCTCGTCCGGTCGTTCGCCCTGATCGGGTTCTCCCGGCTCGCGACGAAGGAGGACATCAAGGACCTCGCGCCATTCCTGGGGGACAAGACGACCATCGGCACGGTCATCGTGAACGGGGAGCAAGGGACGGTCGAAGTGCGTGACGTGGCCCTCGGCGCCGCGGTTCAGCTGGCGGGTCAAAGCTTGTCGGACTTCGGGTTCGAGCGCCGCGTGCCGACCGGAGCAGTGCCGCTGAGCACGCACGCCTATTACGCGTTCGCCAGCGACGAGAAGCGCGAGGCCGCCCACCAGAAGTGGAAGGAGTGGGCCACGGCCAATCTGAAGAAATGACGATCGAGGATTTGGGATCGACGTTCCTTTGGGCCAATCATCAACCCCAAATCCTCAATCGAAAATTGACCGTCACTTCGCCGTGCCGAACGCGTACACCGTCGTGTGCGTGTACGTCTTCCCGGGCTCGAGGACGACGCTCGGGAACTCCTTGTGGTTGATCGAGTCCGGGTAGTGCTGGGTTTCCAGGCAGAAGCCCGCGTACTGCTTGTACTTCACACCCCCCTTCCCCTTCTGCTTGCCGTCGAGGAAGTTGCCGCTGTAGAACTGCACGCCTGGCTCAGTCGTGGAGACTTTCATGACCCGCCCCGACTTCGGCTCGCTCACCTCCGCGGTCGGGCGCAGCTTGCCGGCCTCGCCGCGGAGGACGTAGTTCAGGTCGTACCCCTGCGGCGTGGCCTTGATCGACTTGATGTTCTTCCCGATGGGCGTGGGCGAGCGGAAGTCGAACGGCGTCCCCTCCACCGGGTCGATCTTGCCCGTCGGGATGAGCGTCTCGTCGGTCGGGGTGTAGTAGTCGGCCTCGATCTTCATCAGGTGGTCGAGGATCGTTCCCGAGTCGTGTCCGCCCAGGTTGAAGTAGGCGTGCTGGGTGAGGTTGATCGGCGTCGCCTTGTCGGTGGTCGCCTTGTACTCGATCTGCCACTCGTTCGCGTCGTTGAGTACGTAGGTGACGGTCACGTCCACCGTGCCCGGGTACCCCTCCTCGCCGTCCTTGCTCGTGTATTTCAGGACGACCGCCTTGCGGTCGCCCAGGTCCGAGGCCTCCGCCTTCCAGACCCGCTTGTCGAACCCGACCTTGCCGCCGTGCAGGTGGTTGGGCCCGTTGTTCGTGGCGAGCGTGTACTCCTTGCCCTCCAGGGTGAACTTGCCCTTGGCGATCCGGTTGGCGACGCGGCCCGCGATGGCCCCGAAGAACGGGTGGCCTTCGAGGTACTCTTCGAGGTTGGAACACCCGAGGCAGACGTCGGCCAGCTTGCCGTCCTTGTCGGGCACGTGCACCTCGGTGACGATCCCGCCGAGGGTAATGACCTTCATGGTTACCCCGGTGCGGTTGGTCAGCGTGTATTCGTCAACCTCTGTACCGTCGGGCATCTTGCCGTAGGGCTTCTGGGTGATCCCGGCCTTCGGCTTCTCGTCGGCCAGCGCGACGGCGGAGCACAACGCGACGGCCAGGGCGGCAAGCGGCTTCCGCATGGAGAGTTCCTCAAACGGGTGGAAGGACGCGGTGAGGTAGTGTTATAGTCGCGGCGACGCTCGCGGTTGCCCTTGCCGCGGCCGAAACGGGAAACTCGTCATGCCCGCCGTCACTAAGCCCGACTACGGAGTCGACGCGCCCGGCGTTGTCCGCAACCTGGCGTTGGTCGCCGCGGCCGGACTGCTCGCGTTCGTGTCGGCCGCCGCCGGCCTGTGGTCGGGTTCGGTTCTCGGCATCCCGATGGCCGGGATCGGCCTCGGGTTCGCGATCTCCTGCGGCATCACCGCGGCGCTCATGGTCTACGGGAGCAAGGTCGGCAAGGTCCGCGGGCGGGAGAGGCTGCTCGACCTCCTGCCGTGGCGGGGGGACGAGCAGGTGCTGGACGTCGGCTGCGGCCGCGGACTGCTGCTGATCGCGGCGGCGCGGCGGCTCACGACCGGCAGGGCGATCGGCGTGGACATCTGGCAGACGGAGGACCTGAGCGGCAACCGCCCGGACGCGACGCTCGAGAACGCGCGATTGGAGGGAGTCGCCGAACGCGTCGAGGTGCGGACGGCCGACATGCGCGAATTGCCGTTCCCGGACGCGGCCTTCGACACGGTGGTATCGAGCTGGGCCGTCCACAACCTGTACGACCCGCAAGACCGCGAAAAGGCGCTGCGAGAAATCGCTCGCGTCCTGAAATCTCGCGGACGGCTTTTGCTCCGGGATATCAAGCATGGTGGCGAGTACGCGGCCGTCCTTAAGTCTGCCGGGTTAGAACCCATTCGCCGCGCGGACAATCGCGCCCTGTCTTTACTAGCAATGATCTGGACATTCGGGGGCGTGCGGCCGGTCGTCCTCCTGGCCGAGAAACCGCCTGGCCCGGCGTGATTACGAAACTACACCCCCTTCCGAGCGCCGGTAACATGCCCGTATGCTCCGAGAATTGTCGGTCCAGAACCTTGCCCTCATCGAGGACGTGCGCGTCGAGCTGCACGACGGGTTCTGCGCCTGGACCGGCGAGACCGGGGCCGGCAAGTCACTCCTGCTCGGCGCCCTGGGCCTCTTGATCGGCGAACGCGGATCCGCCGACCTGATCCGCTCCGGGAGCGACGAGCTGCGGGTCACCGGGCTGTTCGAGTTGACCCGGCCCGGGCTCAAGAAGGCGGTCGAGGACGTCCTGGGACACAAGCTGGAGGAGGATCACGTCATCGTCTCCCGCCGGCTCCGCCGGGAGGGGGCCAGCAAGGCGTATGTCAATGACAGCCCGGTGTCCGTCAACCTCTTGCAGAAGCTCGGCGAGCTTCTGGTCGATGTTCATGGACAGCGCGAGAGCCATTCGCTCCTGGAGCCGTCGTACCAGGTCCAACTCCTCGACGCGTTCGGCAGGCTCGGCGACCTGCGGGCCGTGTACGACGAGAAGGCGGCCCGGGTGCGGGAGCTGCGCCGGCGCCGGGCCGACCTGCACGACCGGCAGGAGGCCCGGCAGCGCGAGCTGAGCCTGATCCGGTTCGAGCGCGAGGAGCTGGACGCGGCCCGGCTGGTCCCGGATGAACAATCCGGCCTCGTAGTCGAACGCGACCGGCTGACCCACGCGCAGGCGCTGCAGGAGTTCACCGCGGGCGCGGCCGGCCGGCTCTACGACGAGGACGGGTCCGTGGTGGAGCAGCTCGGCCGATTGCTCAAGGAGGCGCAGCACTGGGCGAATATCGACCCGGACATCTCGGACGTCGCGAAGCGATTGGAGGCGCTGGCCCCGGAGGTTCGCGAGATCGCCGAGACCTGCCGCGACCTGAGCGAGCACTTCGAAGCCGACCCCGGTCGTCTTGAAGAGGTCGAACGGCGTCTGCAGCAGCTCCGGCGGTTGCAGGCCAAGTACCGCAAGTCGATTGAGGAGCTGGTCGCCTACCGGGCCGACCTGGACGGCCGCGAGGCGGCCCTGGCAAAGGACGAGTCCGACCTGTCCGGGATTGACGGCGAGCTGCGGACGGCGTTCGCCGAGTTGAAGGCCGCGGCCGATTCCCTGAGCAAGGCCCGCGGAAAGGTGTCTAAAAAGCTGGTTGGCGAGACGCAGAAACACCTCGTCAATCTCGGGATGGCGGCCGCCAGGCTCGATTGCGGACTGGAGCCGATCTCGTTGGGAGATGACCCGTTCCGCGGCGACGTCCCGGTTGGCGGGGCGGACGACCTGGAGTTCATGCTCGCGGCCAACCCCGGGGAGCCATTTCGCCCATTGCGAAAGGTGGCCTCCGGCGGCGAGTTGTCGCGAGCGATGCTGGCCCTGAAGACCGTGCTGGCCGCGCACGACCCGGCCGGGACACTGGTCTTCGACGAGATCGACGCCAACGTCGGCGGACGGCTGGGCGACATCGTCGGCGAGAAGCTGGCCGCCCTCGGACGGAGCCACCAGGTCATCTGCGTCACCCACCTGCCCCAGGTCGCGGCCTACGCCCGGCACCAGTGGACCATTCGCAAGGCGACGAAAGCGAAGCGGACCACGACGACAATAGCCCCGCTCGAAACCGACGACGAGCGACTGGAAGAGTTGGCGAGCATGATGCGCGGCGAAGCGCGGAGCGACACGACGCGCCAGGAGGCCGCCGAGATGCTCAAGGCGGCCAGAAAGAAGTGGTAACCTCTTGTTGGCGGTGAGCCGAAACCCCCTCGTTTAGCGGTGAACCGAAAGTGAACCACGAGGCACTCCCATGATCAGCTTCAATCTCAAGACAACGGCCCGCAACCAACTCGTGGAGATCACCGACCAGGTGCGCGAGGCCGTCGCGGCCTCCGGCCTGAAAACGGGCCTGTGTGTCGTCTACTGCCCACACACCACGGCCGCGATCACGGTCAACGAGAACGCCGACCCGGACGTGGTTCACGACATGCTGTTGTACCTGAACAAGGCGGTGCCGAAGGACCAGCCAGGCTTCCGCCACGGGGAGGGGAACAGCGACTCACACATCAAGGCGAGCCTGGTCGGCCCGAGTGTGACGCTGATTGTGGACGCGGGCGATGTCGTTCTGGGGCGGTGGCAGGGGGTGTACTTCTGCGAGTTCGACGGGCCGCGAACGCGGACGGTGATGGTGAGAGTGGCGGGATGACTGAGAGGATCAACCCGCAAAGTGAATTCCGGTGATGACAACGGCGTGAAGAGGTTCGTCCACCCGGAACCAAATGACGACCGGCCAATCGAGAGCGATCCGGTCCGGTCCGTCGCGGGACTCACTGCTTTCAATCGGATCGGCCGCGAGGCTGACCTCCAGGCGATGCAACGCGGCCGTGAAGTCGTCCGCGAGCCCGTGGTCTCGAGCCCGGAGGTATTCAGATCCCAATTCTTCTTCGACCCGGCGAGGCCAAACCAGGCGAAAGTTCATGACACGGGATCCTTGGCCTCCTCCAGGTTCTTCAGCAATTCAAAGATCTCGGCCGTGGAACGCCCGCCGTTCTTGAGATAATCCTGCCAGGACCGTTCCGCGAATTCAGGGTCGAAGTGGGCATCGGACCACGTCAACAATAGGTCCCTGTACAGGCCGGGGGGCACCACGACGGCAACCGTGTTCCCATTGGCATCGCAGAGCTGAGTGGGGGCCGTCATTTCCCGAACCTTCGAGAGAAGGGCTTCGTCCGCGACAATTCTCGTGTCCATGACAGCGCTCCGGCGGTAGTGGGAATTATACCGCACTCGTTTTGCTTCCCGCTACGGCTTCAGCCGCGCCAGTGACTCGACCAGACCCGTCACGCTCGGCTCCATCCAGTTGAGGACCAGCGTCTGTGGGAACAGCCCCAGCGCGATCGCCAGGGCGCAGAACACGATCAGCACCACGGACTCGCGGGCGGAGAGGTCGGGGTAGTTAGCGGTCGCCGGGTTCACACCCAGGAAGACGCGCTGCCACGTCCAGAGCAGGTACCCGGCCGTCAGCACCGTCGCGAGGATGGCCGGGACTGCCAGCCCGGGGTGGAAGTTCCAGGTGCCGAGGACAACGAATATCTCACCGACAAATCCGCACAGGCCGGGCAATCCCATGGACGCGAAGAAGAGGATCGCGCTCAGCCCGCCGTAGAGCGGCATCGATGTCATGAGCCCGCCGTACCGGCTGATGTCGCGGTGATGGGCGCGCTCGTACGCGACGCCGACAACGAAGAACATTCCGGCCGAGCTGATGCCGTGCGCCAGCATCTGGAACATGGCCCCGTTCATCGCCCAGGACCAGTACTGCGACCTCGCGCCGGTTGACCAGACCGCAAACCCGAGGATCACGTAGCCCATGTGGCTGACGGACGAGTAGGCCAGGAGCCGCTTGAAGTCGGTCTGGCCCATCGCGACGAACGCGCCATAGACGATGGCGAACGCGCCGACAATGCCCAGGGCCAGCGAGAGCTGCTCGGCCGCCCACGGGCAGATGGGGTACGCGAGCCGGATGATGCCGTAGCCGCCGAGCTTGAGGAGGACCCCGGCCAGGACCATGCTGATCGGCGTCGGAGCTTCGACGTGGGCGTCGGGGAGCCACGAGTGCAGTGGGACGATTGGCACCTTGACCGCGAAGCCGACGAACAGGAGCAGGAACAGGATGTACTGGTACGTCGGCCGAAAGAACGGCTGACCCATTCGGGCGGACGCGTCGTTGGGCTTCACCCCGCGGCCCAGGAGCTCGATCTTGCCCTCCCCGCCCTCCTCGCGGGCCGCGAGCTTGTCGCCGTGCCCGTTGAGGTGGAGCATGGCCGCCTGCCCGGCCCGCTGCAGGACGGGGATGCTGAACGTGTGGTACTCCCGCGCCTCGTCGGGATTGAGCTTGGGGTTCTCCCTCTTCCGCTCGGCAGCCCGATCTTCGACCGTGGCCTTGTCCACGTAGTCGCGGACGTCGGTGAAGTAGAGCCCGATGATCGCGACCAGGATGAAGACGCTCCCGGCCAACGTGTAGAGCACGAACTTGATGGCCGCGTACTTTCGCCGGCCCCCGCCCCAGAGGCCGATCAGGAAGTACATCGGGATCAACATGATCTCGTAGAAGACGTAGAGGAGGAACAGGTCGGTCGCGAAGAACGTGCCCAGCACGCCGGTCTCGAGGATGAGGAGCAGCGCGAAGTAGGCACGGACGTTCTGTTCAATCCCCCACGAGGCGATAACGGACAGGAACAGCACAACGGACGTCAGCAGAATGAGAGGGAGCGAAAAGCCGTCCACGGCAATGGCATAGTTGATGTCGAACCGCTGGATCCAGGGAACGGACGCGACCCAGTCGTCGGCGATCTGTGGAGCCGACGTGTCGAGCCGGGCCCGGCGCATCGACTCGTCCACGCGGGCGTCGAGCTGCGTCTTCGGGTGGTGCATGGAGCGCAACCCGCGGTCCGAGTACCGGTCGAGGAGCGCGTAGTACTCGATCAAGAGGCAAAGGCTGAGGATGAGCGTAGCCGTCGCCCCGACCAGGGCCCACCACCGGACCCCTTCGACCCACTTCGCCGGGAAGAACAGCGCCAGCACGCCGAACGCGGCCGGGGTGAATATCACCAGCGACATCAGGACCAGGTCGTACTCAACCATGTCGGAGGGTTCAGTGGTTAGGGGGCGAATCGACCCGTTTCGCGGTGCGGCTAGGCGTAGACAACTACGAGCAGTGCAAACAGGGCGACAGCAACAAGCATCAATACCGTGACGTAGCGGCGGATGAGCCCCGACTGGGCCTCCCGGAGCTTGCGGCCGAGGATCGCGGTGCCCAGGCCGAGGGCGTTCAAGACCCCGTCCAGGCTGCTGACGTTGACGGATTGATCGGCGATTTCGGCCTCGTCCGGGGGGGCCGCCCGCTTGTCGAACCGGGCCGTGCCGTAGCCGAGAGCCACCGCGGGGCGAACGAACAACGCGTCGTAAAGCTCGTCGAAATGCCACTTCTCGCGAAGGAACGCGTACGCGGCCCCGGCCTTGGCCTTCACGACGGCCGGGTCGAACTTGCGGACTCCGTACATGAGGGTCGCGAGTCCGAACCCGGCCGCGGCGGCGAGCAGGGCCAGCCACCCGGCCGAGTGCGTTGTGTCGTCCGGCGCCAGCCCGTGCGCTGGCCCCGGGCGTGCTTTCTCTAATAAGTGCCCGAGATAGCTCGCGTGCGGGTCCCACAATGGCCATCCCCAGGCGACGCACACACTGAAGATGGCCAGCACGACCAGCGGCAGCGTCATCACCCACGGCGACTCATGCGCCTCTTCGGCCGCGTGGCTTCGTGGCTCGCCCGCGAACGCCAAGTACCACAATCGGAACATGTAGAACGCGGTCATCCCGGCCGTGACGAGCGGCAGAATGCAAAGCGCCATGTGCTCCGTGTCGTGCAGGGCGAAGCCCAGCGCGTTCGACAGGATCATGTCCTTGCTGTACCAGCCGCTGAAGAAAGGTGTCCCCGATATGGCGAGTACTCCGATCAGCATCGTGTACGCGGTCACGGGCATCCGGTGCCGCAGGCCGCCCATCTTCGGCAGCTCCTGCTCGTGGTGGCATCCGTAGATCACGCTCCCGGAACCGAGGAACAGGAGCGCCTTGAAGAAGGCGTGTGTCAGCAAGTGCAGGAGGCCCGCGACCCACCCGCCGACGCCGAGCCCGAGCATCATGAACCCGAGCTGGCTGACTGTCGAGTAGGCCAGCACGCGCTTGATGTCCGTTTGCACGAGTGCGATGGTCGCGGCCAGGAATAGCGTGATGGCCCCGGTGTAAGCGATGAGCAGCCGGACCTCCGGCGCGAAGAGCGGGTAGGCCCGGCCGACCAGGTACACCCCGGCCGCGACCATCGTGGCCGCGTGGATGAGCGCAGACACGGGCGTCGGGCCTTCCATCGCGTCCGGGAGCCACGTGTGCAGCGGGAACTGAGCCGACTTGCCGACGCACCCGAGGAAGATGCCGATTCCCATGATCACGAACAGGTGCTCCGGCATCGGCGGCCCGCGAGTGGCCAACTCCGCGAAGATGTCCGCGAAGTTGAACGTCCCGAAATAGGTCCACACCAGGGCCAGCCCGATCAGGAACCCGGCGTCGCCGACGCGGTTGACGATGAACGCCTTGTTGGCCGCGAACGCGGCGCTGTCTCGCTCGTGGTAGAACCCGATCAGGAAGAACGAGCAGACTCCAACCAGCTCCCAGGAGATGAACACCTGGAACAGGTTGTCCGCGATCAACAGGTTGAGCATCGAGAAACAGAACAGGGACAGGAACAGGAAGAACCGCCCATACCGTCCCGGCCGCTTGACGTGCGCCTCGTGGTCCTCGTGAACTTCCTCGGTCTCGTCGGCCATGTAACCGAGCGAGAACACGAAAATCCACGCCGAGACAAACGCCACCATGGCAAACATGAGCGCGGTGAGGTGGTCGATCCGGTAGCCGAGCTCGAGCTGGACGGCCGGCCGGGCCGCGTCGGACGGGCCGACCTGGGCCCAGGTCGTGCGCTCGGCCCACCGGTGGTCGAATTCGATGGTCGAGACCGAGTCGGACTCGCCGAGGAAGTTCACCAAGCCGACGATTGACAGCGCGGCGCTCAGGGCGATGGCCCCGGTGGCCAGGTACGCGCCGGACTTGAGCGGCCGGTGCCCGCCGAGGAAGAAGTAGAGGAACCGGGCGAATCCCGGCGAATGGGCATACGGGCGGCAGACGGCCCGCAAACAACCCCCGACCAGGAGCAGGAAGTACGCGGCCAGCGGCAACAGCGTGGCGACGACGTACAGGCGGCCGGGCGTCGCCAGGAGCCAAGAGACCATGTCACCTCCGTCGCGAGGCCGCTAGCGACCCGCGGCTTACCCCTTCAACTCGTCCGCCCGGTCCACATCGACGGTCGCGTGGTTGTTGTAAAAGTTGAGGATGATCGCCAGGGCGACCGCCGCCTCCCCGGCCGCGAGCACGATCACCAGCAGGGCGAACACCTGCCCCTCCAACGCGAACTTCGGCACGTACCGGGCGCAGGCGACGAAGTTCACGTTCGCGGCGTTCAGTACCAGCTCCACCCCCATCAACACCCCGACGGCATTCCGCTTGGCCGCGATGCACAAGAGCCCGCAGGCGAAGAGGAACGCGCCCAGGCACAAGTACGGGGTCAGCCCGAGGTCAGTCATTCCCGGCCTCCTTCGGCCGCCGCTTGGCCCGGGCCAGATAGGCCGCGCCGATCAGCACGACGAGCAGGTGCACGGAGATGATCTCGAACGGCAACAAGTACGTCGTCAGGAAACCGACTCCGAGCTGCCCGGCGCCGGGCATCGGCTCGGTCGGGGGAGCCGCCTTCCCCTCGCCGATTCGCAACGAGATCGTGACGAGCAAGGCGAACAGGCACGCGGCCAACACCCCGCCCATCGCCCATTCCTCAGGGCGGATGCGAATCCGGAGGAACTGTTGTTGGGCCGTGAGCATGACGCCGAATACGACCAGGACCATCGT
Organism: Gemmataceae bacterium; assembly: GCA_035258765.1. Lineage (GTDB taxonomy): Bacteria > Planctomycetota > Planctomycetia > Gemmatales > Gemmataceae > SIAJ01. The sequence goes on from DATFWZ010000442.1 coordinate 12,863, forward strand.
CCCGCCAACGTAGACGATGAGCTGCGTTGCCCCGACGAACTCGGCACCGAGCAGGAAGTAGAGGAGCGAGACGCCGACGAGCGTAAATAAGAGCCACACGGCGCTGCGGACGACATTGCGCGAGAACACGACCGACAGGGCCGACAGGCCCGTCGCCGAGGCGATGATCGCGAACAGGATCACGTCGAGCGTCACTTCGTCTCCATCGGCTCGATTCGTCGTCACTTCGCTTTCATTAGGGGGGTGGCCACCCCGGCCCAGGCGCCCGGCAACTCGCCCCGCGGGCCCGGGAGCGGACTCACCAGCAATCGGACGATGACGCCGAGAACGAAAGCCATGCACCCGAACGCGCTCAGGTACCGCCAGGCGTCGCCGACCACGCGCGGCACGAACAGCTCCCACAGGCATACTCCCACCAACAGTACGCACGAGATCGGCAGGAAGTACTTCAGGCAGGTCATCATCACCTGATCGATGCGCAGCCGCGGTAGCGACCAGCGCATCCACATCATGACGAACACCAGGGCCCAGCCCTTGGCAATGAACACGATCACGTCGAGCACGTGGCCGGCCCACCGGAGCCGTTCCGACGGCTCGAATGGCAAGAGTCCCGTGTGCCAGCCGCCGAGGAACAGGATCGCCGCCGCGCCGCTGACCGCGAACATGCTGGCGTACTCGGCCATGAAGAAGATGGACCAGCGCAGCCCGCTGTACTCGGTGTGAAAGCCCGCGACGAGCTCGCTCTCCGCCTCGGCCAGGTCGAACGGGGCCCGCTTGCAGCTCGCCGTGGCCACGATGAAGAAGATGAAAAAGGCCACGAACGTGAACGGGTCGTGGAACAGGTGCCACTCCCAGAAGAACCCCGTCTGCTGCCGGCCGATCGTGTTCAGATTGAGCGTCCCCGCGACGATCACCGGGATCAGGACGCACATCGATCGTGGCACCTCGTAGCTGACCACCTGGGCCGCCTCACGGATGCCGCCGAAGAGCGACCACTTGCTCCCGGACGCGTACCCGGCCAGCACCACCCCGAACACCTCGCTCGACAGGACGGCCAGGATGAAGAACGCCGCGACGTTCAGGTTGTAGCCGACGATCCCGTTCCCGAACGGGAGCGAGACGAAGGCGACGAAGGACGCGCAGAAGGCCAGGTAGGGGGCCAGCTTGAAGAGAAACCGGTCCGCGACCGCCGGGGCCGTGTCCTCCTTTGTGAGCAGCTTGATCGCGTCCGCGACCATTTGGGGGAGCCCGAACAGGCCGAGGCGGGTCGGGCCGAGGCGATCCTGAATGCGGCCCGAGACTTTGCGCTCGAGCCAAACGAACACGCTCGCCATGACCGCAATGAATGAGACGACGACCACGCCGACCACCAGGCAGGCGGCGATCAGGTCGAGCGGGGCGGGCAGGAACGAAAACAGGTCCGTCACGGCGAGTCCGGCTAAGGGCAAAGGAATGGTTTTCTATCGCGGTGCGAGTGACCGGCAACGTAGGGTCCGGCAGCCTCCGCGAAACAGGCGCAGTCAGACGCCGGTCCTTCGATTACGCTGACCCGATGCGAGGTCCCGCCGCCCGACGCCGCACGGACCGCTTGCCCGCGAACGCCCGGCTGCCGCTCGCCTATCGCCTCGTGGCCGAGCGGCCGGAGCCCGCGCCCACCGACCCGCACGCCCGCCCCCCGCGGCTGGCCCGGCTGGAGGCCGTGCTCTTTCTGGCCGATGAGCCGTTGACCGCCCGGAAGATCGCCTCCGCGGCGGGTCTAGCCAATGCCGCGGAGGCCCGGGAGCTGGTCGGACGGCTCCGCGAACTCTACGACGCCGACGGGACGGCCTTCCAGGTCCAGGAGATCGCCGGCGGGTTCCAGCTCCTGACGCGCCCGGCGTACCGCCCCTGGCTCGTGCGCGCTCAGCGAACGGCGGGCGAGTTGCGACTCACCGCGGCGGCGCTGGAGACGCTCGCGGTCGTGGCCTACCGTCAGCCAATCATGCGGGCAGACGTCGAGGCCGTCCGCGGTGTCGGCTGCGGCGAACTCCTGACCCACTTGATGGAGAAGGGGCTCGTCAAGATCGTCGGCCGGCACGAGTCACTCGGACGTCCGGTGATCTACGGGACAACGAAGAAGTTCCTGCAGGTCTTCGGCCTCGGATCAATCAGGGACTTGCCGGACTACGAGCCGCGTCGCGCCGGCGGATGACCTCGGGTTACGGCAAAGGCACGTCGCGGAACTGGAACGGGATCGCGTGCTCGTGGACGACCCAGTCCTGGAAGATCAATTTCGTCGGCGGCCCGACGGCCTTGCCGTTCGGCGGGCCGTAGTAGATCGAAATCCAGTACTTCTGGCCGTTCGACTGGCTCCCGCGACCGTGGTCCTGGAACTGGTTCCCCGCGTCGTCCTCCAGGTGAAAGCGCTCGTACCACTGCCAGTTCTGATCGTGCTCGCGGGGCACCTGAATCTGAACCTCGATCGACCCGCCGCCCTGGTTCTGGACGCGAGTGATCTGGAGCGATTCGTCACCCGCCCGGAACGTGGTCCCGGTCGATTCCATGACCTTGGATGTCACCTCGACCGGCTTGCGAATCAGGATCGCCTTCACCGGGATGGTCCCGCGGACGAGCTTGATGGTCTTCGCCGTCTCCGACGCCCGTCGGAGGCGGACGTCGGATGCCTGCAGCGACTCCCCTCGAAAAGTACCCCGGTCCGGTGGGATCGCGGCGGCTTCGTCGGAGGGTAGCGGCGGCTTTTCCCCGGGCGGAACTTCCGCCTTCTTGGGCTGGGGCGACGGCTCGAGCAGCGACTCGCCTTCCGAGTCGATGGCCTCGTCCACCTTGGCCGGACTGACGCGCAGGAATGTGAGCCGCGGTTCGGCGAGGACCCTGACCAGCAGGGTCAGTTGATGACTGCGCCGGCCTACCTTGCCCGGGCCGGCGCGCGTGAAGTCGATGTCCCGGTCCTCGTGGAACCAGGTGGCTTCCAGCCGGAACGGCCCGCGAACGTTGACGAACGGGGAGCGATTCTCACCCGGCTTCAGGCGCCAGGTCTCGGTGCCGCCGTCGTAGATGTCTTTCGCGGTCTGCTCGCGAATCAGATCGATTGCCTCCCAGAACGGCACGTCCTGAAGGTCGGCGGTGACCTTTCGCGAGTCGGGTTGGGCGCCGATGCCGAGCTTGTAACCGGTTTGCTTCGTGATCTCGCGCAGCACGTCGTCGAGGTCGCGGTCCTTCATCTTGAGGGTGACGCGCTTCGGCAAGAGCGCCTCATTGATCTCGAGTCCGGGGATCAACCCCTCAGCCCGCTTTCGCACCTCCTCGTCCTTGCTCGCGAGTGCCTTGCGGAGTGCCGGGAGTGCCTCCGGGCCGCGCTCGCGAAGGAGTTGGGTCGCCTTTTCCCGCTCCGCGAACGACTTGCTCCCGAGCTGCGCGATGAGCTGTTCAAGGGTCGGCGGGTCGGCCGGCCGGCCACGATCGGCTCCGATCAAAGCCCAGGCAAATACGAGGATCGGGATTCGGTACATGCTGCGCCTCGAGTGTTGAGAATGCGACCAGAGATTCGGGGAAAGGGACGTTTGGGGACGTTTTTCGGGGTCGGCGGAGTTCCCCGATGTCTCTTCCATCTCCCGGCGGGGGTGCGGCAGCCAAAGCTACCAAGACCTGCCACCATTTTTCACATAGCCCCCATCATGGTTGCCAGGCCCCTCGGCCTTTTCGGCCCTAGTAAATCAAATAATTATCTGATCGTTATATCACGGCCGCCGTCTCCAAGGATTTTAAATCAAACGCTTGACTCTACAGACAAGGCACCGTATTATCCTAAATCAAGCGCTTCAAACAGACGATTTATTACGACTACGACCCCGAAAGTCAACGTGTCACCTCCACTCGATTCAACGTCCCACGACCAAACCCGCCTCCAACTTCTGGACGCGGCGGAGGAGGTTTTCGCCGAGCGCGGTTACGCGGCCGCGACGACCCGGGAGATCTGCCAGCGCGCCGGCATGAAGAACGTCGGGGCCATCAACTACTACTTCGGCGGCAAGGATCGGCTGTACGTCGAGGCGGTCAAGTACGCCATGCGGACTTGCATGCACGGGACGCCGTTCCCGGATTGGCCGGCGGGCACGCCGCCGGAAACGAAACTCCGGGACTTCGTCCGCACCATGATCGCCCGCATGCTCGAAGTGCCGAAGGAAGCCTCCATGGCCCTGATGAGCCGGGAGATGACCCGGCCCACCCCGTCGTCGGCCACGGAAGAGGTCGTCCGCGAGCATATCAGGCCGATGGTAGATGTCCTGGTGGCCATCCTCGATGAGCTGCTCCCTGACCTGCCATTCGAACGGCGCGTGCTCGTCGGCTTTAGCATCGTCGGGCAGTGCCTGTACTACCGGCAGAACCGGGCGGTGAGCGAGGTCCTGTTCGGCCGCGAGCTGATGGAGAGGTTTAGCGCCGACGTCTTGGCTGACCACATCGCCGACCTCACCTTGCGCGGGCTCGGCAAGTCGGTCGATGCGGGCGCGCAGGCCCGAAACGCGAAATCCGAAACCCGGAGCTCGCCATGATCTGGATCGCATTGAAAATGCTCACCGGCGACCGGGCCAAGTACCTCGGGATCATTTTCGGGGTCGGGTTCGCGTCGCTGCTCATCTCGCACCAGGTGTCCATCTTCGTCAGCATCATGGGCCGGACAACCCACCTGGTGAAGAACATCCAGGAGGGGGAAGTCTGGGTCATGGACCCGAACGTCCGGCAGGTGGACGAGGTGATCGGGCTGGCGGACGACGACTTGCACCGCGTTCGCGGCGTGGAGGGCGTGGCCTGGGCGGTGAAGCTGTATCGCGGCAACGTCCGGGCCCGGCTGGCCGAGGGGAACGACGACGGCGCCCGTGGCGACTTCCGCGGCGTCATCCTCCTCGGCCTCGACGACAGCACCCTCGTCGGCGCCCCGCGAAAGATGCTCCTGGGCAGCGTTGAGGACCTGAACAGGCCGGACGCGGTGATCATCGACGAGGCCGGTTACCACTACCTCTTCCCAGGCCAGCCGCACCGGCTCGGCCAGGTCGTCGAAATGACCGACAAGCGGGCCGAGATTGTCGGCATCTGCGAGGTCGGCCAACCGTTCCAGTCGCAGCCGATCTTTTACACGAAGTACGCCCGGGCCCTCGAGTACTCCCCCCCGGAGCGGCGGCTGCTGTCGTACATCGTCGTCGAGCCCGAGCCCGGGGTGTCGCCGAAGGAGCTGTGCGACCGGATCACGTATGAGACCGGCCTGCAGGCCCGGACGCGCGAGGAGTTCAAGTGGATGACCATCGACTTCTACCTGAAGAACACAGGCATTCCGTTCAACTTCGGGATCACGGTGACCATCGGGTTCATCGTCGGCGTCGCGATCGCGGGGCAGACGTTCTACCTGTTCACGATCGAGAACCTGAAGCAGTTCGGGGCACTCAAGGCGATGGGAACGAGCAACCGGCGCATTGTCGGGATGATACTGGTGCAGGCGATCCTCGTCGGCCTGATCGGATACGGCCTCGGCGTCGGCGGGACCGCCCTGTTCTTTGAACTCACGCAGACGTCGATCCCGCTCAAGGGATTTCACATGGTCTGGCAGGTCATGGGCGGGACCGCGGTGGTCGTGGGGTTCATCGTCGTGCTGGCGAGCCTGTTGAGCATTCGGAAGGTGCTGGTTTTGGAGCCGGCGGTGGTGTTCCGGTGATTCCGGATTGTGGAGCTGACCACAAAGGAGCGGACAAATGGTGGCGACAGCGACGATTCCCGAGACCCTGCAATTCGCCGTGCGCAGTCCGCAATCGGGAGTTGCGGTCGAATGTCGCGGCGTGACCAAGCAGTTCGGCACCGGCGACACCAAGGTCATGGCCCTTCGCGGCGTGGACATGACCGCCGCGTACGGGGAGATGACCCTGCTCGTCGGCCCGTCCGGGTGCGGGAAGACGACACTGATCTCCGTGATTTGCGGTCTCCTGGACGCCACTGAGGGGACCGTCGTCGTCCTGGACGAGGAACTGACGGCGATGGGCGGGCGCGGCAAAACGGCGTTCCGGCGGACGAACGTCGGGTTCGTGTTTCAACAGTACAACCTGCTCCCGGCCCTGACCGCGGCCGAGAACGCGGCCGTGCCGCTGATCGTCGCCGGCTGGCCGCGAGTGAAGGCCGTGAATCGGGCGAACGAGGTGCTCGACGCGGTCGGACTGGCAGACAAGCTCCGAACGTATCCGGACCAGCTCTCGGGCGGGCAGCAGCAGCGCGTGGCCATTGCCCGGGCGTTGGTCCACGAGCCACGGCTGCTCGTCTGCGACGAGCCGACCGCGGCCCTCGACGCTCGCAGCGGGCAGACGGTGATGGAGCTCTTGAAGGACATCGGCCGCCGCCCGGACCGGGCGGTCATCATTGTCACGCACGACAACCGCGTGTTCCGCTTCGGGGACCGAATCGTGACCATGAGCGACGGCCGAATCGAGAGCGTCGAGGAGAACAACGCAACCTAAGTCAGTCACTGACCGCTTAGCGGCGAACCGAAGGTGAGCCAAATGCTCTACAAGATCCTGCTACCGATCCTCTCCGTGATCGCCCTGGTCTTCGCGCTGCGGCACGTCGTCGTGGCCAACCAGGAGCCGCCGAAGCTACCCCCGCCGATCGAGCCGTCGCGGACGCCCTATCGCGGGACGGTCGCCGGCGCCGGCGTCATCGAGCCGGTGACGGAGAACATCGCCCTCGGATCGCACCTGGCGGGCGTCGTCGCGGAGGTGTATGTGAACGTCGGCGACGGCGTCGAGGCGGGCCAGAAGCTGTTCCGGCTCGACGACCGGCACTTGCAAGCTGAGCTGGCCGTCCGGCAGGCGATGGTCGAGTCGGCGCGGGCGTCGCTGGCGAAATTGAAGGCGATGCCCCGCGACGAGGAGAGACCGATTTCGGAGGCTCGCGTCCGCGAGGCCAAGGCGCTGCTCGAGGACGCCCGCGACCAGCTCGCCCGGGCCGAGCGCGGCTCTCGGACCGGGGCCGTGACCGAGGACGAGTACTTCCGGCGCAAGAACGGGTTCGCGACCGCGGAGGCCCAGCTCGCCCGGGCCGAGGCCGAGTTGCGGTTGCTCGTCGAGGGGGCGTGGAAGCCCGACGTGGCCGTCGCGGACGCCCAGTTGAAAATGGCTCAGGCCCAGCTCGAGCAGACGCGGACCGAGCTGGGTCGGCTGACGGTGACGGCCCCGGTCAAAGGCCGGATTCTGCAGAAAAACGTCCGCCCCGGCGAGTATGTCGGCGTGCCGCCGGGGCAGGCGCTGATCATGCTCGGCGACGTGAACACCCTCCATGTGCGCATGGACGTGGACGAAAACGACATCGGCAAGTTCCGAGCCGACGTGCCAGGGAGGGGGATCACTCGCGGCGCGAACAAGCGCGAGGTCCCACTAACGTTCGTCCGCGTCGAGCCATTTGTCGTGCCCAAGAAGTCACTGACCGGGATGGGCACGGAGCGGGTGGACACGCGGGTGTTGCAGGTGATCTACCGGGTCGAGACGACCGACCCGAGCCTGTACGTCGGCCAGCAAGTGGATGTGTATCTGGATGCGGGTCGCTAGGCGGTGGTGGTGCTTCTTATGGGTCCTATAGGACTTATGGTCCTATAGGACCGATGAGACCCACCCCCTCCTCACTTCCGCTCCTGCACGAAGACGAAGACCCCCTTCTTGTTCGACACGATCACGTCCGGGAGCTTGTCGCCGTTGATGTCCTCGACGGCGAACTGGGTGCCGATCCCGGAGTCGATGTCGATGATCATGGGCGTGAACCGGACAAATGTGCGGTCCGGCTGCTTGTCCTTGCCCTTGACCGTGATCTTGTTCGCCTTGAACCAATAAAGCATGGCCGGCCAGTCGGAGCCGGGCTCGGTGCGGCCGTGCGACCACCAGCGCTTGCCGGTGACCAGGTCCTTCATCCCGTCGCCGTCGATATCGACGCAGTGCATGGCATGCGTCTCCGACAACAGCTCGCGGAACTGCGGAACCTGGACGAAGTCCGGGTGCTCGTTGCCGGGCCGTTGCAGGTACGCCCAGATGCCAAACTGGTGGGCACTTGAGCTGATGACGTCGGCCTTGCCGTCCAGGTCCACGTCGTACGCGAACATGTCGGCGCAGCTCGGGCCGAGCTTGGCCGGGTGGAAGGTCCACGGCTTGTCCTCCACCTTGGCCGGCTGCTCCCACCAACCTTCGGTGACGATCACGTCGAGCCGGCCGTCGCCGTTGAGGTCGCCGACTCCCAAGCCGTGGCTGAACAGGAATGTCCCCGGTACCGGCGGCCGGCCGGGCGAGCTCGGCTCGCTGATCGGGTGCATTTCCCACACGGCCGTCGGATCCTTCCCGGGCGTGAAGTAGGCCATCTGCCCCTCGTTGCCGTCCCATTTCGCGCCCTTGGGCTGGAAGCCCATGATCAACACCCGCTTGCCTGTGCCGAGCAGGTCCACGTATTGCGGTGTCTCGTTACACGCGCTGTGCCAGATCTCGTGCTTGGTCCAGTGCTTGCTCGGGTCCCCCTTCGGGTTCTCCATCCAGTAACAGGGCTTGCCGGGGAAGTCGATGACGATCAGGTCCGGGTAGCCGTCGCCGTTGATGTCGTCGGCCCAGCAGGCGAACGAGCGGCTGTAGTTGCCGAGCCCGGTGCCGTGGTCCATGAACGGCTGCATCTCGTGCGGCTTCCAGTCCGGGGCCTCGTACCAGTATTCACCGTTCAGGACGTCGATCTTGCCGTCCTTGTTGACGTCGGCGACGGCCACGCCCTCGGACCGAAACCGGGTGTCGAGGACTGTTTTCTTCCAGGTGATTTTGGGCTCGGCTGACGCGGCGGTCGTAATTGCCAAGGCGAGCCCGGCGGCCAGCACGGAGAGGCGGGAACGCATGAAGGGTCCTTGATCGGAGTTCGGGGCGAGGGTGTGTCGAGGATTATGCGACCGGCCGGCGGGGGATGCAAGTCTCGGGTTCACCGCGCGGCCGTTGGCGATCGGAGCAGCTCGTCGAACCTGGATCGCAACCCGTCGCGGGCCTCGGGCGTCCACCAACGGATGAAGTCTTGGCGGGCCCGGACCTGGTGCTCGCCGGTCGCGGCCTCTTCCCGGCGCAGGGCGCTCAGCTCGGCGGGGTCGCCGGTCCGATCCATCCGCTCCTGGAGGCGGCGGCGGGCGACCGCGAGGTCGTTGATCAGCCCGAGCTTTTCCTGGAGCACGCCGACAACCGGGTACAGCTCGATCCGGAACGCGGGCGGAAAGGCCCCCG
>DATFWZ010000443.1:0-2600 GCA_035258765.1 Gemmataceae bacterium
AGGTTTGGGACCCGACGAAGGGCGACCAGGTCTGGACGGCGCTGGCCGCCCCGGACGCGGCCGAGGCGTTCGCCGCGATCGGCCGGCTGCAAGCCCTGCCGACGGACGCGGCCGCCTTCCTCAAGGCGCGCGTGACGGTACCCGACGGGCCGACGCCGGAATGGGTCGCGAAGCGCATCCGGGCACTCGACGCCCCGCTCTACCGCGACCGCGAGAAGGCGACGGCGGATTTGGCCCGGGTGGGAGCGGTCATCGAGGGTCAGTTACGAGACGCACTTGCCACGGCCCCGGCCGAGGCCCGCGAGCGCCTCAAGGGATTGTTGGCGAAGGCTGAAGCGATGATGCCGGACAAGCTCCGCATCGTACGGGCGTGCGAAGTGCTGGAAGGGATTGGTTCGACTGAGGCCCGGGATGTGTTAACGGTCTGGGCCAGGGGCCCGCTTGGCGCGGGCTTGACTCGCGAGGCGGCGGAGTCGCTCGCGCGACTCAAGGAGCGGGGCAAGTAACTGGTCAAAGTGGTCGCCGTTGACATGCGGATTCGCGGCGTGCGACAGTGATGGCCTACGCTGCCGCCGGTGACCCGCATGCGCCGCCTCATTGCCGTCTTGTCGATCCTCTTGCCGGCCGCACCCGTCGCGGCGCAATCGCCGGACATGTATGAGGGAACGATTCGGGGGTTCCTCAAGCGTCTCGGGTCCGACCGGTTCCGGCAGGCACACCGCGTCGCGGCCATCACCTACTCGCCGGACGGCAAACACCTGGCGACGGCAGACGGGGAGTCGATCCACATCTGGGACGCGTCGGACGGGCGGCGGGTCCGCACTATTCCATTCGCCGATCACGAAGTCCTCTCCATTCGGCACACGAGCGACAGCAAATCATTGCTGGTCGTCGGTTACTACGACGACTCGGGCCTCGTCGCCACACCTCCCGGGAGGCGGCCGCAGACATGGCTTTGCAAGTACGATGCAGCCACTGCGAAGTTCCTGTATGGGGTTGCTGTTCTGCCCGGCCGTTCTGGCGCGGTCGTCTTTAGTCCTGGCGACGATTGGGTAGCCGTCCGCGACGAAAACGGCCGCAAGCTGGTCGTCATCGATATCCGGGCTCCCAAGGTAGCGTGGTCCGACCAGCTGGGTGAAGAGAAGTTCCACTCACTGGCGTTTCGCGGCGACAGTACTGCAGTGGCCGTTGGCACCCTCTCCGGGCGGTTGCGGCTGTACGACCCCAAATCGGGCAAGCTGCTGCACGAATGCGCGGTCGAAGGTGGGGCGATCTGGAACATGGCGTTCTCGCCCGACGGGAAGGACATCGTCGCCGAGATCAGCAGTCCGGGGCCAAACCACGTCGCCCGGCTCGACGCGGAGTCCGGAAAGGTGCGGTGGAAGTTCGACACCGAGCGGGCCAAGGAGCTTCGCTTCACTTCGGACGGCCAGTCGATCTTGTACCAAGGGCAGGCCGGCGGCCGGCTCGACCCGGAAATCTGGCGGTGGCTCGACGCCGCGACCGGCAAGCCGCTCGACCGGACGATGGACGCGGATTATGGGCACACGGTGACGATTCGCCCGGACGGGAAGGTGCTGGCCGTCGGCGGGTTTCACGGGCACATCTCGCAATGGGACCTGAGGACCCGCAAACGACTGGACGACTCCTCCGCCGACCCGGCGGCGCCAGTCACCGGGCTTCAATTCAGCCCGGACGGAAAGATACTCCGGGGCCGGTCGCAGGAGCACTGGTACGAGTGGGACGTGAAGACCGGCAAACAGACCCGCGTGCCCGCCCGCGGGCAGGAGCAGGGACTCGTTGGCCCGGAAGGTGGGACGGCCACAGTTACCGCGGCCGGCGAGCACCTCACCTTTGTCCGCTGGAATCGCGCGACAGGCCCCCGAGGAGTCAAGTTCTCGGGCCGGCTCCCCGACCCGGACCTGATGAAGAACTCCTTCGACTGGAACGCGGCCCTGTCCCCAGATGGCGGGGTGTTGGCCGTGACCTTCGTCCACGCGGCGTTTCGCGACCAGGAAGAACTGCACACCGCCCTCTTCGACGCCCGCAACGGCCGCTACCTGTCCGGCTGGTGGGACCTGCACTCTCGCGGCGACCTCGCGTTCAGCCCGGACGATCGATCGGTTGCATGCTTCCACAATTCGATCCTCGGCATCGACATCCGGGAGGTGGCTTCCGGGGCCCGGCGCCTACGCTACCCGATCGGTCGGCCAATTTCGGCCTGCCGGTACAGTCCGGACGCCCGGGTCCTCGCGATTGGGACCACTCCCGGGCCCGTCGAGCTTTGGGATGCGACTGGCGACCGACACCGACCCGTCGGGAAATGGGAATCACAGAAGCCGGACACTCTGTGGGAGGCTCTGGCCGACTTCGACGCGGAGCACGCGTTCGACGTGATCCGCCTCCTGCGGGCGAACCCGACCGAGGCGGTCGCGTTCCTGAAAGAACGGGTGAAATCGCCGAAGGCCGTGGCGGCGGACTGGGTCGGCGCTCGCGTCAAGGCGCTTGACGCCCCCGCGTACCGCGACCGCGAGAAGGCGACCGCCCAACTCGCCGACGCGGGCGAAACCGTCGCCGACTCGCTGCGCGACGCCCTGAAG
>DATFWZ010000444.1:0-2552 GCA_035258765.1 Gemmataceae bacterium
GTTCCGCGAGATCCAGGCCCGGCTGTTCACCGACGCCGAGATGAAGGAGAAGCTGCTCCAGTCGTTCATCGACGCGGAGTCGTTCTACATCAGCAAGGTCGGGAACACCGCGGCCGGCGGCCGGCTGGACGACTACACGGCCCGTGGGATCACCGCGTCGATGAAGCGCCGGGCGGTCGCGGAGTTCCGGCTGAGCAAGGCCAAGGAGAAGCTGGCCCGCGACGTCCACGCGGCCTGCCTGAAGTACGAGGCCGAGAACCGCCCCGCCCTGGAGGCCAAGATCGAGAGCATCCACCAGGACTTCGTCCGCGACTACGAAACCGTCAGCAAGAAGTTCTGCGAGGCCATTACCGACAAGTTCAAGCCGCTGGCCGGGAAGATGGGTCTCTCGGAATCCGACCTGGTCATGAACGCCTCGAAGAAGGACTTCGACTGGTCGAAGGACGGCAAGGACCGGCCGAAAGACCCGTTCCGGCTGATCGCCCAGGCCCGGACGATGAAGGTGGACTCCACCGAGGACGCGAAGAAGGCCCATGCGTTTGCCCAGGAATGCCTGAAGGCGATCGAGTGGGTCCCGACCGGGGACGCGCGGGACACGTCGGAGGTGTTCTTCTACTACCGCGGACTCTTGTGCGGATGGGCCGCGACCCTCGCCACCAAGGCGGCCTCCATTCAGATCGGAACCGACAGCCTGGAGAAGTGCTACCGGTTCCCCGCCGAGGCCGCCGGGACGGCCCTGTACGCCTGGAGCAAGTACCGGTCGTACGAGAAGGCCGGGGCGTTCCCGCGCTCACACATGATCGTCAACGACGTGTACGCCCACGCCTATTCGGGCAAGGTCCAGGAGGCGCTGAAGCTCGCCAAGGACTCTTCGGGTGAGCGGATCGACGACCCGAACTACTTCTACATCCTCGCCCGCCTATGCTCCGTCTACAAGTACGGCTCGAAGGCCAATATCGAGAGCTTCTACGAGCAAGGCACTCAGCACATGCGCGAGGCCATGCTCCTCGGGTTCACCGGTGTCGAGGAGGCGAAGATCCACCCAGACTTTGAGAACATGCGCAAGAACTCGAAGATCGCCGCGAAGCTGAACAACGCAATGTTCGAGCCGGACAACCTGTTCAAGCTGACGAAGCTGAGCCAGGCGGCGAAGAAGTAACCACTTCAAGCCGTACCGGCGGTCGTTGAATCGAGAAACCCCGTGCCCGCGCACGGGGTTTCTCCTTTCACAACCCGACCGGAGGACGTCATGTCCGCCTCTGCAACGCGATCGGTTCGACGAACGCTCGGACTATTCCTGGTGGCCTGCGTCGTCTGGGCGACGGCCCGCGCGGACGACCCGCCGAAGTCGACCGACCGGGGCAAGGTGCCGCCACCCCTGCAGTTGACCGCCAAGGAAGACCACAAGCGCATGATGGACTTGCTGAAGATCAAGGAGATCCGCCCCGGGGCGAACCCCAACGACCCGAAGGCAAAGAACGCGGTCAACTACGAAGAGGCCAGGGCCAATCCGTACCCCAAGCTCCCTGACCCGCTCGTCTGCCAGGACGGCACCAAGGTCACCGCCGCCGAGCAGTGGTCGAAGAAGCGGCGGCCGGAGATCGTCGAGGACTTCGACCGGGAAGTCTACGGCCGCGTCCCGAAGGACACGCCGAAAGTGAAATGGGAGGTCACGTCCACCGAGAAGCAGACAGTCGGCGACGTGGCGGCCGTCACCAAGCGGCTCGTCGGCCACGTGGACAACTCCGCGTGCCCGGCCATCACCGTGGACATCCAGTTGACGCTGACGACCCCGGCCGAGGCCAAGGGCCCGGTGCCGGTCATGATGGAGTTCGGGTTCGTGTTCGGCGGCAAGGGGTTCACGCCGAAGGGCCCGCCCGGCGGCGGCAAGGTCGGGCCGAACTGGCAGCTGCAGGTGCTCGAGAAGGGCTGGGGCTACGCGATCATCGTCCCGACCAGCATTCAGGCGGACACCGGCGGGCGGGTCGGAAAGGACGGACAGTACCAGGGCCTGACCACGGGCATCATTGGCCTGTGCAACAAGGGGCAGCCGCGCAAGCCGGATGACTGGGGGGCGCTCCGGGCCTGGGCGTGGGGCGCGAGCCGGGCCCTCGATTACTTCGAGACCGACAAGGCCGTGGACGCCAGGCAGGTGGGCATCGAGGGGCTCTCCCGATACGGCAAGGCCGCGCTCGTGGCGATGGCGTACGACGAGCGGTTCGCGATCGGGTTCATCGGGTCGTCCGGCGAAGGCGGGGCCAAGTTGCACCGGCGAACCTTCGGCGAGGTGGTGGAGAACCTGGCCGGCTCCGGCGCATACCACTGGATGGCGGGCAACTTCATCAAGTACGGCGGCCCGCTGAACGCGGGCGACCTGCCGGTGGACGCCCACGAGCTGATCGCCCTGTGCGCCCCCCGGCCCGTCTTCATCAGCTATGGGGCCCCGAGTGGCCCGGGGGCCGAGGGCCAGTGGGTCGATCAGCGGGGCAGCTTCATGGCGGCTGTCGCGGCGGGCCCGGTGTACGAACTGTTGGGTAAGAAGGGCCTGGGGA
>DATFWZ010000445.1:0-5158 GCA_035258765.1 Gemmataceae bacterium
GTTCGGCGATTCTTCGGGCACGCAGCCCTTTTCGAGCACTGTGTCCACGAGGTAATAGAGCAGCTCGCGCAGCTCGGGCGGTTCGACGTCGTCGGCGATGGCCTCGGCGCGGGCGCGGTACTTCTCGACCAGCGCGTCGGCCTTGGTGAAGACATTGGCCTTGAAGTAAAGGGCACGCACACGTTCCACCGTGTCGGTGGCGGCCGTGTCGTCCGGGGAGCCGTGTTCGCGGGCCGCCGAAATGAGGCCGAGCAGTTCCGGCCGCTCGCCTGCGGGCAACCCTTCCAGCGCCAGGGCCAACAGCAGCGTTGGCCGCGCCGCGAGTACGTCCTGCCCGGCGACCAATTTGTTGTCTTCGTCCCCGCCCCAATCCTTCAGGTCATTCAGGATCTGGAATGCCACGCCAAGATTGCGGCTGAAGTCGGCGACCGTCTTCTCGTAATTCTCCGCCGGGCCGGCGAGCCGGACTCCGCAGTAGAGCGCCGCCTCGAATGCCGGCGCAGTCTTGAGGGCGTAGATCTTGAGGGCTTCGAGCGGCGTGAGGCCCTTCTCCTCCGCGTCCCGCCAGAGCAACTCGGCCCCCTGCCCCTCGGACAGCTTCAGGTGCGCGTCCGCGAGCCGGTCGAGAATGTCGGCGGCCACCTCGGCCCCGAGCGCCTTGCGCTCGCGGCTGACCAGGCGATAGCCGAGGCCGATCAAATAGTCGCCGACATTGATCGCGATCCCGACGCCATACTGCCGGTGCAGAGTCGGCGCGCCGTAGCGGAACGAGTCGTTATCCTCAATGTCGTCGTGGACGAGCGAGGCCTTGTGGAATGCTTCGATGGCCAGAGCTGTGCGCTTGACCGGGTCCGGGAGGTTCAAGCCGTCCGCGGAAAGCGTTCCGTTGCCGCCGGTAAGTGCGTCATAGGTCGCAAGTGTGATCAGCGGCCGCGATCGCTTACCCCCCTTGGCCAGGAAGTCGTAGGCGATGGACTCGTGTTGCGACAGCGGATCCGCGGCATTGCCCTGGGCCCGCGATCGCGGGGCGAGGCGATCCAGCTCCGGTGCCTCGAACAGTCCGTTCGCGGCCCGCATCAGGTGGACGTAGCTCTTCGTCTGTTGCGGCGCCGGCTCGGTTTTCAAGTCAATCATCTGGAACACCCAGTCGTTATCGACCGAGGTGCTCTTGCAATTGCTCGACAAAAGCGGGGTCGCGACACACGGGATGCCCGCGAGCAGGATCTTGTCGAACGCTTTCTCGAGGACGTTCAGGCAGGCGACGCCAACGATCGCGTCCACGTGCCCGGAGACGATAATCTTGAGAACGATCGGCGTCCCCTCGGACACCAGCACCTTGTACCCCAGCTGCTCCGCCTTCCCTTTGAAGTCGGCAACCGAGCAGGCACCGCACTTTTCGCAGTTCAGGCCGAACTCGTCGTACTCGGCCGGGCACCCCTCCGCGTTCTTGAGGCAGTGGGGCAAGAGCATCAACCGGCGGTGAAACGGAATCGCCGCCACCTGGTCGCGCCAGAATTCGTTGGCGATGCAAACGAGCGTGAAGCCCAAATACTGATCGCCGAGGCCGAGTTGCTTGAGGAGCGCCTCCGCGTGGGCCCGGTAGTCGTCCTTGGTGAGCGGCTTGGCCTTGTCGAGCGGGCGGACGTAGTCGCGGGCGGTGTCGCGGATTTGATCGCGGAGCGGCCGGGTCTCGGGGATGACCTTGAACTGGGCGGTGGTGGCCTTCTTGGACTTGAGCTCGGGCGGGGCGGTCGGGGGGACCTCGGTGTCGATCGCGGTCGGCACGGCGGGTTCCTCTGGTCGCGGGGGCAATCGATGAACCGAAGAGATTATAGCGACACCAGTTTCTTCGCGGCGGCATGAGGGCAAAAGGATGAACCCAACCGCTGGGGTCAGGGTTCCGATACGAGGGTTGGACGCGCCGGGCCCGCCGGTTATTCACCTATACCATGACCGGTCGCGAGTGCTTACGCGGCTCTCAGGTAAGTACGACGAGACTTGCGGGAATGCACTGGTTGGCCGGTCAGCCACGTGGGACAATCCAACCCACCACATGGCCGACCTCACTCGACTCCTCGACGCGGCCGGCTCCGGCGACGCACAGGCCGCGGAGCAGCTGCTCCCGCTTGTCTACGACGAGCTACGAAAGCTGGCGGCCCGGAAGCTGACGGGCGAGAGTCCAGGGCAGACCCTGCAGGCCACGGCCCTGGTCCACGAAGCCTATGTGCGGCTGGTGAACGTGGACCACAATCGGCAATGGAACGGTCGGGGCCATTTCCTCGCCGCGGCAGCGGAGGCGATGCGGCGGATCCTGGTCGATCACGCCCGGCGGAAGAAGTGCCGGAAACGCGGCGGCGGTCGGGCCCGCGCGGAGTTCCGCGAAGAGTCGCTGGCCGCGCCCGATGGGCCCGACGAGATCCTTGCTGTGGACGAGGCGCTGGCCGGGCTGGCCGCAAAAGACCCACAGGCCGCACAACTCGTGAAGCTTCGCTACTTCGCCGGCCTGTCCGTGGACGAGGCCGCCCAGGTACTCGGCATTTCCCCCCGCTCCGTTGATCGCCTCTGGGCCTACGCCCGCGCCTGGCTTCGGCGCGCTATTGATCGGGCCTGAGCCGGCCCAAAAACGTTGACGATTCCTGGTGTCGGTCGCGCGCCGCTTGGGAATGCCTGTCCCACAATTCCAGATCGCGCAATTAGATCGCAACGACCCGACCGACGCGGTGGTCCCGAAAAAATGGACGATTCCTGACGTCGATCTCACCCCAGCTGCGCTTAGCTGGTCGTCGGGCCGAACTCGCGCCCGGCGGCCTCGAATCCCGACTCCCTTCGCCCGAAGGCGACCGCACATGCTACAGAGTTGGCTCGCGCGCCCGCGCACTCCAAATCTCCACCCTCGTCCCCGCGACTGGGCCCACTCCCGGTTGCGACTGGAGCCCTTGGAGAACCGGGCGGTCCCGGCCACGTTCACGGTCAATACAGGCCTCGACGTGGTGAACCCAGCGGACGGCAAACTCTCGCTGCGCGAGGCTATTAGCCGGGCCAACACGACTACTGGAGCGGACCTGATCGTTTTGCCGGCCGGCGTCTTGAAGATCGCCACCGCCGGGGCGGGCGAGGACGACAACCTCAACGGCGACTTCGACATCGCGGACACGGTAACGATCCGGGGCGCCGGGGCGGGTCTGACGGTTATCGACGGTCAACAGCTCGATCGGGTGTTCGAGGTGATCGGCACCGCCCCCCACTCGATCGAGGCCGTGCTGCAGGGAGTGACTGTCCGCAACGGGAACTCGGCCGGCAACGGTGGCGGCATCCGGGTCGTCGACGCCGACATGGTCGTCCGCGACTGTGCCATCATCGGGAATCGGGCATTCGGGCGTGGTGGTGGCATTTCCGCGAACGGGGCGGCGGATCTGAGCCTGGTCCGCACCACGGTCGCCCGCAATGTCGCCCGCGGAGCCGGCGGCGGGCTCCACGTCGAAGGTGAGCTGACGATGGCCAGCGGCTCGGTCCGGCGCAACACCTCTGCCGACTTCGGCGGTGGCATTTTTGCCGCTGAAGCGACGCTGAACAACAGCACCGTCGTCGGCAACGTTGCGGGCGGAAACGGCGGCGGCCTCTACGCCACCAATTTGACGCTGACCAACTCCACCTTCAGCGGCAACAGGGCCATAAGCAACGGCGGCGGCATCGATGCCACGACGGCCACGCTCACCGGGGGCACCGTCAGCGGCAACACCGCGGGCAGAAATGGCGGCGGCCTGTGGGCCGCCGCGATCAACCTGGCCCGCAGCACCGTCAGCGGCAACACCGCGGGCGGCTCCGGCGGCGGTTTCTATGTCATGACGCCGACGCTGACCAACTGTACGATCAGCGGCAACACCGCCGTCGCCGGCTCCGGTGGCGGCTTCTACGCCACCGGCACCGCGACGCTGAGCAACTGCACCGTCGACCACAACACCGCGGGCTTGGACGGCGGGGGCATGAACGCCGCCGGCACCGCGGAACTACGTACCTGCACCGTCAGCGACAACACGGCGGCGGCTGGCTCCGGCGGCGGTATCAGGGCCGGCACGACGACCCTGGTCAATAGTACCGTCAACGATAACTCCGCGGCCCTCGCGGGTGGCGGCGTGATCGCCACGACCGCGGGGCTGGGCAATTGCACGATTGCCGGCAATACCGCCGGCACCGAGGGCGGGGGAGTCAACGCCAATATGGCCGTGCTGCTCCACTGCACCATCGCCGAGAACATTGCTCACGTCGGCGGCGGCCTCTACCACGTCCCCGGCGCCACGTTCAGTGTGGAGAACACGATTGTCGCCCTGAATCTGGTTGATCTCGGTGGTACGGGCCCGGACGTCGCCGGGGAGTTTCTCGCCACCGCCAGGTACAACCTGATCGGCGACGGTACCGGCGGGTCCGGATTTGACGACTTCAGCAATCTCGTCGGGACGGCTGCGAACCCGATTGACCCGAGGCTCGGAGCACTCAAGAACTACGGCGGGCCGACTCAAACCATGGCTCTACTGGCCGGCAGTCCGGCCATCGACGCGGGCAACTTTCAGGCGACTGACCCCGTCACCGGTCTGCCATTGGCGACCGACCAGCGAGGCTTTCGGCGCAAAAAGGACGGAAACGGCGACGGCCTCGCCGTCGTGGACATCGGTGCATTCGAACGTTGATGCGGAGTCCGATTGAGGGCGCACCGGCCCAAAAAAGTCCACGATTTCTGGCGTCAGTCGTATGCCGCTTACGCTTACCAGGATGTCGGGGGGCAGTCGCACCTGGCAGTTGGGGTGGATACAGGCGACCAAGTCCCGCCGCAGTGAAGTGACTGTCGCCCATTCGCCGAAAGGCGCAATTAGATCCTAAGGTCCAAAGGTCGGCGGGGTCCTTACCGCCAAGCAAGCCCCCGGCCGGCCTGGCACCACTCCGGCGCCCGGTCTGCGCGCCGAATCGGGCCGCCGTCGATTGATCGCGGACCAGCGACGCGTAAGAGTTCTGCTCATGTGCACTGCGCACCTGAAAGTCGAAGCCCTGGAGCCTCACGACTGCCCCGCGTGTGTCGTGGATCAGCTGGGCGGCATCGTCCACGTCGTTGGCGACGACGCGGCCAACTCGGTCGTCATTAGCGAGGCGGCGGCGAACCCCCCTT
>DATFWZ010000446.1:0-14112 GCA_035258765.1 Gemmataceae bacterium
AAAAGATCGGCATCGTGCCGACCATGGGCGCACTGCATGCCGGCCACGCAGCCCTCATCCGGGCGTCGCGCGTTGAGTGTGACTTCACGGTCGTGTCGGTCTTCGTCAACCCGACCCAGTTCGGGCCGAACGAGGACTTCAGCCGCTACCCGCGAACCCTGGACGCCGACCGCGAGCTGTGCGCGGCCCTCGGCACAGACCTCATTTTCGCCCCGACCGTGGAGGAGATGTACCCGCCCGACTCGCGGACGTTCGTCGAGGTCACGGGACTCCAGGACGCCCTGTGCGGTGTCAGCCGCCCGGGGCACTTTCGCGGGGTCGCCACGGTCGTCCTCAAGTTATTTACCATTGTCGCGCCTGACGTCGCATATTTCGGCCAGAAGGACGCCCAGCAGGCGCTCATCATCCGCCGGATGGTTCGCGACTTGTACCTGCCGGTCACTATTCGAGTGCAGCCGACCGTCCGCGAGCCCGACGGACTGGCGATGAGCTCCCGCAACCGTTACCTCGACCCGATCCAGCGGCGCAATGCCACCTCGTTGCGCCGAGCGCTCCTACAGGCCGAGTCGCTCGTCGCCGGCGGCGAGCAGTCGGTCGCGGCGCTGGAGCGGGAGATGGCCGAGATCATCGCTGCTACCCCGGGTGCCCGGCTCGATTACGCCCGCGTCGTCGACGCGGAGACCCTCGACTCCATCTCGACCCTGACCCGGCCCGCCCTGGCGGCGCTGGCCGTCTACTTCGGCGCGACCCGGCTTATCGACAATACCACCCTCAACCCGTAACCGGGCGGAACGAACATGGCACACCCGCTCTTCGGCCCAGAAGTCCGGATGATGCTCCTCGACAAGAACGCCGCGGGGCTCAAGGCGTTCGTTGAGACGCTCAACCCGAACACGGTCGCGGAGACGCTGTCCGGGGACACGTTCACGGTCGAGCAAGTGTGGGAGGTGTTGGGCCAGGCCGACGCGCGACGGGCGGCCATGGTGTTCGAGTACATGCCGATCGACTGGCAAGTGACTCTGGCCCAGGGCGCCGGCCGGCCGCAGATGGCCCGGCTCATCGAGCTGATGTCGCACGACGACCGGGTAGCCCTGCTGCGGCGGCTGCCGGCCCAGGTGTCCGGGGATCTGTTGCGGCTGGTGGACGAGGCCGACCGCCGCGACATCGCCAACTTGTTCCGGTACGCGGAGAACACGGTCGGCGCCATTATGACGACCGACTACGCCTGGCTCCCGGCCGACCTGACGACCGGTCAGGCAATCGAGCGGTTGCGGGCGCAGGCCCCGGACCGCGAGACGATCTACTACGTCTACGTCCTCGACGAGGCGAGCCGGCGGATGCTCGGCATTCTGTCCCTGCGCGCTCTGGTCCTGTCCAGCCCGACCACGCCGATTCGAGACGTGATGCTCGTCAACGACATCGTGAGCCTGCGAGCGTCGGAAGACCGCGAGAAGGCCGCCGAGGCGCTGACTAAATACGGCCTGATCGCCATCCCGGTCCTCGACGATGACGGCCGCCTGGTCGGTATCGTCACGCACGACGATATCGTGGACGTCATCAACCAGGAGGCGACGGAGGATATCCAGCGGCAGGCCGGCGTGGGCCCCATCCGCGAGGGCTACCTGGAGGCTCCACTCCTGACCCTCTGGTACAGCCGCGGCAAGTGGCTGGCGCTTCTGTTCGTCATGCAAATGCTGACGATCAACGCGATGCGGCATTACGAGGACCAGCTCAAGATCCTGCTCATTCTGTCCGCGTTCGTTCCGGTTTGCCTGTCGGTCGGTGGGAACGCCGGGTCGCAGGCGGCCGCGCTGGTGACCCGCGGGTTGGCCCTCGGGCAAGTGACCCTCGGCGACGGGTTGCGCGTCTTCCGACGTGAGCTGCTGATCGGGCTGGCCCTCGGGGTGATGATCGGCGTCCTGGGCCTGGCCCGGACGTGGCTGTTCACGTCGTCAGCCGACCCCGACCTCGGATCGGCGTCCCTGGCCCACCTCTCCTACACGATTGCGCTCAGCGTGGCGGTGATCTGCCTGACCGGTACACTGCTCGGCTCGTTGCTGCCGCTCGCGGTCGCGAAAGTCGGCGGCGATCCCGCCATCGCGTCGGTCCCCTTCATCGCCACGTTGAGCGATGTGCTCGGGATCATCATCTATTTCAACATTGCCGCCCAAATCGTGCTCTAACCAAATCGGGCAGTACACTGATCGGGTGGCCCGCCAAGGGAGGCGGACGGACGGACCCGCGAAGCGTTACGCATGACGAAAGCCATCTCGATCGGGACCGCCTTCGGGACCGAGCTGCGGCTGCACTGGTCGTGGCTGCTTCTGCCCCCCGGGGTCGTGGTCTACTCACTTGCGACGGGCCCGTGGCGCGAGGCCGCTCTCAACTTCCTGCTGCTGGTCGCCGTGTACATCTGCGTGCTGGTCCACGAGGTTGGGCAGGTGCTGGCCGTTCGACGATTCGGTCTCGGTACCCGTGACCTGATCCTCTACCCGTTCTGGGGCATCGCCCGACTCACGCAAATGAGCGACCGGCCGTGGCAGGAGATCTACCTCGCGGCCACCGGGCCCATCCTTCTGGCGCTGCTCGCGACCTTGATCGGTGCCGCGCTCGCGTTCACGGGGACGGCTATCGAGCTCACCTGGGGCGATACGGAGCCGTTCGCGGAGTCGTTCTTCCGCGACCTGTTCTGGGCCACCGTCGGCTTGACTGCCCTGCATCTGCTTCCGGTGCTGCCACTCGACGGCGGACGGGTATTCCGGGCGGCCCTTGCAATTCGGACGTCGCGGCTGCGGGCGACCGAGGCCGCGGCCGCGATCAGCACTCTGGCGGCCGGCTGTCTCTTGATCGCCGCGGTCGCTTGGATGCAATCGCCGCTTGCTGGCGTAGTGGGAGTACTCCTCTTCCTGTCGGCGCAGGACGACTTGGGACGGACGCGGTACTTCGAGGATCTTCGCGACGGGTCGCGGAATCGCTCGCATGCGTACCGCGCTCCGGCCGCGATGGTTCCGGCGGACCACGTCGTGACGCCCGACTGCCGGCCGGAGGAGCCACACTTCACGGGCTTTACGTGGAACGCCCGGGCCCGCCTCTGGATCGAGTGGCGCGACGGCCGCCCGGTGAGCGCCAACGCCTTGATCGGGGACGGCCACCGATGACCGCCGGCGCCTCGCCCGTTGTCGAGCTGGATCGCGTGTCGATGCGGTTCGGCGCGCGTCCCGTCCTCCGCGACGTCGCCCTGTCGGTCAACCGGGACGAGACCCTGCTCGTGATTGGCGAGAGCGGGTGCGGCAAGACTGTCCTTTTGAAGTTGATCGTCGGGCTCCTCCAACCCTCTGCGGGACGAGTCTTGTTCGAAGGGCGCGACCTGGCCGGTCGGACGCCGGACGAGATGGTCGCGTTCCGCCGACGGTTCGGCTTCCTGTTCCAGGGCGCGGCCCTTTTCGACAGTTTGAGCGTCTACGAGAACGTTGCGTACCCGCTCCGGGCGCTGCGAAGCCTGAACGAATCGGACGTGCGCGATCGGGTCCGCGACCGGCTCAACGAAGTCGGTTTGCCCGACGGGGCGGCGGCGAATATGCCGGCGGAGCTGTCAGGCGGGATGCGAAAACGCGTCGGCCTGGCCCGGGCCCTGGCGCTGGACCCGGAGGTCATGCTCTACGATGAGCCAACGACCGGCCTGGACCCGGTCATGACCGAGCTGATCAACGACCTGATCCTGCAAACCCGCGAGCGCCGACCCGTGACGAGCGTCGTGGTGACGCACGAGATGAAGACCGTCCGCCGCGTGGCGGATCGCGTCGTGATGCTCTACCCGTTGGCAAAACTGGACGAGTCCGAGTCGCAGATCATTTACGACGGGGCCCCGGCCGGCCTGGAAACCGCCGCCGACGAGCGGGTGCGCCGGTTCGTAGCCTGATTGCGCTCGGCGCCACCAGATGAGTAGAAGCAAGAGCAAGAGTCAGAGCAAGTTTAAGAGTCCACGGCCGCCGAAGATTCTTGTCCTCGAACCAGGACCCATCGTTGTCTGCACACCAGTCCTGCTCTTGCTCCTGCTCTTGCTCATACTCTACTTCGTACTCCTAATCCTACTCATACTCCTACTCCTTCTGCCCGTGACGCGTCGTAAAGACCGGTCGTTGGCGCGAAAGGTCACTGACACCCGGACGGCCGCGCTTACAGGTCACGGCTTCTCGAACGTCTTCGCGTCCACTTTGTCCGGGAACGTGTAGTTCATCTCGGTCCACTCGTAGATCAAGCGGCCGCGAACCGTTGTCGTCTGCCTGGTCGGTAGCATGACGCCGCCAAACTCCTTGTGCCCGTCGTAAGTCATTTCCTTGGGCGTGATCACGCCCGCGTCGCGGGACTGATACGACATTTTCCGCAACAGCGACGTCTTCTCGTCGAAGTAAAGGGTGACCTCCGGCCACGGTTTTCGCACCAGTTTCAGCCCGAGCACCGGGTCGGCGCCGACCTTAGACTTGGGGGCCATGGTGATGGTCGTCTCCGGGTCGGACAGAGTGGTCAGCGTGCCGACCCAGAAGGCGTAGGCGTCGGCCCGGAAGTCGTTCAGCTCCTCGACCGTTAAGTCAAAGGTCCCGGCCGTGGTGAGGCGTTTCCAGCCGCGGTCGTCGGAGACGCACAGGGTCAACGAGTTCTTCGCGGGCCCCGTCCCGAATTCCCAAATCGCCCGCATCTTGCCCGGCCAGACGGCCACGATCTCGTGCGTCGCCGGTTGCGGGTCCGGGTTGATCTTGGACACGCCCTTGGCCTTGAGGGTGTAGGTGCGGAGCTTTTTCAGGTCCTCCGGATCCTTCGCGTGTGCCTTGATCACCCGGTCGCGGAGGTCCGCGGCATCATCCCCGCGGGCGGCCAGGGGGGCGGCAAGAATGACCGGCAATACGAGCAGAATTCGGCGCATGTGATCCCTCGGCGCGCGGACGGGCGACGCGGATATGGTATCGGCGAGTCAGCCGTCCGCGTAAAGGAGAAGTGCGTCGCGAAGCTCGTTGCGGGCCCGGTAGAGCAGGCTCTTGGCGGCCTTCGGGCTCATGGCGAGCTGGCTGGCGATCTCGTTGTACGTGTGGTCTTCGAACTGCAATTCCACGGCCCGGCGTTGCCTGCGATTCAACGTGGCGACCGCCACGCGGACGACCCGCGCCAACTCGGCCCGCTCGACCGGCCGGTACGGGGCCGCGGAGTCGTCGGCCAGGGTCAGGAAACCGGGAAACTCGTCGTCACCGACGGGCAGGCCGACGGGCGTGAGCTTCTTCCGCCGCCGGCGTCGGAGGGCGTTCCGGCCGACGTTCCGGGCGATGAAGAACACCCAGGTGGAGAGCTTGGCCCGCGGCCGGTACCGCTTGCGACTCCGGTACAGCCGCAGGAACACGTCCTGGGCCAGGTCCTCCGCCTCCTGCCGGTCGCACACCTGGCGGACGAACTTGCCAAATACGCGCGACCAATACGCCGCGACCAACTCCGCGAACGCCCCCGGGTCGTCCCGCTGGACGCGGAGCATCAGGTGAATCTCGGGATCGGCGAGGGCGGTCGGCATGGCAAATCCGTTAGAGGGCGTTCGGCAGCTCGATCCGGAACCGGCTGCCCTTGCCGACGGCACTGTCCACCGTCAGCCGGCCGCCCAGGCGATCGACGTACTCCTTGACAATGGCCAGTCCGAGTCCCGCGTGCACCCCGGTGGCCTGGCGCGACGGGTCGCCGCGGAAGAAGCGCTCGAAGATCTTCTCGTGGATCTCGGGCGGCATGCCGATGCCGGTGTCGCGGACCTCAAGGACCACCCCGCCGTTGTCGTCGGGGGCGGCATACAGCTCGACCTCACCGCCCGGCCGGTTGTACTCGATGGCGTTGTGGGTCAAGTTCATCACCACTTCCCGGAGCTTGTCCGGGTCGGTGACGACCGTCATCCGGGTCGGCAGCTTGACCTTGAACGTCAGCCCCTGGACTTCGGCCAGGGGCTTGGCGATCGCGGCTACCCCGCCGACCAGGTCGCCCACCTCGACCGGCTCTGGGCGAACTTCGTCGGCCCCCGCGTCGATCCACGCGAGGACCAGCATTCGTTCGACCAGCTGGCTCATCTGCCGGGCGATGACGCGACACTCCTCGAGCGTCTCGCGATACTGCTCGGCCGTCCGCGGCTTGCGGCAGGCGACCTCGATGGTGGTGGTCAGGGCGGCGAGGGGGGTGCGCAGCTCGTGCGAGATGTCGGCCGCGGCGCGCTTCTCCCGCTCGAATGCCGCCTGGAGCTGCGCTAATGCCTGCGACAGCCGGTCCGCGACCGGGTTCACTTCCTTCGGGAGCGACTTCGGGTCGATCGGGAGGAGGAAGTCCTTGGCGCTGATCCGGCTGACCGCGTACGACAGGCGCTTGAGCGGAAAAAGCCCCAAGCCGACCAGCAGCCAGCCGATGAGCAGGGTCGCGGCGAGGGCGCCAAAGACCGTCCAGCCGAGCGTGGCCCGAAGGTGGCGGATGCTCTGCTCGGTCTCGTCGTCGATCTCGGCGAGTTGTTCGTCGCGGAGCCCGATCAGCGCGTGAAGGCGCGGGTTGTCGGTACTGACGTCCCAGGCGCACTGCAGGTAGAAGACCGGGAGCGGGTAGTTCAGGATGTCGACTCGCGGATCGATCAGGGTTGATGGGGGCGGGCCGATGAATGGCCCCGAGCCCGGCCGCGGCCCCGGACTCCGGGCCGCCCCGGCGACGCCAACGACCGCCCGTGACGGATGTGCCTCATCGAACCGCGGCGGTCGCAGCCAAAACGTACCGGACCGGGCGAACCGTGTGACCGGGGCCCGGACAATGACCCGGCGCACGGTCGTCCCGTCGGGCAACTCCAGGGAGTCAAACCGGGCGACATTTGATTCCCCGTCCCGGGCAAAGGGTACGCCCGCCATCGGCAGGGGGCGTCCCGACAGGTTGTGGGAGGTCCACCCGACTCCCCAGTCACCGGTGATTTGAAGGTACTCGTGCGGAGTGACGTCGAGGTCCCGGTAGACTTCTTCCTCGTGCAGTTTCAGCTCGGTCGCCGTCCAGGCGTTGAAGTCCAGCGAGACTCGCCCGGGCACCGCGATCGCCGCCGACGTTAGCAACGGGAACTGGCCCCGCGGCGACAGGGCCGCAGACAGGGCGGACAGCTCGGAGGAAATCCAGTGATCGCGGAACTTGGTGCGGTTGAAGTTGGATTGGACGTTGTAGGCCAACTCCATCGCCCGGTTTCGCAGCTCCTCATCGCGACGGTCTTCGTATCGCAGCTCGACGAGGTCACGGGCGGCCCGCTGCTTGTCCCGAAGCGCGGCGGCGGACGTCCGGTAGACGAACCACGACACGACCCCCAGGGTAATGACGAGCAGAAGCAGAACGTTGAGCAGGACCGTCCGGCGAATGGACTTCATCGCCTCAGCCCCCGTTCGCTGCCGCGGCGTCCTCGCCGCGGAGCATGTACCCCTCGCCCCAGCGCGTGAGGATCAGGGGCGGGGAGAAGTCCTTGTCGATCTTGTTCCGCAGGTATCGGATGTACACGTCCACCACGTTCGACACGCTCTCGTCGTGCTCGTCCCACAGGTGCTCCCAGATCATGGACCGGGTCACCACCTTGCCGGCGTGGAAGGCCAGGAACTCGAGCAGCGCGTACTCCTTGGGCGTCAGGTGGATGGGCTTCCCGGCCCGCTTGACGGTCCGGGCGGCCGTGTCGACGTGCAGGTCGTGGACCTTGAGGACCGGGTCCTTGACTTGGTGCCCGCGGCGGATCAGGGCCCGCAGGCGGGCAAGGAGCTCCTCCAGCTCGAACGGCTTGGTGAGGTAGTCGTCGGCGCCGGTGTCGAGGCCCTTGACCCGGTCCTCCAGCGCCCCCCGGGCGGTGAGGACCAGGATGTGCGTGTGCAACCCGGCCGACCGCCAGCCCTTGAGCAGGGTCAGGCCGTCCTTCTTGGGCAGCATGAGGTCGAGGACGATGGCGTCGTAGTTGGTGGCGCGGGCCTTATGGTCGGCCTCCTCGCCGTCCTCGGCCGCATCGACGGCGAACCCTTCTTCTTCCAAGCCCTGGCGAAGGGCCCGGGCAAGGTGTTTGTTGTCTTCAACGAGCAAGACGCGCACGGTTCATACCCCGTCGGCGGTTCCGCGGGAGACAGGTGTCCACGGCGGTGATCGTAACACGGGTGCCATGAAAAACTAATGAGAGCGCCCGCGGTAAGTCGCTGGCCAGTCAGGCTTTGATCCGATCGGCGAACTTCTTCCGGAACTTGGCGACCTTCGGGGAAACGACGTACTGGCAATAGGGCTGGTTGGGGTTCGCTTCGAAATAGCCCTGGTGGTAGTCCTCGGCCTTGAAGAACTCGCCGGCCGGGGCTACCTCGGTCACGATTGGCCGGTCGAACAGCCGCTCGCGGCTGAGTTCGGCGATCTTCTCCTCGGCCAGCCGCTTCTGTTCCGGCGAGTGGTGGAAGATCGCCGAGCGGTATTGCATCCCGACGTCGTTGCCCTGGCGGTTCAAGGTCGTCGGGTCGTGGATCGAGAAAAAGACGTCGAGAATGTCGGCATACGAGACCACGGACGGGTCAAACGTCACCCGCACGACCTCGGCGTGGCCCGTCGTGCCCGAGCAAACGTCGCGATAGTTTGGTAGTGGGGCGCTGCCGCCCGCGTACCCGGATTCGACCTTGAGCACCCCCTTCAGCTGTTCGTACACGGCCTCGAGGCACCAGAAGCACCCGCCCGCCAGGGTGGCGACTTCGGTATTACCGGACGGCGCGGGGCTCGATTCGGATGACATGGCGAACTCAGAAGTGGGCACTTGGGGGCTAGCTTCATTCTAGGCTTGTGTCACCTTCGAACCCCCCGTTGGAGTCCCGGCTTTAGCCGGTCGGGGACCGAATCCGGCTAAAGCCGGGACTCCAGCGGGGGGAAAGAATTGTTTCTACTCGCCTTTCCGAATCCGCGCGTCCTGGTCGATCCGCCACCGCTCGTGACCTCCGTCGGGGCGCATTAGCTCGATACTGGCCTCGAACCCGTGCGCGGTCGTCTGCAGCCGCGGATTGGTCAGACCGGCTCGCGGCGCCGGGCCAACGCCGGCCAGCCACGGCGCATACGCGTGGTGCTGCTTGCGATACTCGCGCTGGGCGTAGTAGATGCGATGCAGATAATCCCGGGCGGGCTGGGCCGGGTCCGGGCGAATTTCCGTTGTCCCCGGGGGATCCGTGCTGAATTGAAGGATCCCCCATCGCTCAGGGCGGTGCATGTCGATCACCCCTTGCGGCGACCACACCCAGTTGTGCTCCGGGCGATTGGGGACCTTTCGGTAGGTCCCGCCGGCGACCTCGATGTCCCATTCCACCCGCGAGAAGTTGATCCGCCACTGGTCCCCATTTCGCGGCGGGACCGGGCACGTCGCCAGCTCCTTGAGACTCTTCCACGGCCAGAAAATCTCGACGCTCCAGCCGCGATCCGTGTCGGCCGGGTTGTTGATCGTCCCATCAACGTGGACCGCGGTCTTCAACCCGGTAATCTCCCAGGCGTCCACGGCCCGGCCGCCGTCCTTGTACGGCTTCGGCAAGAGCAGGTCCCAGGCCGTATTCAGGGCGTTGAGCTCCAATTCGCCGTACAGGTGGCTGTCCGCGTCCGGGTCGAGGAAGACTTCGAAGTCGTTGTCATGGAAGATGACCGAGTCGTGCTCCTTGAGCGTGGCCCAGACGTGCGGCTCCTCGAGCTCGGCCGCGATGTAGAGCCCGCGGTCATCCCACAGCATCTTCATCCGCGTCCGCAACGGCGGGTCCGGCTTCGCCGGGCCTTCAATGTCGCGGAACGGCTCGCTCCACGGCGCGTCCGCCCACGCGGTGTCGTCAACGTTGCCATCGATCACGATGGGGGACTTCGCCCGGTAGCAGACGTAGCCCCGCGGAGGTGGGTCATCCGGCTGAACGACTTCGATCGACGATCCACCCTTCTCCACCGGCCGGACCGTGAGCATGAGTACGGCCAGCAGGACAAACACCACGATCAGCGCGAAATGCGACCGGGTCACCGGATGACTTTCCCGCGAATCCCAAGCACCTGGGCCGCGGCCAGCCCGTTACCAAACGTTTTGAAATTATTGAATGTCCACACCACCTTCTTGTCCCGGGTCACCTCGAACAGCTGCGGATTGTCCGGTCCGGCGTGACAGTTACCCACGATCACATTGCCGTTCTCGAGCACCTGAAGCGTGGTGACCCAGGCCAGCTTGATCCCGGGCAGCTCGTCCTGCTTCAGCTCCCACACCGTCTTGCCTTCCGGGGTTACCTCGATCACGCGATTCCCGTTGCCCGTCGCGATGAGGGTATTGCCGTTCGACAACCGGACGGCGCCAAACACCTCGGTGCCGTGCCCGTCCGGGCCGTGCCCGGGCGCTCGCGGCCGACCGCCCAGGTCGAGCACATACGTCCAGACGACTTTGCCCGTCGAATCGTACTCGCGAATCTTGCCGTCGCCTTCGTGGCAGACCAGGTAGTTGCCCGACTCCAATTTTCGGGCCATCCGCGTGTCGCGGTGCGGGTTCGGCTTGTCGATCGTGAGCGGCAGCTCGTAGACAACCTTTGCGTCCACGTCCACTTCGACGATCCGGGCATTCCCGGACTCCGCGACCATCGTCCGGCCGCTGTCGAGTCGCTGGAACGCGTGAATCTCGATCCGCCCGGTGTATCCCGCCTTCGGCTTGGCCTCGTATTGCCAGACCACTCTCTTTTCCCGCGTCATTTCGACAATCGTGGTCGGCCCGGTGGGGAAGAGGATGTTGCCGTTCGCAAGCAAGGCCAGGTCGTGGACCTCGGCCTTCGTCGGCAACTCCCACTCGATATCGCCCTTCGCGTTCACGATCGCGACGTGGCCCTTGTCGGCCGCGAGGACGCTGTACGCGGGCTTTTCCTCGCCCAGGAGGGCCGGGACGAACAGGGCAACGAGGCCGGCGGCGAAAGCGAGGCGGGATACGAACATCGCGAGAGACTCCGGGATTTGCGATTGCGGGCATTGTCGTCGTCCTGGGACCGGCCGTCACGCGCTAAACCGCCCGGTCTGCCAGCGCGCCGGGAGCCTTGGCCTTGACGTTTCCGGCGGAACCGATGAGCTTACAGGATGAATCCGCCCCCGCATGGGCGCCGCAATGCCCGCCCGCGAGATCGACGCGATGACCCAGCTCGACCGGGCCCGCGATCTGCTTCGGCACGAGGCCGAAGCATTGCGCGACGTGGCCGACCACCTGGACGAGTCGTTCACGCGCGCGACCGAAGTCTTGTGGCGGTGCTGCCAGACGGACGGTCGCGTCGGCGTGTCCGGCGTCGGCAAGTCGGCGGACATCGCCCTGAAGCTGGTCGGCACATTCAATTCCACCGGCACGCGGGCCTACCTCCTCGACGCCACCCGGGCCGTCCACGGCGACCTGGGAATGGTCCACGCCAATGACGCGGTGATCGTCATCTCCAACAGCGGCGAGAGTGAGGAGATCATCCGCCTGCTCAAGCCGCTCAAGCAGATGGCCGGTGCGGTAATCGCGATCACCGGGAACAAGGCGAGCACCCTGGCCGTCCAGTCGGACGCCGCGGTCGCGTATGGGACGGTCGCGGAGTCGCTCTTCAACCTGGCCCCGAGCACGAGCACGGTTGTCGCGCTATCGATCGGCCACGCCCTGGCTCGGACGTTGTGCGACCTGCGCGAGTTCACGGACGTGGAGTTCGCCCGGTACCACCCGGGGGGTAGCCTCGGGTTTCGGCTGTCGCCGGTCGAGGAGCACATGCGCCGGGGAGCCGAGCTGCGCGTGGCGAAGGCGACGGACACCGTCCGCGACGTCTTCGCCAAGGCCCGGCATACCGGCCGCCGGACCGGCGCCGTGATGCTGGTGGACGCGGACGGCAAGCTCGCCGGGCTCTTCACCGACAGCGACCTGGCCCGCCTGTTCGAGTGCCGAGCCGACGACCGGTTCGATGCCCCGATCGCGGCCGTGATGACGAAGACCCCGCTGACGATCGGTCTCGGGGCTCGAATGCAGGACGCGGTGACCCTGATGCGGGCCCGCAAGATCAGCGAGCTGCCCGTCATCGACGCCGACGGTCGCCCGGTCGGCCTGCTCGACATCACCGACCTGCTCGGAGCCGACGCGGCCGCGGAGCCGGCGACCGCGCCGCCCGCGGTTCGGATTAGCGCGTGAGGGACCGATGCCGCAGGTCACCCCCGAGCGCTTTGCCCGCATCGAGCTGTTGCTCCTGGACGTGGACGGGGTCCTGACTGACGGCCGGATCATCTACACGGACTCGGGCGAAGAGGTCAAAGCGTTTCACGTCCGCGACGGATCGGGGCTGAAGCTCTGGCGGCGGTCCGGAAAGCGCGCGGCCATACTGTCCGGGCGAACCTCCCCAACCGTCACCCGCCGGGCGGGCGAGCTCGGGATTGACCTCGTCGTCCAGGGGGCGGGCGAGAAACTTCCGGCCCTCCGGCGTATCCTTCAAGAGTCGGGCTTGCAGCCAGATCAGGTGTGCGCTGTCGGCGACGACCTGCCCGACTTCCCCGTCCTGCTCGCGTGCGGGCTGGCCGTGGCCGTCGCCGATGCGGTCGCCGAGTTGAAGGCGGCGGCCGATTTCGTGACGACGCTGCCCGGCGGCCAAGGCGCCGTCCGCGAGGCGATCGAGTGGCTGATGCGCGGCCAGGGCACGTGGAACGCGGCCGTTGACCCGCTGCGGGCGCACCCGTTCCCGCCGGGTTGACGATTCCGTTAAGCGAGACGCCCGTCCCCACCCAATGTCGAGGCTCGATATGTGGACCCCGCGCCGCATCTTCCTCACTCTCGTCGGCCTCCTGGGGTTCGCCTCGCTATTCATGGGTTACACGCGCATGCTCGGCAGCTTCGACGGGCTGCCGCCCCTGCCCGCGCACTTCCTGGGGTCGGACGGCCCGCGGCCGCCGGCTCCCCCGCCGTCCGCCAATTCCCTGGACCGGAGGATGGAGCTCGCCTTCGGCCCGGGGTGCAATGAGCTGCGCTACCCGATCAAGCTCGACTTGAAGTCCAAGGGCGTACTCGTCGCGGCCTACGCGTTCCGCATCATCCCGACCGGCGACCCGCGCGCTGGCTGGGTCGAGTTCGCCCCGCTCAGCGTGGCGATGTTCGGTGACAAGCGCGGGCCCGATGGGGTCCCCGAGATCAACACGCTCTACGCGGACGTGGCCTACCTCAAGTTCGACCGCCCGATCCGGGCAATGGGCGACCTCGACGGCCGAAAGCTCGTCGCCGCGGAGCTGCACGCGAACCCGGAGTCCGGGTTCCCCGGCGACAACCGCAAAGGCCGGCTCCTGATGGTGAACAACCGCCGGACCGTTGACCCAAACGACGACATCCGGATGATCACGTCCGGCCCGTTGTACTACGAGGACCTGCCGCGCCCTGGGCAGCCAAACATCTACACCTTCACGCCCGTCGAGATCACCGACCACTTGAACACGGCCCTCGCCGTGCCCGACCACACCGCGGCCCGGCTGCCGACCATGACCGGCGTCGGCCTCCGCGTCTTCCTCACGCCGGAGGACAAGGCCAAGAAGCAGCCGCCAAAGGATACGGATCCGCGGCTGCCGATCCCGCGAAAGGACAAGCCGGGCCTCACGGGCGTTGACCTGGTCGAGCTCGACAACAGCGTCGAGGTGAACCTGTGGACGGACGCGAGCGCGTCGTTCGTCGCCCCCGGCAGTGATCCGGCGGCTCCCAAGAAGAAACCCGCCGACGCGAAGAAGGACGCCGCGGCGCCCGAGAAACGGCTGCTACAGGTTCGCACGAACGGGCCGTTCCGCTACGATCCAGCCCGCGAGCTGGCCCACTTCGAGCGGCCGGCGGTGCCCCGGCCGGGACTGGTCGAGGACCAGCACGTCACGGTCACCCGGGCGGGCCGGACCGTCGGGCAGGACATGCTCGATTGCGAAGTTCTCGACGTGCAATTTGTTCGCAAGCCGCCGCCCGCACCACCGAAAGACGGCCTCCCACCGAAGCCCGCCCCGCCGCCGGATGCCAAAAAGGACGCGACCGCGGGCGACGGCGACCTATCCATCAAGTCCATTCGCGCGACGGGCGAGACGGTCGTCATCACGTCTGACTCC
>DATFWZ010000447.1:0-2047 GCA_035258765.1 Gemmataceae bacterium
AATCCGTTGAAGCGGTATTACATCCAGGTGGACAGCCCCGCGCAGGGCGTCTTCGGAATGGGTCGCTACGCCCTGTCGGTCACGTTCGACGGACTTTCGCTCGTGAACCCATCCACCTTGCCCGCCATCCTTCGCGGGCCGTACGACTCCCTCGGCGCCGGAGATCTCGCGGGGCTCCTCAGCAATCCGCTGGGCGTGCTCTTCAACAGCAACCTGCAGACCAACGACACGTTCCTGACGGCCGAGCCGCTCCAGACCCAATCCGGTTTTCCGGCGAATAGCCACTATGACGCGGTGGCGAGCCTCACCGGCCTCTTCGGTGCGGAGTACTACCGGATCCAGGCCCCGCAGGCCCCCGCCGGCCAGTCCGACGTCTTGACCGTGAGCATGACCGCGATGCCGGTCAACGGGATCGTGCCCATCGTCGCGTTCTATGATGCCCACGCCAATCCCGTGCCCACCCAGGTCTTGCTCAACGGCAACGGCACCTATCTCGTCCAGGCGACCGGCCTGACTCCCGGGGCGACCTATTACCTCCGGGTCTCGGCCGCTCCGCCGCCGGCCGCCGCCGTCGGCAACTACGCCCTGGTGGCCGACTTCAACGGTGTGCCCGCCCAGGTTCAGACGTTCGTCAGTGGCACGCTCGGGCAATCTGACCCCCAGGCCGAGTATTCCTTGTATGTCGCCCAGACCCAACTGTTCCAGTTCGTGTTGTCCACCAGTGCAGCCGGGACGGCAAACGGCGTCCAGGTACTCCTGCAGATCTACGATAGTACCGGCCAGCTCGTGTTCACCCTGGCCGGATCAGTCGGGGAAACCGTCAGCGGGGCCAGCGTCCTCTTAATGCCGGGCCAGTACAGCGTGCGATTCTCGGTCGTGAATCCCGGCGGCGCCGCGCTGCCGTCGATTTCCTACAGCCTGGTCGGTGCGAGTATCTCGGACCCGATCGGCGCGTCCCCGAGGGACCCGACGACTGAGCCGATGTATCCATGCCCGGACAACCCATCAGTCAATTGCTACTGCTACCCCGACGGGACTTATTCCACGACCCCTTATGAGTTCTCGTCGTCGGGTTGATCCGAGGTCCCCGATCCGGATCGCCGCGCGCGGCCAGTAACTGACGGCGGTCGGTGAGCGGGAGCTTGGGCCGGATGGGGTATCCCGAGATAGGAGGACGCAAATGCTTGGCCGCCGAGGCGAATGGCCGGCACCTTGTTGGCGGGTCGGACGCCAAAAATCCGCTACTCTTCTTCGGGGGGTGTCACTCGAAAGCCCGAGGCGTCGGGGCGCCCATCTCGCGACGACGTCCCTGAGTGATCGCCCGAATCGCCCGGAGATGTGAGTGGCAGCGGATGCGCCGCCACGACACGAGGTCCTCGACCGGCCTCACGGACCCGTTAGATCGCGTCGGCCGGCCTCGGGGATCGATTACTCCGCATCGCTTCGCATCCATATATTCTTTGTATCTAAATATGTCGAACCTGTTGAGGGCCGCGTGCGTGCCGTCGAAGCCCAGGACGTGAGGGTGGACAGGGTGCCCGGGCTGGGGCCGGTTGATGCCGGCCCGCGGTTAGCTGGTATCCGGGGTCGCAGCCAAAGGAAGGGGCAGGCGCTCGCCTCGGAGCTGGGCACGGACCACTTCGAACCCATACCGGATGGACCGAACCCGGTTCTTCATGCCGGTGACGATCGCGCTCTTGAGCCGGGCGAACGCCCCGGCACTCGAGTCGGCTCGGTGTGTGCCGCCGTCGCTCCGCGCCGCCGCCAGACTGCGAAGCGACCTTCGACGAGGCCTACCGGCGGCTGATCGATCGGTTCGACGACCTGATGCTCACGACCCGGTCGCGGCATCCCGACTGCGTGCGGATCTGGAAGCGGTTGTCCCGCTCGGTGCCGTCGTTGTCCGCCGGCACCGCCGGGTCATCCAGGGAGGTGAACAGCTCGTCGCAGTGCTTGTGCAGCCGCTTCCAGATCCGCACGCAGTCGGGATGCCGCGGCACTCCAGTCGGCTCGGTGTGTGCGATCGGCCGCGTCGGACGCTCACCCG
>DATFWZ010000448.1:0-5267 GCA_035258765.1 Gemmataceae bacterium
ATCTGCGTCGGATCGAGACCGATGGTCGGCTCGTCGAGGATCAGGACCGGGGGGTTGGAAATCAGGGCGTCGGCCAGGCCGACCCGCTGGCGGTAGCCCTTGGACAGCGTCCCGATCAGTTGCCGGCGGACGTCGCGAAGCCAGCAGCGGTCGAGGACGTAGCCGAGCCGGCGGCGGGTGTCGCCGCCCGACAGCCCCTTCAGCCCGCCGCGGAAGCGCAGGTATTCCTCAACCCGCATCTCCGTGTAGAGCGGGCAGTTCTCGGGCAGGTAGCCGATGCGCCGACGGGCCGCGATCGCGTCCCAGAACACGTCCTTGCCGTCGATGGTGGCACGGCCGGCGGTCGCGGTCAGGTAGCCGGTCAGAATCCGCATGGTCGTGGACTTGCCGGCCCCGTTGGGACCGAGGAAGCCGACCACCTGTCCCTTATCGACCTCGAAAGTGACATCGCGGACGGCCGCGTAGTCGCCGTAATACTTGGTCAGGTTTTCGACGCAGATCATGGGAGTGGATCGCTTCGGGTCGCCGACGAGACCGGGCGAGTCGCCCGCCGTAACGCTGTGCGCGGGCGGCACAAGCATCCGGGGGCGAGTGTAAGGATTAGGCCGGCGGGGCAAGACCGGCAAGCGGGGCGGGTAACAGGTTTTACGCCCGGGCCTCAGGCGAGGTTCACTGACGACCCCGGCGGGAGCGCACCGAGTGGGGGAAGAGCTTCTCTTGCAAGAGGGTTCCGCCCGCGTCGAAGGGGATCGGACGGGGGTCGCGCGAAACGGCGAGCCCGGGCTTCAGGGCGGCCACGTCAACGAGCGCCCGCGAGACCCAGAGTTCGGCTACCTCCAGAGTATTCGGAATCATGGCGAACCGGAGCTTCTCCGGGATCGGCTGCCAGCACGTTTCGATCGCCTGCTCGATGCACTCGCGGTCGGTCGGGAATGCGATCGGCAGCTTCGATCGCCACAGGAACCGGGCGGTCAGGTTGTTCATGCGGAACGGGGTCTGGTCGATCCCGGCAAGCAGCTTGTCCGTGGTCAGATCCGCGATGCCGACGCCCGTTCCGTTGCCGTGGCTCTCCGGCGAGAGGTCGAGGCAGCAGATGCGGGTGATCTTCGGCTTGTTCGTTTCCAGCTCGGGGGCTGCCTCGATCAAGAGCCGGCCGACGACGTTCGGGTCCATCCCGGCCCCGGAGTAGTTCTTGCCGATCTCGCCGACGACCAGGACGTCCAGCTCTTCGAACGGGATCTTGCCCATGAGGTCGCGGGCCCGGGTGAGGAGGCCGGGCTCGACGTCGAGAAGCTCGTAGCGATCGATGGCGCGAAGTTCGGCGGTCTCCTCGTTTGCGTTTTCAAGGATGGCCAGTCCGCCGAGGAACCGCGTCTTCTCGAAGATCACCTTGGCCGATTCGACCATCATCTGCTGCAGGCCTCTCCAGCCCCAACGGTGATGCTGTGAGGCCCCCTCGCGCTTGCCGAGGCCGATCACGGTCATCTTGACGATGCCGGACTCGTACTTGCCGCGAAAGTCGGTGTGCGGCTTGATCCGCGAAACAGTCACGACGCCGTCGGCGGCCAGGGCGTTTCGATCCCACCACACCGGGTCGCCCCAGGAATTGACCCCGATTTGCATGGACTCCATGTCGGTCTTGACCGGGACGCCGAGGTGTTCCTCGTCGATGTGGTAGCTCGCGAGAAGCTCCCGCTGGCCCTCAGCGGTTGCGCCGCCGTGTGAGCCCATCGCGGCGACGACGAAGGGCTTGCCCCCCAACTCGCGGAGGGACTCGATCGTCGTCTTGACGATCAGGCCGATGTTCTGGATGCCCCGCGAGCCGCAGCCGACCGCGATCCGGTCCCCCGGCTTGATCCGCGTGGCGATCCGCGAGTTGAGCCACTCGCGGCGCACCTCGACGGCCACGTCCGGGACGGTCGGTTGCGGGGTCGTCTGGCGGACGTGATACAGGTCGGGGAGGAGGGCCACGCGGTCACCTGCGCGAATGGTATTCGATCATCTTGACGCCCAGCCGATCGTTCGGCAACTCCGTCCGCGCGGGAGTGCGGAAGTCGCCTTTTTCTTTTTGCGATCGGTCAGTATAGCCGCGCCCGTTGCTGGCAACCGGCGACGGCGCAACTGATTGACACGCAACCAGCTGTCGCGAAGGACGGGCTAAGGGAAGGGGGAGACGCCGCCGAGGCCGGCTCACGCCGCCCGGCGGCTGTTTTCCTTCATCGGGGGTCAATCTCGGCGGTCAGACATCGACTTGCACATCATCGCCAACGATCTGGACCGGGTAAGCTCGGATACCCATCTTCGCCGGGGGATTCCGCACGGCCCCGGTTGCCAGGTCAAAAAGCGAGTTGTGCCACGGGCACATTACTTGCGCCCCGTAGCACACCCCCTCGTGGAGCGGGGCGTTCCGGTGGGTGCAAAACTCGTCAATGGCGTAATACTTTCCGTCTGACAGGAACAGGGCGAACTTCCTCCCGCTCGCCTCGACACATACGCCCTTGCCCGGGATGAGGTCGGAGACCCGGGCCACCGTCACGAACGCCATCGCCAGTCCTTTTGCCGAAATTGTGTTCTAGGGTTAATTGACCGCCAACCGACATTCTAGGCGGCCTATCCTCGCGTCGCACGGTCGCCCGACCCGTCGCACAACCCCGCCCGTGACCGGAGAGACGATCATGGATTCCAGCCTGCTGAAGAAACTCTTCGGCCCTTCCCCGTCGTGGCAGGGGGCCTGTATTGTCCTGGTGGACTCGAACACGTCCGTGAAGACGATGGGCCTGGACAGCATCGTGGCGGGGGGGATCAAGTCGTTTGCCCCGCGGATCACCAGCGGCCGCGTCACGGCCGATAACGTCTGCTACCAGCCGGACCTCAACGCCCTGCTCGTCGTCCAGCGGAATCGCGTGAAAACAAACACGGGCGAGGACGTCGATCAGCAGATCCTCCTGATCGTGGACATTGGCCACGTGATCGGTGTCGAGTTCGAGTCGCTCAACGCCCTGGAACGCCTCGGCATCCCGGTGCCGCCGAAGCCGGAGAAGCC
Organism: Gemmataceae bacterium; assembly: GCA_035258765.1. Taxonomy (GTDB): domain Bacteria; phylum Planctomycetota; class Planctomycetia; order Gemmatales; family Gemmataceae; genus SIAJ01. Next base: position 3,044 of record DATFWZ010000448.1, read on the forward strand.
CAGGTACGCGGCCGGGGCGCTGGTCGGATAACCCGGCACGTCTTACAGCCGCCTTGTCGAACTTACAAATCCGGCTCGGGAACGGTCCATTTCCGTTCCCGGGCCGGTTTGCTTATTCTCATATCGACGAAGTACTTGCAGCCAGCATTCGACCGCCGCCAATAGGTTTGGCACGCCCCCTGCATTCTTCCCTCCCGTCTCGCGGTTACCCTCCCCCAGGTTGATCGCGAGGGCGCCGAGCCGACCTCCTCCCCCGGAACGACTTGGCGACACCGGACGACGTCTCGGGCTCCGGCTTCCCCCAGCCGACCCGACGGTCTCCCCCGACCGGGACGCGTCGTTCGTCACCTTTCTAACCCCTGTCTGAGTTCCTCCCCCGAATCCCTTTCCCGGCCACCCGCCCCCAGGCGGGTGGCTTCTTTTTGTAGGCCGTCGTGGTTTGAGTCCCGGCTTCAGGCGATCTCGGGGCTGACGACCGGCTAAAGCCGGGACTCCAACCCGACGCCCACCTTTTTTGGCCATCCCGGCTGCCCGCGGGCGAAGTACCTTCCGACGGGGGCAAGGTCGGGTGCCGTATAATCGCGTGTCGCACCCGCGTCGCCACCGCCCGGAGACTCACCGTGACTCGCACCCTGACGCGATCGCAATCCGCTATCCTCGGCATGGTCGTGGTGATTTGCCTGTCCGTGGGCGTCTGGGGCCTCTTCCGGGTCGCCGGTAAGTCCGGCAAGTGGTCGGACAGCTGTGAACTCACGGTCCTGGCCGCCGAGGCGCCGGACGTGGAGCCTGGCACGCCGGTCCGCGTCCGCGGGATCGAGGCGGGCCAGGTCGTCGGCGTCGACTACGCGGACGACGGCGTCCGCATCCGCGTCAAGCTCGACGGCAAGTTCCGCGACCGGCTCTACGCCGACGCCACTGCCGGGGTCCAAACCAAGGGCATCCTCGGCGTGAGCGTCGTGGACATCAAGCCGGGCACCGCCGCGGCCGGTCCGCTCGCCGAACCGGTGATCCAGTCGAAGCCGACTCCCGACTTGACGCAGGTCGCAGTCAAGCTCGACTCCGTCGCCACGCGGGTCGATGCGGTGCTCAAGGATGTCCAGGACGGCAAGGGGACCCTCCCGAAGCTGCTCAAGGACGACGAGATTTACAACGACCTGAAGGCCGCGTCCGCGGACACCAAGAAGCTAGTCAAGAACCTCGACGAGACCACGACGGCCCTTCGCGGCGACGCCCAGAAGACCCTACAGGGCGTGAACGAGAGCGTCGAAGCGGTGCGGGCCGAGCTGGGCGGGCTCAAGACCTTCGTCCGGAGCGGTGAGGAGGCGGTCGCCGCCATCAAGCAGGACGCGGAGGCCATCAAGGGCATGCCCATCATCCGGAGCTACGTCGAGGACCACGTATCCGCCCTGGTCCGCCCGGACTGTGAGAAGGACCGAGTCATCTACGGGCCCGACGAGCTCTTCCTCCCGGGCACGTCCACGTTGACCGACACCGGGAAGGCGAAGCTGGGCGAGTGCGCGGCCTGGTTGTGCGGGCAAAGGCAGAAGAACTCGGAGGTGGTGACGGCTGTGTTCGCGGACCCGAAATCGAAGGACCTGACCGCGGCCGCCGCCCGGACGCTCACCAAGAAACAGGCGGAGACGATCACGGAGTTTTTCCGGGACCGGGGCGTGCATAAGATGGGATACGTCACCCGGCGCAAAGTGACGCCGGTCGGCCACGGCTTCGACCCGTCGCCGGTAGTGGAGAAGGATCCGCTGCCGGCCTCCCGGGTCGAAGTGATCCTGTTCGTGCCGCGCTCCTGACGACCCCGCCGAGGCCGCCCGCGGCCTCGCGCCCTCCCACCGGCGGACGGGGCGGCGGCCTCCCGGGACCGATTCATGTCCGAACCCCCGGCCCCGCCCGCCGCGCGATCCGCCCTGCTCTACCACTACTGCCGGCTGCAGCTGCCGGGCGTGGTCCTGCCCGTCGACCGCTTCCGCGAGCACCTCAGCCGCACCTTCGAGCTCTTCGCCGCCAAGGTGACCCCCGGGCTCAATTGGGCCGCGTACCTCGACCAGCTCTACGCCCTCGACTGGTACCTCTGCTGCGGCTGCCTGGAGAACGACAACCGGGCCTGGGAGGCCCTCTTCGCCACGCGGACGGGCCGGAGCGATTGTCTGCTGGTCGATGCCCTGCGCGCCCGGGCCGTTCGCCTCTACCCGCGGGACGAGGAGAAGCAGGA
>DATFWZ010000449.1:0-3899 GCA_035258765.1 Gemmataceae bacterium
CCCTCCGGCGCGTACACCGTCCGCCCGCCGTCCACGGGCAGGCAGACGCCCGTCACGAAGTCGTTGTCCACGAACGCCAGCACCGCCTGGGCAATGTTCAACGGGCTGCCCTCATGCTTCACCAGCGTCGCGTTGATCGACTGCCGCCGCTCCGCCTCCGGCAGGTCCGGCGGGAGCATCACCGGCCCGGGCAGAATGCAGTTGACCCGCACGCGCGGGTTCCGTTGCGCCAGCTCGACCGCGAGGCTGCGGGTCATCGTGGTCACCGCTCCTTTTGACGGGAAGTACGCGGCGTAGTTCAAGTACGGCCGGACTACCGCCCAGTCGCCGATGTTGACGATCACCCCGCCCTCCGGCTGCTTGGCCATCGCGAGCCCGGCATGCTGGCAACACAGGAACGTGCCCAGGGCGTTGGTCTCGAAGTGCAGCCGGACGTCCGCGGCCGTCACTTCTTCGAGCGGCTTGCGCTTCCACACCGCGGCCGCGTTGACCAGCACGTCGATCCGCCCGAACCGGGCGAGGACCGCCTGGACCATGGCCCGTACGGCCTGCTCGTCAGTCAGGTCGGCCGCGAAGCCCTCGGCCTCGACGCCGAGACTTCGCAGGGCGGCCACCGTCTCGTCCGCCTCAACGGCGGAGGTTCGGTAATGGACGGCGATGGCGTACCCGCGTCGGGCGAGTGCATCGGCGACTGCCGACCCGACGCGGCGCTTGCCGCTCCCGGTCACCAGGGCCACTCGGTTCGCGGTCATGGGAGGTCTCCGTCGGGCGGTGCGGTTTTTCTCCCTCGCCCCCCGCTTCGGGGGAGAGGGGTTCCAGGCACCGGCCCGGCACGCGAAGTAGTTGGACGTCTGTAATACAGACTACAATCCGCCCTCCCCCGGAGTTGCGCGATGAATGTATTGGTCACCGCCGGGAACACGCAGACGCCGATCGACAAGGTCCGGTGTATTACCAACGTGTTCACCGGGCGGACCGGCACCCAGCTCGCCCTCGAGGGCCACCGCCGCGGACATTCCATCACGCTCCTGACGTCGCACCCGGGGGTCGTTCGCGACCTGGCCCCCAGCTTCGATCAAGTTGGCGGCAACTGGAGTGTCCATCCGTATCGCACATTCGACGACCTGCGGCAATTGATGACGGAAGTCGTCTCGGGCGGCCGGTACGACGTTTTGATTCACGCGGCGGCCGTCAGCGACTATCAATTGGCGGGCGTGTACGCCGCGACTGCCGGGACGACGTTCGACGCGGCCGCCGGCAAGTGGACCGGCGACGCCCGCCTCGCCGACGCGGCCGCCGGGAAGGTGAAGAGTCATCACCCGGAGCTTTGGCTGCGCCTGACCCCGACCCCCAAACTCGCGGACTCGGTGCGTCACCCCTGGGGGTTCCGCGGGACATTTGTGAAGTTCAAGCTGGAGGTGCGGACGTCGGACGCGGAGCTGCAGGCGATCGCCGAGCGGTCGCGGGCCCGGTCGGACGCGGACCTGATCGTGGCCAACACGATCGAGGGGATGAACCAGGTAGCGTTCATCGGCGACCGGGCCGGTCGGTTCGAGCGCGTCGAGCGATCGCGACTGCCGCCGCGGCTGTGGGAGCGGATTGATGAGGTAGCGACGGGACGGTTCCCCCCTCCCCGTTTCGGGGATGGGGGTTAGGGGGGAGAGGTCTTCGGCACCGCGGCCCCAGACCTCTCCCCCCCGGCCCCCCTCTCCGAAGCGGAGAGAGGGGAGGAAAGCCGCGGAGTCTCAGAAAATCACCTGAAACCGCGTCATCACCGCGTTCTCGTGGTCCAGCCGGTCCCGCGCGGTGGTGCCCACGCGCACCGGGTTGCTGAACCGCGAATACTCCCAGTTGAACTGCACCCGCACCCAGCGGTTCAAGTACCAGTTGAACCCAAACGTAAACTCGGTCGCCCGCGTGGCCGACCGGGCGGGGTCGATCAGCCGGGCGAACCCGGGCATGTCATCTGAATCGAGTTGCAACTGCGAAACGCGGCCCACCAACTCCCACGCGCCCGGGCCGTAACAGCCCCCGGTCAGGTCGAACGGCACGAGCGGGTCGATCGCCTGGCTGAGCGACGTCCGCCGCTCGCCCGTCAACAGGAGCGTCGCCAGGACGTACCACCCGGTATAGTTGACGTCCACGAGGGCCGACGGCGCGCTGCGGGTCGCCAGTGCCCGCAATTCCTGGTCCTCCCAGTAGTACTGGACCGCGACCGCCACCGGGCCGAGCACGTAGACGAACTCCGGGCTGCAGCGGGCGCGGCGGCCGTCCGGCCGGACGCCGGGCGCGAACACCAGCCACGGGACGCCGGACGGCGTCCGCAGGATGTTTGGCGAAAGGTTCCCCTCATCGCTGCCGATCGTCCCGGCGATCCCGAGCTGCACGGGCTCCAGCCATTCGACGCCGAGTTCGCGGAGCGGCCGCACGGCCACGCGCCCGGCCGCCTCCTTGTTCCGGTCGTTGTCCTGATCGCCGTTGATCACCCCGCCGTACACGGACAGGCCATAGTCGAGGCGGTCGCCGAGCAGCTTTTGCCCGTGGACCATGAGTCCGACATCGCGCGCCGGGACGAGCTGGTCGATAAGCGACCGCTCCAGTGTCGGCACGAACCGGTCCTGGATCAGTTGCTCGTAACTGAACGGCTGCTTGAACTTCCCGGACTCGAACTGGATTTCGTCCCAGTAATGGACGTTCAGGTACGCGTCCTGGATGCGCGATTGCCCCTGGCCGAAGTCGGGCAGGAGGCGGAAGTCATAATACCGCCAGACGGCCGCCTCGATGCCGAGCCGGGCCCGGCGGATGAGGAAGGTCGGGAGGTCCGTGGTGTCCACGTCGTTCAGGTAGCCGCGGTAGTCGGCCTGGATCTGCCCGGTGATCCGGAGCTGGTGCAGCCCGTCCGCGGATCGCAGGAAGAAACCGTTGTCCCAGCCGGCCAGAATTGGTGAGTTCTCGGCGACCGGTGGGACCTTGGCCTCTTCGAGCCGACGGACGGCCTCCTCGAGTTCGCGGACGCGATCCTCGACCGATCGGTCGGTAGTGGACAGGGCGTCCTGAGCGCGGGCCGGGGCAATGAACGCGATGGCGGCGACGAGCGCCGCGTGCGGGAGCGGACGGGAGGCGCGGCGACCGGTCACGGTGCCGGAATTATCGGCACAATCGGTACAGGTTCTTTGGTCGGAATTGGTGCGGGGTTGATCGCGGGTGATTCACTCAAGTGGACCGAACGGCGAGCGGAGCGGCGTCAGCCGCCCGATGATGGCCATACGCCGAAGGCGTTACATCGCAGAGCCGGGGGTTGGCCGCGCAGCGGCCAACCCACGAACACTTGGCGGTAATTCAACAGGGTCGAACCCCAACGGGGTTCTATCACCCGTGCGCGGGAGGCGACGTGCTGGAACCCCGTTGGGGTTCGACCCTGTTGTTGATGCCCCGACTCACCGGAGGTGCGCTGCGCGACCCCCGGCTGCGAGATCGAACCCCTTCGGGGTACACACACCATCGGGCGGCTGACGCCGCTCCGCTCGCCTTACCTATCCTGTCCAACTGGCCGCGGTGGGACTCGAACCCACACGCCCCGTACGGGGCAGGGGATTTTAAGTCCCCTGTGTCTGCCATTCCACCACGCGGCCCTTCATCGCATCTTCGGACCTGATCGACCCAACCGCAACCCTGTCCGAATATGATGGGCGCATCGCCCCCGCTCCCCCGTGGGGCCTTCCCATGCTGGACACGTTCGAGCGCGACGGCGTTCGCTTCCGCTACCCCGGCGACTGGCAGCTCGAGACCGAGTCCGACGGGCCCGGCTGGACCGCGTCCGTCCAGAGCCCGGCGACCGCGTTCGTGGTCGTCACCTACGTGCCGGGGGTCGAGGACCCGGGAGAGCTGGTCGAGGCCGC
>DATFWZ010000450.1:0-20740 GCA_035258765.1 Gemmataceae bacterium
GAGCTTTGGGAGCGCGAACAGCAGCCGCCGCCGGACCCGTTCGCCAAGATATTCCCGCCGTACCAGAACCCGCCGGAGCCGCCGATGGGGTCACCGCCCGTGCCCGACGCGGTCATGGACAAGGTTGCACAGTACATCGCCGCGGCCCGGGACGGCTCCATCTATTCGGACGGCTACACCCACGAGGTGTCGAAGGAAACGCTCCGGGACGCCAACGACTATTTCGACCGGGCCGTCCGGGAAAGCAAGACCAAGCAGGAACGACAAATCCAGGGGATGCGCGCGTATGCGATGTACTTCCTCCTCATCCTCGGCCCGATCCCGCTGCTGACGTTCGTGACCGCGTTCATCGTCGGCCGCCGCGGCGTCGTCCTCGGGATGCGGAACATCATCCGGGCGCTGCTGCGCACCTCCCTTACCTACCTGGCCGTCTTCGTCCTCGTCTTCGTCCTCGCGTGCATCTGGTCGATCCTGGCGTTCCTGGCCCAGATCACCACGCAAAACGACGCCAACCTGAAGGGGATCATTACCGAGAAGTACCAGATCCCGAGCCAGATGAAGCCGAGCCACCTCGGGACTGTGAGGGCCCTCGTCGCCGAGCTGCCGCCCGGGCAGCGCCCCGACAACATCGACGACAACATCATGACCTGGGCCTTCGTCGGCGGCACCCTCGACCCGACCAAGCGCACACCGCAGAACTCGATCTTCTTCTTCGCCACCGAGCCGGAGAAGGTCCTCAAGATGATGCCTGGTATGGACGAACTCTCGCCCGAGGACCGGGACAAGATCGACCAGATGACGCGGGTCATGGTCGCCGAGCCGAAGTCGGTGGTAATCGGAGCCGAAAAGCTCCGCCAGATGGGCAAGCGCGTCGGCGACCGGATGAAGGTGACGAGCCTCAACTACAAGGACATCGAGTTCGACTTCCAGATCATCGGCGAGTTCCCGAGCGGCAGTCGGTGGGAGCAGAGTGCGGTGATGAACCGCAAGTACCTGGACAACGAGCTCGACGCGTACAAGGGGCGGAACGGCAAGGAGCACATCCTCGCGGACAAGAGCATGAACTTGATCTGGGTCCGGCTGCCGAACACGCAGGCGTTCGAGACGCTGTCTACCAAGATCAACGACCCGGGCAAATTCTCCCCGGCCATCAAGATGGAGATCGAGTCGTCCGCGTACGCCACGTTCCTGTCGCCGATGAAGACGTTGTTGTGGTTCATGAAGTGGCCGCTGTCGATCGGCCTGTTGGCGATTACCACGCTGGTGGCGTCGCTGGTCATCGGGATCGGCGTGCGCGAGCGCAAGACGGAGATCGCCGTCCTGAAGGTGCTCGGGTTCCGACCGTGGATGGTCCTCGGCCTGGTGCTCGGCGAGGCGCTCCTGGTGGGCTTATTGAGCGGGTTCATGGCGACGGCGACCGCGTTCACGATGGTCAACGCCCGGGGCGGGCTGTCGCTTGGGATCGCGTTCTTCAACAAGTTCTTCATCCCCGAGGACTCCCTCTGGTGGGGACCGCTGATCGGCGGAACGACGGCCCTGATCGGGTCGATCCTGCCATCGATCAGCGCCTACGGGATCAAGGCGTCGCAGGTGTTTAGCCGGGTCACATAAGGACGTTTAGCGGTGAAGCGAAGGTGAACCGGTTCACCTTCGCTTCACCGCTAAACGGTTCGGTCCATGGGTGGCCTTAGAGGAATTCGCAGCCACTCGGCCGCAGAATTGGAAGGGTATTCACATGTCGGCTGTGACGGAAGCGCGGACAATCTCCCGCCGGGACGGAGACTCCGCGCCGTCCGACGCCGATTTTTGGTTCGAACTGCTCTCCGCCATTCCCCAGTTCTTCCTGGGCCTCCTGCCGCGGACCTGTCATCGCGTCCTGGTGTGGCTGATCGGCCGGCCGGCGGACGAAGCCCGGGGGTTTGAGCTGCTCCTTCGCTCGGGGGTGGCATTGGTTCTCGGGGGCGTCATCTTTTTCTTTCTCTACGTTGTCTCTATTGCCGTCTTCGCCGCGTGGGCGCGTCTGTTCCCGACGTTCGTCCAGTTCCTGGCCGACAAGCACGTGATCGAGCCCGACTCGGGTTGGCTGAGCCTGATCCCCAAGCCGCCCATTGTCCTGGGAATGTACTCAGTCGGGCTGGTCTACCTGACCGGGCTGTTCGTCCGGACCCCGTACGACGAGTTCGCCCGGCGATTGCGGGTGTTCCGCGGCATGGTCTGGTTGCGGACGTTGATCGCCCGGCTCGCCGGGTACCTGTGTCTGATGGGCCTCGGCCTGTTGCCGCTCGCGTCGCTGCTCATGTTCCTGCCGATCGTGATGCCCGAGGAGGCGGTCCTGACGGACACGGTCTCGCCGGCCCGCACGTTTCTGAAACGATTCCTGCGCCGGGCGTTCGCGTTCCTCGCGGGCGTGACCCTATTCCTTGCACTGCTCACGTTCGCGACACAGGTGGTGACCTGGACAGGGCTCAGCAGTGCCGTTTACGGCGAAATGGCCAGGCAGCTCATCGGTCCGACGGTCACGGATCGGCTGCCGAGGGCCCTCGTCCAGGGGTGGCCGTTCGTCTTCCTGATCATGTACGCCACCGACTTCCTTTTGCTGTTCGGCATCGGCCGGGTGCCGTTGTCTTACAACTTCCGCAACCTGCGGGTCCGGTGGATCACCACGCTCATGACCGGGATCGCTTTCACGGTCGTGGTCGCGCTCCTCATCCTGATGTCCTCGTTCGTGGACAGTGTCAACCGGCTTACGGCCAGTTCCGGCATCCCGGGGAACGTCTTCGTCCTGTCCGAGGGCGCGACTGATGAGCTGTTCAGCAACCTGGGCTACGGCGACGTCGGCAAGCTGGACCTGGAGACGGCCACCGACGACCCGCAAGGGCGGCCACTTGCCGCTCCGCTGACCGTGAAATCGAGCCCCGGCAAACCGGGGCAGCAGCCGGTCCGGTGGTGCTCCAAGGAGACGTACTTCGTCATCAACCAGGAGATCGCGAAGCCGGCGGGGGGTGGCCCGACGCGGCGGTTTGTCCAGCTCCGGGGGATCGAGGACGCGGAGGTTGCCCTCAAGGTGCACGACATCACCCTCCTGAAGGGCGATCCATTCGGCTCGGAGGGCGCGGTCCGGCTGTCGGATGGCTCGACCGCGGTCCCATGTGCCCTGGGCGAGGGGGCCGCGGCCGCGTTCGGGGCCGACTACGGCCGCGAGCGACTGGACGTCGGCGACACGTTCATGCTCGGCGACACGAAGATGGTGGTGGCCGGGGTGATGAAGTCGGCCGGCCGGACGTTCGATTCCGAAACCTGGGCCACCAACGCCCGCGTCTCCAAGGCGTTCGGCAAGCAGGCGTTCACGACGGTCGTCCTTCGGGTGTCCGACGACGGAAAGGACAGCGCCCAACAGTCGGCCGAGACGATGGCCTACCACCTGACGAAGAACTTCACCAACCCCCGGGTTCGTGCCGTGTCCGAGACCCGGTACTACGAGGACCTGGCCAAGTCCAACTCGCAGCTCATGTACCTGGTGACCGTCGTGGCCCTGATCATGTCGCTGGGCGGGATCATTGGGGTGATGCTGGTGATGTTCGCGGCCATCGCGCAGCGGATCAAGGACATCGGCGTCATGCGCGTGGTCGGCTACAAGCGGTGGCAGATCCTGGTCTCGTTCATGCTCGAGTCGCTGGCGATCGCCCTGATCGGCGGGCTCATCGCGGTGCTGTTGATTGTGCTCGTGGACGCGGCGGCCACCGCGACCCAGGGCGGGCTGACAGTAACGACGAACGTAAGTGCCGGGCAGGGGAGCGGAAAGACCGTGGTGACGAAGCTGGTGTTCGGGACGGACGTCTTGGCCGGGGGCATCCTGTTCACGATCATCATGGGCCGCCTCGGCGGGCTACTGCCGAGCGTCGGGGCGATGCGGCTGGGGATTCTGGAGTCACTGCGATAGGCCGTTCGCCACTTCTGAAAAGAAGACGCGATTGCCTTCCGTTCGGACGGTGATCTTCAATCCGCGCAGCAGGTCGGCGAACTCAACGGCCGCGGGCGCCGCCGTCAACACCCCGACCACATCCCCGCGATCCAACACCGCCCGGGCCGCCTCCAGGTCCGCGTCCGGCGTCTTCGGCTCGAAGACCGCCACGTACCGGTCCACGGCAGCGCGGATCGCCCGCAGCGCGTCCGGATCAGTGGTCTCGATCAGGAGGACAACCGGGCCGTCTCCCGGCACGCAGGCGAGGCTTTCCGGCGTGTACCGCGTGCCGAAGAGGCTCCGCAGGAGCGTGATCGCCCGTTCCGACAAGTCGCGCACCCGCCGCCGGAGCAGCAACAATACCCCGAACGTCATCGCCCCGGCGCCGAAGAACAGGAACCGGGGTAGCGAGCGCAAGTCATATTCGTCGTCCGGCGGGTCGCCGACCGGGCGTAGCTCGTAGTGGTCCACCTCGCCGATTCGGTAGTACTTCACCACAACCTCGTCGCCCAGCTTGACCGACCGGTCGATCTCGATCACGGGCGGCACGCGCTTCGGCTTCGGGCCGAACAGGTGGTCGTAGACGTGCAGCTTTTCCTCGGACGGCCTGTGTTCCCGACCGACGGTCAATTCGCCGACCTGGAAGTACACCGGATGGCCGCGGAGGTAGTCGAGCTTCTCCAGTTTGCCTTCGGCGACGCCGTCCGTTGTCGGCACCTGAGGCAACAGGTCGAACTTGGTCGCCGCGGCCACGAGGGCCCAGAACATGAACGACGCGGCGATGGCCCCGGTCACGTTGATGAAGTTGCTCGATGCGATCATGTCCCCCTTACTGGCCTTCGGGGCCCGGTACTGGAGCAGGGTGAATAGGGGGACCAGGTAGAAGCCCGTGCACACCCCGATCACGACCGTGCACGCGATGAGGCCGGGGATGTAGCCGAGCGAGAACCCGGCCAGGACGCAGCCGAAGATCATCCCCGCGGCCCCGATCGGGATGAGGCCCAGCTCGACCTTGCGGCCGGACAGGTAGCCGGCGAGCGGGCTCCCGAGGCCGACGCCGAGGGCGACAGTGCCGACGACCATGCTGGTTTTTAGCTCGTCCCACCGCGGGTTCTGGCTCTCGCCGAACATGTACACGGTGGCGCGCATGAAGGCGACGATGAACGTGAAGAAAGCGATGCCGATGACCGCGAACGCGAGCGTCCGGGACCAGAGCAACACCTTCAGGTTCTTGATCAGTGGGCCGAACAGGTACGGCGGGAACCGGAGGGTCGGGTTCGCAGCCGGAACCCACCGGATGAGCATCGAAGCGAGCGCGCCGACGATCGCGAGGAAGACCAGGACGACCCCGATATTCGTCTCGCGGCGGAGGTAGACGAAGGACATGACGCCGCCAGCGACGGTCCCGAGGATTACGGCCAGGAACGAGAGCGATTCGAGGATGCCGTTGCCGCGGGAGAGCAAGTGCGGCGGGAGGATCTCCGGCATGACCCCGTACTTGGCCGGGACAAAGAAGGCCGAGTGGGTGCCCATGAGGAATACCGTCGCGAGGACGACCCAGGCCCCGACGTGGGGGTGCCCCTCGGGCCTCCCGATCCAAAACCCGAGCAAGGCCAGGCCGGTGATGGCGATTTCGGCCCCCTTCCAGAGCACCAGCGAGTTGCGCTTGCTGAACCGGTCGGCTAAATACCCGGCGAGGGTGCAGAACAGGGCCCACGGGGCGTAGAAGAGGACGGGCATCAAGGCGATGGCAAACTTCTCGTTGAGCGTCTGGGTGTTGATGGCGAAGAACATCGCCGACGCGTGGATGGCCTGGTCGTTGAAGGCGGCGAGGAACTGGGCGACCAGGAGGCCGGCGTAGGTGCGGGTGACCAGGGAGTCGGACGCGCGGTGCGGGACGGGTCCGGCGGCCATGGGTCCTCGGCGGGTGCGTCCCGGTCGGGCGGGCGGGAACACTCTAGTGTAGGGACCGGGGAAACGGGGGCGAAGCGTCCGGAAGCCGCTTGCGTCGGGCCCGGTCGCGGGGTACGATCCTGGAGACCTCTGCGGTGTTCGTGATCGGGTCGTACCATTTGCGGCGAACCGATGAAAACCCGTTGGGGGCCTACTCAAGCCAAGCGGTGCTGCAAGCCCACCGCCCGTCCTCGCGACGGGGCCGTAGTGGTGATCCAAACATCCGTTCGGCAGGCCCCCACCTGAACAACGGGTTCCCCAAACGCGTCCCACACGGCACAGGTGGGGGTCATTCTTACACCTCCCCGACCCGGTGACACTTCGAGACGGGCAAATATCTGGATTCATTGATTTGATTCGAGGCCCCGGCGGAACGTGGGCGGCGCCCGGGAGTTGCGCGGGCGGTGTTTTTTTCACGAAGAAAGGTGTTGACAGCTGCGGTGACCGCGATATTATCTCGCAATCACCGAATCGCCCCCGTCGCCCGGTTCGTCAGTGGGACCCAGAATGGTGCTTCGCACGACCGACCGCGGGCCCTCCCCGCCCGGCCGACCGACTTGCCCCTTCGCCCGCGCCCGGAGCAACCCGTCATCCGCACCGGGACCCTTGGCCCGTACCACCGGGGTGCGGGCGACTCGCTAACCGACCTCCTTCCGACATCTGACTTCATACCGAAGATTCTGCCGGCCGCCGCGGCCGGTCACGCTCACCGCCCGCGCGGACGGCAGGGATTCGCTGTCGGCCCGGGCGGGCCACGGGCCTTAGGTCTCGCCGGTCGGGTCATCCGGGGCAGGGATGCCCCTGGCAGTCGCCATGAAGTGCGTGGGTCGGGGCGGCGCGAGCCGCCCACTGCGGCCCGGCCGGGCGGACCTATGGGGCTTCGAGTGACAGGGACGCCTCGGGCCTCCGTGGGGCCCGCGCCGCCGACAAGGATGCCGGCGGCGCGGGCCGTTTTCGCTTCTCCTCCCCCCTTCCGCGACTGGAACCCGAACCCGGGGCCGCTTATCCTCATCTGAATAAGCGTTCCCCGCGCCGGAGCCCGGTCCCACATGCCAGCCGACTTTCTCTCCCTGCTGAAGGAGCGCGTCCTGATCCTGGACGGCGCGATGGGGACAAATATCCACCGGTACAACCCCGCCGACGCCGACTGGGGCGGGCCTGCGCAGGTGAACAACTGTGACCACGTCGGCCTGACCCGCCCGGAGTGGATCTACGACATCCACAAGGGGTTCCTCGAAGTCGGCTGCGACGCGGTCGAGACGAACACGTTCAACGGTTCGAAGATTGTCCTCGGCGAATTCGGCCTGGGCGACCGGGTGGACGAAATCAACCGCCGCAACGTCCGCATCGCGATCGACGCGGTCAAGGCCTTCACCACCCCGCAACGGCCGCGATTCGTCGTCGGTTCCATCGGCCCGGGGACCAAGATGCCCTCGGTCGAAAACGCGTCCATCTACGCGCATTTCGACACCATCGCCGATTCGTACCGCCCGCAGCTGGTCGCACTGGTCGAGGAGGGTGTCGATGCCCTCCTCATCGAGACGTGCTTCGACATCCTGCAAGCGAAGTGCGTGGCGATCACCGCGATCGACGTTATGAAGCAAAAGGGCGTCCGCATTCCGCTCATGGTCCAGATCACGGTGGACGACCGGACCCGCGGCGCGACTATGCTCCCAGGGACGGAAATCCCGTCAGCCGTGACGACCCTTCTTGCCCTCCCCGAGATCGACGTTATCGGGCTCAACTGCTCGGTTGGGCCCGACCTGATGCTCTCCGCGGTCAAGACGCTGAGTGAGTCGAGTGACCGGTTCATCAGCGTCCTGCCGAACGCGGGGCTGCCGATCAAGCGCGGGGACGAGACTTACTTCCCACTCCAGCCGAACGAGCTGGCCGACTGGCAGGAGCGGTTCGTCACCGAGTTCGGCGTGAGCATCGTCGGTGGGTGTTGCGGGACGACGGTCACGCACTTGAAAGCGGTGGTCGATCGGCTCGGCGGCAAGAAGCCCGCCCCGCGATCGCCGAAATACACACCGGCGGTCTCCAGCCTGTTCGCCGCGGCCGACCTGCAGCAAGACCCCCGCCCGCTCATCATCGGCGAGCGGACGAACACCAACGGCTCGCGGAAATTCAAGCAGCTCCTGGAGAAGGAGGACTGGCACGGCCTGGTCGAGATGGGTCAGGAACAGGAGCGGGAGGGGGCGCACGTCCTCGACGTGTGCACCGCGTACGTGGGCCGCGACGAGGTGCGCGATATGAAGGAGGTGATCCGGCGGTTCAACGCGGTCATCACCCGGCCCCTGATGATCGACTCGACCGAGGTGCCCGTCATCGAGGAGTCGCTCAAGCTGGTCAGCGGTAAGCCGATCATCAACTCGGTCAACCTCGAAGATGCCAGAGAGAAGTTCGACAAGATCGTCGGCCTGGCCCGGAAGTACGGGGCCGCCCTCGTCTGCGGGTGCATCGACGAGCGGGGAATGGCCCGAACCGCCCAGACAAAGTTCGAAGTCGCCGCCCGCATTTACGAGATCTGCACAAAAGAATACGGCCTGCCGGCGTCGGACCTGCTGTTCGACCCGCTGGTATTGCCGGTGAGCACCGGCCAGGAAGAAGAGCGGCGGAACGGGTTGGAGACGCTCGAGGGCATTCGCCGGATCAAGCAGGGGCTGCCCGGGGCGCTGACGACGGTCGGGCTGTCGAACGTCAGCTTCGGCCTCAGCCCGTACTGCCGGCAGGTCGTCAACAGCGTGTTCCTGCACTACGGCATCGAGTTCGGGCTCGACTCGGCCATCCTGCACGCGGCCAAGATCATCCCGCTCGCGTCGATCGACGAGACCGGCCGCGAGCTCGCCCGGCGGCTCCTCTTCGCCGAGTACGACCAGGGCGACCCGCTGCAGCAGCTCATCCAGCACTACGCGGACAGGAAGGGGGAGCAGAAGAAGGCAACGAGTCTTGGCGACACGGTCGAGGAGCGACTGAAGCAGGCGATCATCCAGGGCCGCCGCGAGACGCTGATCGCCGACCTGGACGCGGCCCGCGAGCGTTACTCGCCCATCGACATCATCAACAAGATCCTGCTCGACGGCATGAAAGTGGTCGGCGACCTGTTCGGCTCGGGCCAGATGCAGTTGCCGTTCGTCCTGCAGTCGGCGGAGGTGATGAAAGCCGCGGTCGCTTACCTCGAAAAGTTCATGGAGAAGATCGCGGGGGCGGAAAAGGGCCGGATCGTCCTTGCGACCGTCAAGGGGGACGTCCACGACATTGGCAAGAACCTGGTGGACATCATCCTGTCGAACAACGGCTACAAGGTCTACAACCTGGGGATCAAGCAGCCGATCGACGCCATGATCAAGGCGTACCACGAGCACGCGGCCGATGCCATCGGGATGAGCGGGTTGCTGGTGAAGTCCACCGTGGTCATGAAGGACGACCTGCTGACGCTCAACGAGCGCGGGCTCGACCCGCCGGTGATCCTCGGCGGGGCGGCGCTCACCCGGCGGTACGTCGAGCAGGACCTGACGGCCCTCTACCGAGGTCGACTCTTCTACGGCGAGGACGCGTTTGGCGGCTTGCACATCATGGACAAGCTGATGGCCGACAAGCGGCTGTTGGCAACGGGCAGCCGCGGGGCCGCCGGTCTCGTCTCACGACGGAAGGCGCCGGCCGAACCGGTCGCGTCGCCGAACGGCAAGCCGGGCCGAGAGTCCTTCGTCTGTTGCCCCACGCACGCGGAGCGCTCATTGCCGCGGAGGTCGCCGACGTTGCGCTCGGCCCCGGACGTCCCCGGGGCGCCGTTCTTCGGGAGCAGGATTGTCACGGATATTCGCATCGAGGACGTATTCCCGTACCTCAACGAGCGGACCCTGTTCAGCACCCAGTGGCAGTTCCGCAAGAATAACGTGCCGCCGGCCAAGTACGAGCGGCAGATGCGGGAGGTGGCGTATCCGACCCTGGAGCGGTTGAAGCGCCAGTGTTTGGAGGAAAACATCCTCCGGCCGGCGGCCGTCTACGGGTTCTATCCGGCCGCCAGCGAGGGGGATGATCTCGTCATTTACGAGTCCGACGGAGTGTCCGAGCGGCTGCGGTTCACGTTCCCCCGGCAGGACCACGGCGATTTTCTCTGCCTGAGTGACTACCTCCGCCCCGGCGAGGGGCGGGCCACAGATGTGGTCGCGTTTATCGGCGTGACGATGGGCGACGAGGTGAGCCGGCGGGCGAAGGAGTACTTCGACTCTGACCGGTATCAGCAGTACTTCTTCCTGCATGGCCTCAGCGTGGAAGCCGCGGAGGCCCTCGCCGAGTATTTTCACAAGCGCCTGCGCGAGGATTGGGGGATCGCCGGGTCAGACTCGCCGGCCATCCAGAAGCTGTTCAAGAAACACTATCGCGGGTGCCGCTACTCGTTCGGGTACCCGGCGTGCCCGAACCTTGAGGACCAGGCCAAGCTGTTCGAGTTGCTCGAGCCGGAGCGGATCGGGTTACGATTGAGCGAGCAGTTCCAGCTCGAGCCGGAGCAATCGACGACGGCCCTGGTCGTGCACCACCCGGACGCGAAGTACTTCAACGTGACACGATCGTCCGGGTGCGCCACGGACTAAGGGCCGCGCTTCCAGGTTCTGCCAAGAAATCCCGTCCGGATTGCTAGCTGCGTTCTATCCTTCCCCTGTCCCAAACGCCCCGAACTCCCGCGCCCACGGTGGTCCCGTCCGCGTTCATGCCCGCTCCCGATGTGATGATCCGGCTCTCCGGCCTGGTGGTGCAGTACGGGACGTACCGGGCCGTGGACGGGCTCGACCTGGACCTGTATCGCGGCGAGCTCTTCGGCCTTCTGGGCCCCAACGGAGCGGGCAAGAGCACGACAGTCCGAGTGCTAATCGGCCAACGGCGGCCGGACGGCGGGTCGGTCTCGGTCGCCGGGTTCGACGTCGTCCGACAGTGGCAGAAGGTCAAACCGTTCTTCGGCTACGTCCCGGACCGCGACAATCACTTCGACGAGTTCACCGGCCGCCGCAACCTCCAGATCTTTGCCGATCTCTACGCCGCACCCCGGGCGCGCGTCGCCGAGTGCATGCGGCTGGTCGAGCTCGAGGACGCGGCCAACGTCCCGGTCAAGAACTACTCGACCGGCATGAGAAAGAAACTGCTTCTCTCGCGAGCCCTCCTTCACGACCCCCCGGTCATGTACCTGGACGAGCCGACGGCCAACCTGGACATCCACTCGTGCGCCATCGTTCACCGCATCCTCCGCGAGCGGGTGAAGGCCGGGCACACCGTCCTCCTGACCACCCATAACATGAGCGAGGTCGAGGCCATCTGCGACCGGGTCGGGATCCTGTCGCGGGGCAAGCTCATCGCCCTCGACTCGCCCCTGGCCCTGCGGCAGCGGCACACGGAGCGGAAGGTAGACGTGGTGTTGCACGACGGCGACCGGATGGTCTTCGACCTGGACCGCGACGAAGAGCGGGCCCGGCTGGCCGAGCTGACCCGGGCCGGGAAGATTGGCAGCCTACACACGCGGGAGTTCGATTTCCACTCGACGTTTTTGAAGCTAACGGGAACGGAGTTTGATTAGGTGGTGTGTGGTCAGGGGCATTCCATCCCATAGGTCCTATAGGACTTATGGGACCTATAGGACCTATGGGAAGGCCAGCCCCTCACACCTCACCTGCCGCACCCACGATGCGCTGGCACGTCCTTAGAACGCTCCTCCACAAGGAGGCGCTGCGGCACGCGACGAACCGGGGCGGGCTCGCCCTGGCGGGGTTGCTGGTCACCGCGTCGTTGCTCCTGGCCGCGCTCAACCCGGCCTCGGACCCCGACAAACCGGCCACGCTCGTTGGGGGCATCCATCACTGCATCATCTGGTACGACGACGATTCGGAGTGGCTAAATCACTTGCGGGCACATGTTCCGGGCGGGCTGCGGGCCAACATCCTCTTCTACCCAATTCGGCCGAAGGTCGAGCCCGACCAGCACATCGAATACAAGACGGGAACCGGGGGGATCGAGCTGCGGTCGATGCCCGCGTCGGAAGGGGTCCTGCAGTACCGGGTCTACGTGCGCTACCCCGAGGGGGACCGGGCCGGGATGGCGGTCTACGAGAACTGGTTCTGGCGCGAGTCGCACCGGTTCTTCCACGCCCGCGCCGCGGAGGCGCTGCGGCAGAAGGGGGTGGACGTCGATCGCGCGTTCCCACTTCCAATGCTTGAAGATGACCTGTGGACGCAACGGCAGGCGTACCGCGTCCTGGCGGAGCAGTACGCCAAGCTGGCCAACGGGTCGCCGATCCGATCGCCCCTGCCGGTGCTCGACATGCGCGAGCGGGCCGTGGTCGGCGGCGCACTCGACTTGCGGGCCGCGATCGCCACGGCGCTCGTGCTTTTTTCCCTCTGCTTCACATGTGTCTACCTGATGCCGTCGTTGACGTGCGAGGAGCGCGAGCGTGGGCTGTTGTTGGCCCAGGCTCTGAGTCCGGCGACGGCGCTCGAAATCCTGGCGGCCAAGTTCCTTTTCTACCCGGTGTTCGGGATCGTCCTGGCCACGCTGCTGGCCGGGATTCATAACCCGGCCGTCCTGGGGAGGCCGTTCTTTTGGATGTGCCTGGCGACGCTGTCCGTCGGCACTCTCGGGATCGGGATGACAATCGCTTGCCTGGCCAAGACACAACGGGCCGCGAGCCTCGGGGCGCTCTGCTACATGCTGGTCGTCGCGCTGGTGCTGATAGTCTGCCAGCAAAACAACATTACAAAGCTGCCGACGCTGGCGATCGAGTATCACGCCCCGCACGTCTTGCACGCGACGCTCACCAACCAGCTTCGGCCGGAGCACTGGTGGAACCTGGCGGCCAGCGCGGCGCTGGCGATTGCCTGGGCGCTACTGGCAGTAGTGCTGTTCCGACGTCGCGGGTGGCAATGACGGTTCGCCTTCGGCCCACCGCTAAACGACGAGACTGAATGTCTACGGGGCAGGTTTAGGCTCTTTCTTTGATGGCGCGCCGTCATCCATCACTACGGTCGCATCGACATCCGCGATCTTAGCCGAGAGGGCGGCGATTCGCTCTTCCTGCTCCCAGTCGCGAAGGCTCTTTTCCGTGCTCATGAGGTGGGCCCACGGCCGCCAGCCGGGGGTGTAGAGGCACACCGCACGGACCCCGGCCATGATCGGCATCGCCAGGAATAGCCCCGGGATTCCCCACACCAGGTCCCAGAACAGGCACGAAATCATCACCGTCGTCGCGTTCAGGTCCATGCTCCGCCCCATAACCAGCGGGACGATCAAATACCCCTCGACCGTCACGACGACCGTGTACAGCACCAGGATGACCGCGGCGTGCAGTGGGGAGACGAAGACCAGTGCGTCAAGGATCGGCGGGATGCCCGCGATGATCGTCCCGATATAAGGGACGTAGCAGAGGACGGTCGTAAGCAGGGCCCATGTCCACGGCTGACGGAGCTCTAGCAGCGAGTAGACGAGTCCGAGGAATAACCCGAGGCCTGCGTTGACGATCGTCCGCCAGACGAGATACGTCCGGATCGCCTCGGCCATCGCCGCCAGGGCTTTCGCGACCTGCCCCTGGATGACCGTACTCGGCCCGAAGATGTCCTTGATCCGCGCGGCCAGGAACTCGCCCTCCAGCAGCAGGAACAGGAGGATGAACAGGATGATTACGCTCTGGAAGAACCAGGACGCGCCGATTTTGGTCAGGTTGATGAGCTGGTCGGTGATGTATCGGCCTTCGAACAGCTGCCGGGTATAGTTGTAGACGTTGGAGTTGTCCGGGTCGGGCGGGAGGATTCGGTCCACTGAACTCGGGGCGACCGAGCCGAGGGTGATCCGGGCCTTCTTGTAGACCTCTTTCAATTCGGTCGAGTCCCGGGGGTTCGGCAGCTCCTGCATGATCTGCGGGATCGCCAGCGCGAAGCCGACGAACACCCCGACGTTGAGCAGGATCAACCCGAAGATGACGGTCAGGCACGAGAGAAACCACGGCAGCTTCAGCTTGCGATAGAGCCAGCTCGCGGCCGGCCAAAGGATCACGGCCAGGAGGGCCGAGATCGTCACCGGGATGAAGATCGACTGCCCGAGGTACAGGGCCCCGGAGATCCCCAGCAGGGCCAGGACGTTGAGCCCGATCCGGGTGGCGGTCGTAAGGTTCAAGTTCATGCGCGGTAGTGGTCGGCTGCGGCGCGGGGAAACGCCGCGAAGCCGCGGGTTTCTTCACATCATCGCGGCCCGCAGCGTGTTATGCAACAGCATGGTAATGGTCATCGGCCCGACCCCTTTCGGAACCGGGGAGAGCCAGCCTGCGACCGGGGCCACGGTTGTCTCATCCACGTCGCCGACCAGCTTGCCGTCCACGGCGTTGATGCCGACGTCGATGACCGCGGCGCCGAGCTTCACCATGTCGGCAGTAACGAAACGGGGCACACCGACCGCCGCGATGAGGATGTCCGCCGGTCGCGTGACCGCGGGC
This sequence comes from Gemmataceae bacterium, assembly GCA_035258765.1. GTDB lineage: Bacteria > Planctomycetota > Planctomycetia > Gemmatales > Gemmataceae > SIAJ01. The sequence continues at coordinate 14,385 of DATFWZ010000450.1, forward strand.
AAGTCGGTGGTGCGGCTGTGGACGACGGTCACTGTCGCGTCGCCCGCCTCCGGGAAGGTCGCGGATGGTTTCTGCATTAGAATGAGGGCCAGCGGCTTGCCGACGATGTTGCTGCGGCCGATGATCGCGACGCGCTGCCCGGCAGTCGGAATGCCCGTGCGGGCAAGCATCTGCTGGATGCCGAATGGGGTGCACGGCAGAAATCGCGGGTGCCCAGCGGCCAGCAGCCCAACGTTTTCCGGGTGGAAGCAGTCCACGTCCTTCTTCGGATGCACGGCGCGAATCACGGCGGCCTCGTCCATCTGTTTCGGCAATGGGAGTTGGACGAGGATGCCGGAGACGGCCGGGTCCGCGTTCAGTCGTTCGACCAGGTTGAGGAGGTCGGTCTGGGTGGCTTTGGCCGAGAGCCGGTGGAGCCAGCTGTCCATGCCCACGTCCTCGCACGCCTTCCGCTTGTTGCGGACATAGACCTCGCTGGCCGGGTTTTCCCCGACGAGCACGGCCGCTAAGCCCGGCCGCCCGCCCCCGGCTGCGACGTGCCGGGCGACCGCGTCAGCGATCTCGGCGCGCATCCCCTTGGCGAGCGCCTGGCCGTCGATCTTCTGTGCGGGCATGCGTCGTCCCCGGCTTCGAGCGCGGGCGGACACCGTTGGTGTAGGAGTGTGCCGTTGTCGCGGCCGGGGCCGGGCCATTCAATCTCCCTGTGCCTCGTCCCCGACATTCACGGGCGTGTTTTCATGAGCGAACTTTGTCTGGTCACCGGCGGCGCCGGGTTCATCGGCTCGCACCTTGTTGACGGTTTGGTCCGCGGCGGGAAGGCCGTTCGCGTCCTCGACGATTTCAGTACCGGGCTGCGCGAGAACCTGGCCCACCTCGGGTCGCGCGTCGAGCTCGTGGAGGGGTCGGTCGCCGACCCAGGGGCCGTGGCGAAGGCGGTTCGCGGCGCTCGCCACGTCTTTCATCTGGGCGCGCTGGCGTCGGTCGCGCGGAGCGTGGAGACGCCGCTCGTGAGCCACGCGGCGTGCGCCACCGGAACGGTCACGGTCCTCGACGAGGCTCGGAAGGCCGGGGTGAAGCGCGTAGTATACGCGGCGAGCTCCAGCGCCTACGGGGGCTACTCGACCCCGGACGGGCAAACCGAGGACCTGCTCCCAAACGCCCTGTCGCCGTACGCGGCCGCCAAGTTGGCGGGCGAGTACTACATGCAGGCGTTCGCGGCAACATATGGGATCGAGACAGTCCGGCTGCGATTCTTCAACATCTTCGGCCCCCGGCAGCGGGCCGACTCGCCGTACTCCGGCGTGATCGCCATCTTCACCGCCGCGATGCAAAAAGGCACCCCCCCGACGGTCCACGGTGATGGCTTGCAGTCGCGGGATTTCACCTACGTTGACAACTGCGTGCAGGCGATTCAGAAGGCCGCAGAGGCGCCGGGCGTGTCGGGCAAGGTCTTCAACGTCGGGACCGGAAGGAGCGTGACGGTGCTGGACCTGGTCGCGGCGCTGAACAAGCTGATGGGGATAAACCTGAAGCCCAGGCACGCCGACCCGCGGGCCGGGGACGTGCGCTATTCGAAGGCGGATATCGCGCGGACGCGCAAAGAGCTTGGCTACGCCCCGGAAGTCACGTTCGAGCAGGGGCTGGCGAAGACGCTGGCGTGGTATCGGGGGGAGAAATGGGAATAGCCTCCGGTTCCCCCCTCCCTGCTTCGGATAATGACCAATGCCACACCAACGACCAATGACCAAGGAAGGTCGAATGCCGAATGACGATGCCCTGTAGGCCATTTCGTCATTCGGCCTTCTGACTTCGTGATTCCCTGGTCATAGGTGGGTCATTGGGTATTGGTCATTACTTCTTACTAGCCCGCAGCTTCTTGTCGGCGGCCTCCGCTTCCTCGACGGTGATGTACCCGTCGTGGTCCGTATCGATCCGGTCAAATTCGGCAGCCGAGCCCGGGAACTCGCTCCGCGATAGCTCCCCGTCGCCGTTACGGTCGAACTTCCGGAACCACAGCGGGCCGCGATTCGACACTCGCGTCGGCGGCTGCGTGTACATCGTCGTCGGGTTAAAGCCGAACATGTCCGCGGAGCGGCCGAAGCGCAGGGCACCCTGGGGTTGGAGGGCCGCCCGGGTGATGTAATCCTTCTCAACCGGCTCCAGTGGGATTAACCGGGCCCACGCGCTGCGCATCTCGCGAACGCTTATCCGCCCGTCGCCGTTCGCGTCCAGGAGTTGAAAGAGGCTCGGCGTCGGCGCCGAGTAGATCAGCGAGAGCGGCAACCGCGTGAAGCTGGCCTGTAGGGCCAGGAACCGGTCGTACTCGGCCCGTGTGATCTTGCCGTCCCCGTCCGCGTCGATCATGTCGAAGAGGATCCGCATGGCCTGGAATTCCGGGCCGGCGATGTCCCTCTCGGTGATGAATCCCCGGCCCTTGTCCGGGAATTCCAGGATGCTCGGGCGGGCCTGCTGCCCATAGACGCCCCGCGGCGAGTTACTGGAGAGCTGCACGGTCTGGGTGCCGATGGAGAAGACCGCGGCCCCGTCGCCGGCCGGCCTGAACCCGGCCGCCAGCGGTGCGGACTTTCCATCCGCGCGCGGTAGCAGCCTGACCGTGCTGTCCTCGGGCCTGGTCCCCACGACCATTTCGATCTCGAGGTCCGGCGGCAAGTCTTTCCACGCCAGCAGCTCGGTGACGGTCAGTTCGCCGTTGCCGTGCCGGTCAAGGGCCCTGAACCCGTCGTCCCCGAATGGGTTCTCGCTCTTGGAAATGCGGAGGTTCTTGTCCTTGTCGTACCGGGCGAGGATCGTCTCGATCACCGTATCGGGAATATGGCTCGGGTGAAATGCCAGCATGGGCTGCTGGGGAGCCGGGGAAGTGGTCGGCCGCGACCTCGGGCCGAGGCCGCCCTCGAAAATCTTCGGGGCCAGCTCCGGGGCGCTAAGGCACTCGTCCTCGTCGGCGTCGAGCGTCGCGAACAACTTCTCCGCGTCCTTCAGCTCGGCCCGCGAGAGCTTGCCGTCCTTGTCGGTGTCGAAGAGCTTGAACAGCTCGTCGGTCAGGGCCTCCGCGTAGGGGTCGCGCGCCGGGCTCGCCTGGGCGGAGATCACTCGGCCGGCGGACGGGGAGTAGTAGTGTGCGAACTCGTCGAAGCTGATCCGCTCGTTGCCGTCGAGGTCCATCTCCGCGAACGCCCGGGCCCCGTCGTCCGGGCGCTGATACGCGTACCCGGTCTGGAGCATTTGCAGTAACCCCGCGTTGGACAGGGCGAACTCGGCCTCGTAGCGGTTCAGCTCCCCGTTGCCGTCGCGGTCGAGGAAATCGAAGTAGCGCCGCAGGTGCTCGGTCCAGCGGTTCGTTAGCGGGTCGCCGGCCGACTTGAGGTGGACGCGCATGCGCACCAGTCGTGTCTCGGCGAAGAACAGGACATCCTGGACGTCCGCGATCCCGAGGTCCGCCTCGGGCAGCCGGAACGTTGGCTTGACGACGCGAATGACCGGTGCCGGCTGCCTGGGCACCTCCTTTTGACCGGGCAGCTTCAACCCGGGGAAGAACTCGAATGCCGGAGCGGCCCGGATGGCCGACGCCTCCGAGCGCGGGGCGTAGGGCCGGCGGCCGTCGCGCTCGATCCGCGTGCGGGCGGACGTGGCGTCGAGACCGCTAAAGACGTGGGTGGCCGGGAGGGTTTGCGCGGCACAGACCGTTGGCAGGAGGATCGCGAGAATGGCGGCGCGCGGCATTGGGAAACCACGAGAAGGGTTGGGCGGTCGCCCCGATGCGACGACGGCCCAACGTGTATTCGCTTGACTAGTGTTCCGCCACAGCCCATTCGGTGGCGGAGCTGCCGATTTCTGGTCGGGCGCGAAAGTGCGCCCCCTCGGGGCGGTCATTTCTCAGAGCGCCAATTGCGACATTCTGGCGCCCTGACGAATAACACTTAAGTGCTTACACGGGAGCCACGTCCTCCAGGCCGCCTCACGCCGCCACACATGCGCACCGAGTGGCGGCCTGAGGAATTCTGGACAGTTTCCACGGGTCCAAAACTTGACAAACCACAAACCGGATAGGACACTCCGGCCCGCGCCGCGCCCCACTAAGACGTCGTCAGGTCCATCACAACCTGGTCGCGCCGCCTCGGAAATCCGGGGGTGAACCCGAGTCTCCGAGGTTGCAGCAGATTGACCTGCGGCGGACCACCAGAGCATACTTCAGGTGGTCATGGCGGCCTGCGAGGCGGAGGCAGACGCGCCAAGCGAAGGCGACGCCGAGCGGGCATTCGTGGGCACGAGATTCCGATCTTGTGCCCCCCGACAAGATCGGAATCTAGTCGCCAGGTGCTTCGCCCTCGATCTTGTGCCCCCCCGACAAGATCGGAATCTTGTCGCCACGTGCTTCGCCCTCGATCTTGTCCCCCGACAAGATCGGAATCTTGTCGCCAAGTGCTTAGCCCGCGCTTGGGACGTCGGGCTCCACCTCACCCGCTGTACCCGCATGAAGACCGCGCTAGGCGATCAGGTCCCGGATCACTTTCCCCTTGTCCACAATCTTGATCGGGCGGCCGACGTTCGAGCGGTTCGTCTTCGTGTGGTCAATGCCGAGGGCCCGGCACAGGGTCGCGAGCAGGTCCGGGACGCCAGTCGGCTCGCCGTCTACCTTCGTGCCGTCGTCAGTCGTCCGGCCGTACGCCTTCCCGCCCCTAATGCCGCCACCCGCGAGGACGGCCGACCAGGCGTTCGGGAAGTGGTCGCGCCCGTTGCCCTGGTTGATCCGCGGGGTGCGGCCGAACTCGCCCATCCAGATGATGGTCGTCGTCTCCAGGAGTCCGCGGGCTTCCAGGTCGCCCATGAGCGACGCCCAGCCGCCGTCGAGCGTCCCGCACAGCCGCTTGAGCTGTTCGAAGTTGTTCTGGTGCGTGTCCCAGCCGCCGAGGTTCACCTCGACGAACGGGACGCCCCGCTCGACCAGCCGGCGGGCCAACAGGCACCCCTGGCCGAACAGGTTCCGGCCGTATTGGTCGCGGATCCTGGCTGGCTCATCGGACAAATCAAACGCCTTCGCGCCGACCGATTGCATGAGTCGGACGGCGCGGTCGTACGCGGTCGCGTGGCTGTCAACGACGGGCGTCGGCCGGTCGGAGGCGAACTGGCGCTCCATGTCCTTGAGCAAGTCGTACCGCGACTCAGCTTGTTCGGGGCCGACCTCCCGCGGCCGGTCGAGGTCCGGCACGCGCAGGGAGCGGTCGGCGTTTTCGCCGGGCTGGGGCGGGCCGAAGTTTCCCTCCCCGACCACCAGGGGAGCGTAGTTCGGCCCAAGGAACCCCGGCCCGAAGGCGCCTAAGGCGAACTGTCGGAAAGGCGCCACACTCACGAAGTTCGGCAGCTCGGCCGCGGGATCACCCAACTCCTTCGAGATCAGCGACCCGATCGTCGGGAACTGGATCGCCCCCTGCGGCAAGTTGCCCGTTCGCAAGTAGTACGTCGCCCGGCCGTGGTCGCCTTCCTTGGTGGACATGGTCCGGACGACGCCCAGATATTTGCCGTGCCGGGCGAGCTTGGGCAGGTGCTCGCCGATCCGCAAGTCCGGGGCGGCCTCGATTTGGCGGAACGGGCCGCCGTTCGCGTGACCCGGCTTGAGGTCGAACAGGTCGATGGTGGCCGGTCCGCCGCTCATCCACAGGAGGATGCACGACCGCTTGCGGTCCGGGTGGCGGGCCGTCTCGGCGGCGAAGGCGGGCAGCCAGCCGCACGTGGCCAGCCCGAGACCGGCGGAGACACGGAACCAGTCGCGGCGCGACAATTCGGGGGTCGGCATGACGATCTCTCCGATTTTCCCCCCGCTCCGCCTCGGAGAGGGGCAAGGGGGGACACGTCTGACAACGCGAGTGCCCAGACCTCTCCCCCGCCCCCTCTCCGATGCGGAGAGGGGGAGACCGGCGAGGGGGAGACCGTGCTCGACCTGTCTGAAATACCCATCATCGACAACCACCTGCATCCGCCGCTGCGGGCGGCGGGGTCACCCGGAGAGGGAGACTTTCGGCGGCTCTTCGTCGAGAGCGACTTCGCCGAGCAACTCGACCACGTCGAGCACTCGCTCACGTTCATGCGGGCGGTGGCCGACCTGGCCCGGCTGCTCGGCGTCGATGGGGGCGACTGGCGGGCGGTCCGCGACGCCCGGCACGCGCTCGGACCGGAGGGGTGGTACCGGCGCTGCCTGGAGGGCGGGAACGTGCGGGGGCTGCTGGTCGACTACGGCTACTCGACCGGCGACCAGCTCGACCACGCGGAGCTGCGCGCGCTGGCGGGGAGCGCCGGCGCCGAAGTCTGGCCGGTCTACCGGCTCGAGACGGCGCTGCAGG
>DATFWZ010000451.1:0-5415 GCA_035258765.1 Gemmataceae bacterium
GCAGAACCCGAACTTGACCGTCGTCGAAGGCACGATCGCCGACCGCGGAACCGTGGACGGGCTGTTCGAGAAGTCGCGCCCCGACCTCGTGATCCACGCCGCGGCCTCATACAAGGACCCGGAGAATTGGGTCGAGGACGCCCGGACCAACGTCGAGGGCACGGTCAACGTCATGAAGGCCGCCAAGGCCGTCGGCGTCAAGCGCGTCATCTACTTCCAGACGGCGCTGTGCTACGGCCTCGTCCCGCTCGAGCAGCCGATCACGCTCAAGCACCCGATCCGATCGACCGGGTCGAGCTACTCGGTCTCCAAGACGGCCGGCGAGCAATACGTGGACCTGAGCGGGATCGACTACATCTCGTTCCGGCTGGCCAACGCCTACGGCCCGCGAAACCTGAGCGGCCCGCTGCCGACTTTCTACCACCGGCTGACGAACAACAAGCCGTGCTTCGTCATGGACACGCGCCGCGACTTCATTTACATCGACGACCTGGTCGCGTGCGTGATGACGGCGATCGACGGGGCCGGGCGGAAGGGGGCGTATCACATCTCGTCCGGGTCGGACTACTCGATCAAGGAGCTCTTCGACGCGACGGTCAAGGCACTCGCGATCAAACTCGACAAGCCGGTGGAAGTCCGCCCGCGGCAGCCGGACGACACGTACACGATCCTGCTCAACCCGAGCGAGACGAACACGGACTTCGGCTGGAAGGTGACCACCGCGCTGGAGACGGGCGTGGCGAAGGCGATCGGGTACTACCGCGAATTCGGCATCAGCCAGACGTACACGCACCTGAAAGGTGTGGAGGGCAAGGATTGATCGGACGTATGACGCTCGTCAGATGGTCAAGCAACGTGAGGAGCCGCGATGGAGCCACAGTGTCCGACGTGCAGCCTCACGATGGTCGAAGGCTTTATTCCGGACGCCAACCTCGCAACTACGCTCGTTTCGGCCTGGGTGGAAGGAAAGCCTGAGTTCACGGCCTTGGGCAATGCGAAGCTGAGCGGACACCAGACGTACGCGGTGAAGGCGTTTCGTTGTCCAAACTGCGGATTGTTGCGGTTGTACGCTGGCAAGCCGCGTATCGAGACATAGCTAGTCGTCCCTCGTTCCCAAACTCTGTTTGGGGACTAAGGCGGCGAAACTCTGTTTCGCCGCCTGCCTCGACCGGCGACGTTGGACCGGGCCGGGGCAGGTCGTCGAAACAGAGTTTCGAGGCTGGCGTTCCCAAACAGAGTTTGGGAACGAGTCGAATGAGCAATCCTGGTTTGGTCCGCGCAAGTCCGCGTGATTCGCGTCAACCGCGTCCGATCGTTTTTTCGGAGACCCCTCCGTGGCCGGATTCGCCAAGCAGAAGCTCCTCGTCGTCGGCGGGGCCGGGTTCGTTGGGTCGAACCTCGTCCTCGCCCTTCTGAAAGATGACCCCGCCGAGGTGCTGGTCGTCGATAACCTGCTCTCCGCCGAGCGGGCTAACGTCCCGAACGACCCCCGCGTCCGATTCGTTGACGGGTCGATCACCAACGACCGCGTCCTGGCCGGCCTGCCGGAAGACCTCGACTACGCCTGGCACCTGGCCACCTTCCACGGCAACCAGAACTCGATGGCCGACCCGATCGCGGACCATGAGAACAACACCTACACCACCCTCAAGCTCTACGAGCGCCTGAAGGGCTTCAAGAAGCTCAAGAAGGTCGTTTACTCGTCCGCCGGGTGCACGGTCGCGGAAAAAACGTTCGACAAGGCCAACCCGACAACCGAGGAGTCGCCGGTCTCACTCTGGCTCGACAGCCCGTACCAGATCTCCAAGATCATCGGCGAATTCTACTCGAACTACTACTTCAAGCAGCACAATCTGCCCGCGGTCAAGGCCCGGTTCCAGAACGTCTACGGCCCGCGAGAGATTCTCGGCGCCGGCGAGTGGCGCGGCACCCCTGCGACCGTCTGGCGGAACGTCACGCCGACCTTCGTCTACCGCGCCCTGAAGAATATGCCCCTGCCGGTCGAGAACGGTGGGATCGCGTCGCGGGACTTCATCTACGCTGAGGACGTTGCGAACGGCCTCATGCTCTGCGCGTTGAAGGGTGAGCCGGGGGGGACCTACAACGTCGCCAGCGGCCAGGAGACGACCATCCTGGAACTGGCCGAGGCGGTCAATCGCCTCACCGGTAACCCGACCCCGATCCAGCTCGCTCCGAAGCGGACCTGGGATCGTTCGGGAAAGAGATACGGCTCGACGGAGATCGCGAGGTCGGCCCTCGGGTTCGAGGCCAAGGTCGGACTGGACGAGGGCCTCAAGCGGACCATTGCCTGGACGCGCGACAACATCGGGATGATCGACGCCTGTATCGCCCGGCACCAGGCGCACATGGCCAAGGCGGCTTGACCCAGACACACCCGCGCGAAATGCCGTTTGGCAAAGCCCGTGCGCGAGATATTTGGAGCATGGATTCCGACACAAGGGATGAAATACGAAACTGTTACGGCAACTATGAAACCTAAGACCGCCAAGTAAGCCCCCCCTGGCGGCCTTAGCTGGCGGTCTCAAGTCTTGCCGGGTTTGCAATGAAACTTCTGACCGTCCTCGGGGCCCGGCCGCAGTTTATCAAGGCCGCAGCCGTATCCCGATTGCTCGCGAATCGGCCTGGTTTCCGCGAGCTGCTGGTCCACACCGGCCAGCACTACGACGAGAACATGTCGGACGTGTTCTTCGCGGAGCTGGGCATCCCGGCCCCGGCCTACCACCTCGGCGTCGGCTCCGCGACGCACGGCGCCCAGACCGGGCGGATGCTCGAGCGCATCGAGGAAGTGATCCAGAAGGAGAAGCCGGACGCCCTCCTCGTCTACGGCGACACCAATTCCACACTCGCGGGGGCCCTGGCCGCGGCCAAGCTGCACATCCCCATCGCCCACGTCGAGGCCGGGCTGCGGTCGTTCAACCAGAAAATGCCCGAGGAGATCAATCGCGTCCTGACGGACCATGTCTCGAAATGGCTCTTCTGCCCGACCCAGGCCGCGATCGACAACCTGAAGCGCGAGGGCATTGCGGACGGCCGGGTGGCACTCGTCGGCGACGTAATGTACGACGTCGCCCTCCTGGTCCGCGACCGCGTCCGCGGGGCCGACCGCTGGGGGCTGACCCCGGGCAACTACGTACTGGCGACGATCCACCGCGCCGAGAACACCGACGACCCGGCCCGACTCACGGCTGTCTTCGACGGGCTGACCGAGGTCGCGAAGCGGCTGCCGGTCGTGCTGCCGCTGCACCCGCGGACGCGGGCCGTCCTGAAGCGCGAGGACAAGGCGACCGACGGCAACGGGCTGCGGATCATCGACCCGGTCGGCTACCTGGACATGGCCTCCCTGGAGAAGCACGCCCGGCTGGTGGTGACGGACTCGGGGGGGGTGCAAAAGGAAGCGTTCTTCCACCGCGTCCCATGCGTCACGCTTCGTGACGAGACCGAATGGGTGGAGCTGGTCGAGTTGGGTTGGAACCGGGTCGTCCCGCCGATTTCTGCGACCGCGGTCCGCGACGGCGTGCAAGCATCGCTCGACGGCGGCCCGCGACGAGACCCGCCCACGGACCTCTACGGCGGCGGCCGGGCAGCGGAGCGGATTGTCCAGACGCTGGCGGGCGGAGTGTGACGGGCGAACCGGGAGCGTGAGCGACCGGAGGGCCTTCGTCCGGTCGCTCACGCTCCCGGTTCGCCCGTCACCCGCCGGCAAATCGCCAGCCACTTCTCCCGGTTCGCGTCGGCCGAATACGCGCGCGCCACCGCGTGGGCGGCCTGCTTGAACCGCGTCACATCCGCCACCGCCAACCGATTCAACTCGCGGGCCAGCGACTCCGGGCGAAAATCCTCGGCCACGACTCCCGTGCCGGTCGCCCGGACGATCCGCGCCATCTCCGGCGTGGGACCGATCGCGATCGCGAGCCGTCCTTGCAGGAACTCGAAGAACTTGTTGGGCAGCGCATTGCGGTAGTTGAAGTTGGTCGGCTCGAGCAGAAAGACGCCGATATCAAACTCGTTGAGCCGGCCCGGCAGGTCGGCCATCGGCACCGGCGGCAGGAATCGCACCCGCGGGTCGCCGGCCGCCATCCGCTCGAGTTCTTCGCGGTACGAACGCACCCCGTCCACCAGCATGAAGTTGAATTCGAACCGCCGGTCGAGGAGCGGGGTCATCCGGACCATGTTCTCGATCTTCCGGGCGGGAATCGCGGCGCCGTGGTGGATGAGCCGGAGGTGGTCGGCCGTCGGCCGCGGGAGGAGGTCGGCGTGGTACTCCGGCGCGTTGGTGATAACCTCCGGGCGGACGCCTGTGAGCCCGGCATACGCGTCCGCAATCGCCTCGCCGACGGTCGTGACGGCGGCCGCCTTTGGAACGTACCGGCGACACAAGGCGGCCGCGTAGGGCTGGCGCAACAATCGCCACTTCCACGAGTCGTCGAACTCCCCGGGGGCGTATTCGTGAGCGTCGAAAATGACCGGGGCCCTGCTCGTCTCTCCGAGCCGAATTGCCAAGGGGAGTGTGTCGAGGTCATTGGCGACGATCAGGTTCGGCCGCTCACTTTGCAATGCCTCGAACGCATCTCCGTACGCCGACCAATAAGCGGACTCGTGAAATCGGCTGAGGAGTCGCAAACCTCGGAGGGCCCGGGATGTCGCGGACGATTGATCGGCCGCCCCGATCGGGAGGAATCGAACGCCAGACTCATCCGGCGGGGCGAGCCCGGCGGCGGTGACCGCGTATTCGCCGGCCAGCCAACGGATCTGCCGCGACACCCGCGGGTCGGTGCGCAGGTCGCTGAACGACAGCACGAGGGCAGTTGGCATGCGGCGGCGCGGGTCGGGCAGGCTCGAAGGGGGACTATAGCGAGCCAACGGCACAGCGGCCGCTCGCGCGCCCTTTCCGTGGGCTGGGTTTCGCGGCGAAGCCCCGCCGGGTTGGTCCGGCTTGACGGGCCCGGCCCGGACGCGCATACCAGCGTGGCCCGCGGCCCCGCGCCGCCGTATGCTGCCGCGAGGAGGGCGCGTGACGTACGACATCGCGATCGTCGGCGGCGGGATCATCGGGCTGGGCACCGCCCTGGCCCTGGTCGAGCAGACGTCGGCCCGGATCGTTGTCCTGGAGGCCGAGGGCCGGCTGGCCGCCCACCAGACCGGGCACAATAGCGGGGTGATTCACTCGGGCCTCTATTACAAGCCCGGGTCGCTGAAGGCGAAGAACTGTGCCGAGGGCCGCGACCTGATGTACCGCTATTGTGCCGACAACGGCATCCCGCACGAGCGCTGCGGCAAAGTCGTGGTTGCCACGTCGGAGCAGGAGCTGCCCGCCCTCACCGAACTGGAGCATCGCGGGACCGCGAATGGGCTCGTCGGCCTGCGCCGCCTCGGCCCGGAAGAGGTCCGCGAGCA
>DATFWZ010000452.1:0-3222 GCA_035258765.1 Gemmataceae bacterium
CGGAACTGGATCGTCCACGCCGCCTCCTTGGGAGACCGACCACGCGGTCGGCGGGCGGCCTTGAGGTCGGGGCGCGTCACGGCGGGCGGCAGGTCGGTGTCCGCGAGTGGGGACCCGGCCGTTGGCTCCGCGGTGAGCCCGGAGGCCGCCAATACCTCAATCAGCTGGGCCGCGTTCTGGAACCGATCATTGGGCATTCGCGCCAGCATCTTCAACAGGATCGTGTCGATGGACCGCGGGAGCGACGGGTCGAACGAGCGGACGGCCGGGAAGTCGCCCTCTTCCTTCAGTCGTGCCACCGTCGTCACGTCCTTGCCCGGGAACGGGACGCGGCCCGCGATCAGGTGGTAATAGGTAGCGCCGAGGGCAAACAAGTCGCTCCGCTGGTCAACGAGACCGGCGTTGAGCGTCTGCTCCCACGGCATGTAGTACGGCGTGCCGATCCCTTGATCGAGCGTGGTGAGCTCGCTGGCGTCGGTGAGGAGCTTGGCCACGCCGAGGTCGGCGAGTTTGGCCCGGCCGTCTTCCCCGATCAGGATGTTCCCCGGCTTGACGTCGCGGTGGACGTAGTGCCGGTGGTGCAATTCCTCCAGGGCCCGCGCGATGTCGAGGATGACCCGAGTGGCCTCGGCCAACGCGAACGGCCCCTGCTTCTCGAGCCGCGACTGGGCACTATGGCCCTTGATGAACTCCATCACCAGGTAGTAGCGCCCGAGGATGGGGTCCCGATCGCCTTCGAAGCACCGTACGATGTTCGGGTGTTCGATCAGCTGGCCGATCTCGGCCTCGCGGCGGAATCGGTCGACGTAGGTGGAGTTTTTGGCCAGGTCGTCCGGGAGCACTTTGACCGCAACCGGGCAGGAGCGCACCTCGTCGTACGCCAGGTAGACCTCCGACATACCCCCGGCCCCGAGGCGGCGCAGCAGCCGGTAGCCGCCGATGCTCGTGAGCGGCGGCGGCGTGATCGCCGGCGTGGCCGGCCGGCGGCGGAAGAGTGGCGTCGTATTCGACACGAGTTTGCCGAATCAACACTCCCCAACCCGGCGCCCGCATCCGGCGGCGCGACCTCGGCACGGCGGGCGGTCCACCATGCGCGTCCCAAGGGCGGAGGTGAAAGAGTGTACGGTGATAATAACGTCCGCCGATATGGCGGAGCAAGCGCCAAATCGCCGAACCTGTCATTCATTTGGACGCGGACGCGGCCCCGGTTTGTTCCGTCGGCTCGACCCGAAACCCCAGTCGGACGACCGCGGACTCCCCCGCGAGCCGGAGCCCTTCCAGCGCCCCCGCCACATCCGATGCCTGGTCAAGAACAAGGTCGAGCCGCCCGGCGCCGACGGCCGCGTGTAGCGGAGAGGCGGCACGCACCTGCTGCCGGACCGACGTCGCGGACACCGGGAATGCGATCCCGCCCCAGTCGCCGAAAGGCGAATCGACGCGCACTGGCAGGATTCGCGGCCGGTCGGTCTCGGCAGCGGTGCGAATCGCTTTGACGAGGTCGCGAGCCATCTCCGCGGGAGCACGTTCCGTGGCCCGGGCAGCACTCTCGAGGCCGATCGGAACGATGACGAGTCGGGCACGGTCCACCAGGAAGGCTTCGCGGACCCCCGGGCGGCCGTTGCGGCGCAAAAAGTCCTGCTTGACATGCGCCGCGGTCTTCGCGAACCGGGTCAGGCTGCCGACTTTCCGCAGCAGGACGTCGGGGTCCACGGGCGGGCCGCCCATCTGCTCGACCAGTCGCACAAGGTTAACGCCGATTTGCGTCAGGCCGGCCGGGGAGCCGCGATCAATGCCCGGGCCAAGGACAACTGGCGCTCGCGGACGGTCGAGGACGAATTCCACGCTCGCGCCCGCAAGCGCTCCTCGGACCATCGACTCGAGTCGCTCGACGTCGCCGTTGGCATGCTCGGAGTTGACATGCCACCAGACCGCGAGTCCGGTTTCGCCGGCGGCCCGGGCGAGTTCCAGGGCGATGGCCTTTCGCGTAGCCGGCTCCGGCGGCGGGCCGGGTTGAAACAGTGGTCCGGCTGCCTCGGTGAATCGCGGGGGGGGTGTCGAGTTCAGATTCAAAATGACCGAGAGCCCGGTTGCGGATGCTGCGGCCGCGAGGTCACGTACATAGGTTGCGACCGCGCCCCTGAAATCGCCGCCCGCGGTCGCGATGTCGTATTCCGGTCCGTCCACCGCGAGGATTCCGCCCACGACGTCGCGGGCCGCCAGCACGGAATCGAGGACGTCGTCCGGCGGAATCGCCACGGTCAACGCGGCCAGCTCCAGCGGCGCGGTGAGCCCGGTCAACCGGATCAGGCCCTCGCGATGCGCGAACACCAGGTCGCGCGAGTAGATGTGCGTCAGACTGAAATCGATCAGTGCCGCGGCCGCGGCGTGGAATGCCACGCCGGTCGCGGCCAGGGACGGGTTGAACCATTCCGGGATTGAGTCCGCGGGCTTCCGCGAGTCCCGTGCGACCGCGGCCCGCTGCTCGTAAGCGCGGGCGATGGCCGGCCGGCCGAGTTCGCGGACGACGCGGGCCACGACGTCCGCGATCTGGCCGGGCGACGTCGCCGGCCCGGCGGCTTCGGCGGTGAGGAAGTGAAGGACGCCCTCGGTCAGCTCCTGGGCGAGGAACGCGTCCGCGTCGCCGACTCGCTCGGCCGCGGCGAACAGGCTGCGGGTGATGCGCTCCGGCTCGAATGGCTCGGACCGCCCGTCCGGGAGGTACACCGTCTCGGGCAGTCCGCCGCTCTCCACGTTCAGCCTCCGGGGTCTGCGCGGATTCTAGTATGTCGGCGCGAGGTCACAAGACGGCCGGGCCGCGGGGAAAAGTTTAACGGCCGTTTAATCTATCCGATTCTAATAATTTCCCTAACCGGTCCGTCGGGCGACTCTTGAGATACGCCCGGGCTCGCGGTACGTTGACCGGTGTTCCCGGCTCCGATTCGCACCGCCCCCCGCCGAGGCTGCATGTTCCTGCTTCAGAGCCTGATCGAGAAGGGCCACCTGTCCGAGGCCGACGCCCGCCGGGCCGAGGAAGCGCAGGCCGCCGAGCCCAACCGCCCGATCCACGAAATTCTCCTGGAGAAGGGGATTGGCAACGAACTTCACGTCCTCCAGGCCCTCGCCGAGCAGTTCGGGCTGGAATTCGTGGACCTGTCGCACGCCCGGATCGAGTCGGAGACACTGGCGGTCATGCCCGCGAAACTGGTCCACCGCAAGGGGCTG
>DATFWZ010000453.1:0-10419 GCA_035258765.1 Gemmataceae bacterium
TCCGCCGCAGCTGGACGAGCTGACTCACCGGGCCGTTACCGATGACCGCGGCGTTGAACGCCACGCACGGCCGACCGGTGGCGCGCGTGATGGCCGCTTCCGCAGTTGGTGGGTGAAAGGTGTTCGCGGTTCGCGACGACCCGAGGGCGACGACCCTGAGCGCGCCCGGGTCCGGGCGGTCGAATCGACGGGCCACTCCGTCTTCTTTGCCCGCCCACAAGGGGTCGCGGATGCCGGGGCGACCTTCGGCGAGGACGGCGAGTCCGGCGGTCAAGGCGATAAGCGTGAAGATTGCCGAAAGGACCGTCGCCCGGGCCCGACGCCGCGCCCGACGGCGGCCGGCCGGCGCCGCGCCATCGGCGACCGGTCCGGGTCGAGCCATCGTCGCGACCTGGGTCGCGACACCGCCGATCCCTAGCGTGTCCCACCGCACGGGCGCATTCCGTGGGACGGATCTACCAGAAGTCCGTCCCGATCCTAGTTGCGAATCTTGGACACGGCCGGGAGGACAACGGCACGCGTCACTCGGCGAGTGTATTCATCGGCCCACGACCGGACCACATGGTGTCCGTCGGAATAGGCCTCGTCCGGAAGCCAATCGCGGCCGTCGGCGGCAACGACCCCGCCGGCCCGCAGCTCCTCGACGAAGGCCCGCACCGCGCGATCCACGTCGGCCGGGTACCACGACCGCAGCGGCGACGACTCCGGGGTGACGAACGCCGCCGGCACGGTCCCGTGCTCGCGACACGACGCGACCAGGTCGCGCAGGGCCGCGGCCGGCAGGCCGTCGAACCGGGCCAACTGCATTTGCTTGAACAGGAGGTCCCGGTTCACCTCGACCGCCTGGCCGAAGTGCTCCGGGCTGTGGGTCACGAAGAACGGCGGTTGCCAGCCGAGGTCGGCGGCCGGCCGCCGCTCATGGCGGGCCACGCCGGACGGCAGCCACTTCGGCCGGACCAGTCCGAGCAGCTGAAACCGGAACCCGAACCAGGGATTCGCGTTCGCCTGCCGCCACTCCGACTCCACGTCCGGCGGGAATCCGTACCGCTGAACAAGCTGGGTCTCGTCCCACGTGAGCCGGTCGCCGTGGAGCCGCTTTGAGTCCTCGGGGCGACCGTTTTCAGACGCGAAGCCACCGGGCAGCAGCTCGATGACGACGACGTCGGGACGCAACCCGCGGTCCAGCAGTCGGCGCCAATGGACCTGCTCCCCGACCGGGCCGTTCCCCGGAGCGTGCAAGTTGTAGGCGACGCACGGCCGTCCGGTATCCGCGGCCACCGCCTCCTCGACCATGGCCGGTCGAATCCCCCCGCCGGTCCGCGACGAGCCGAGGAACGCGATCTTGATCGGGTGTGAATCAGTTGACGCGATCCGTTCGCCGAAGCGCCCGGCCGGCAGGTCGAAGAGAGGGTCGCGGAGACCGGGTCCAACGTTGACGGCAGCGGCCAGGCCCAGGTTGAGGAGAATCAGCGCGAGTACGGCCCCGAGTACGGTCGAGCGGGCCTGGCGGAGCCGGCGGTTCGCCCGCGGGCGCACGACGGCCCGCCCCGCATCGGCCGCGATCGGGAGCCGCAGGGAAGCAATCCCTCCGCGGATTGGTAAGCCGTTCTCGATCCCCACGCTCCTCTTACTCCGATTGCTCCGATCGCCGCAGCGCCGGCACGAGCGCCTCGCGCGTTAGCCGCTCCGTGAACGTTTTTGCCCACGGTCGAGTCACATGATGTCCGTCCGCGAACGCCTCGTCGGGCAGCCACGCCCGGCCGTCCACAGCCATTACGCCGAATTCGCGTCGCAGCTGGTCGAGGAATGCGGTCAACCCCGCTTCCACGTCCGGCGGATACCACGAGCGGAACTCCGTCCCTTCTGGCGGGACGACGATGGCGACTCGTATGCCGGCCGCCCGGGCCTCGCGCAGCAGGTCCTCGTAAGCCTGCACATGGGGTCCTTCCCATCGGATCGCCTTCAGCTCCGGCTGGTATTGTTGTCGCACCCCGTCCAGTCGCTCGCGGACCACCGCCTCGGGTACGGGCTCCCATGGGCCCCAGCCGCCGGTCTCGCCGATGTCGCGCCGGTGCTGGACGATTCCCAATGGCAGCCACTTGGGCTGCACGCAGGCGAGCAACTGGAACCGCAAGCCGCTCCACGGGTTCAGCGCCGCCTCCCACCAGCCGCGACGCGTCTGGTCCTCAGGGAATCCGTACCGGCAGACGGTTTCCAGCTCCTCGTGCGTGATCCGGTCCGGCCGCAGGACGACGGCGTCGTACGGCTTGTCGGCGCTCCACGAGAACGTGGCCGGCAGCAGCTCGACGACCATCGCGTCGGGCCGTTGGCCCGCGTTCATCAGCCGTCGGAAGTGGACGAGCTGCCCGATCGGCCCGTCGCCTTGCAGGGCCATGTTGAACGCGGCGGTCGGTTGACTCGTTTCCCGTTCCAGGGCCGCCTCCAGCGCTTTCGGCTCGACCGCGGCCGCGGACCGCGACGAGCCGAGCACGACGACCCGAAGCCCGTCCGGATGGGCGGCGAACCGGGCAGTGAGCGCCTGCTGCTTGGCATCGTACAGCGGGTCCCGCACTTCGGGCCGCAGGTAAACGTACGCCGCCAGGGCCGCGTTCAGTATGAGGAGCGTCAGAACCGCGGACACGACCGTGTTCCGCCCCCGGCGGGCTGGCCGGCGGGCTGCCGGTCGTCGCGATCGAAGCGACGATTCGGCCGCGTTCCTCCCTCTCCCCCGCTTCGGGGGAGAAGGCCGGGGTGAGGGGGTCAGCGCCCCCGCGGTCGGAAAGCTCGCTCGTTCGTCGGCCAGCGGCCACCCCCTCGGCGGCTCAGAATTGGAAGTACATGAACGCGTTGGTCGTGTCGGGGCTGAGCACCTGGGACCCGACGAACAACAGAGCGCACGCGGCCCCGAGGACCGGCCCCGGGGTCCGCCGCCACAACCATTTCCAGATGCCCAGGAACACCACCAGATGGGCCGCGACCACGACGTAGACCGTCCACCACAGCCGGTTCTGGTCCATCGGCAGCCCGACTCCGGTCTCCACAACGAACATCTTCTTCAACACCGACACGGCGGCCGTCAGCGACGGCTGGGCGAAGACCATCGACAGGGTGACGAAGAACAGCGTGAAGAGGATGCGCGCCGCGGTTCCCGCCCGGGTTTCGAGGGCCCAATTCAGAGTCGGCCGGGCCTCGGCGAACTGGCGGAACGCCCGGTGAACGATCAGCATGAACGCGTGGACGAGCCCCCACACCAGCCAGCACCACGTCGCCCCGTGCCACAGGCCCGCGAGGCCGAACGTGATGATCAGGTTCCTCGACGTGAACCAGAACCCGCCCCGGCTCCCGCCCAGCGGGATGAAGATATAGTCGCGCAACCAGGTGGATAGGCTGATGTGCCAGCGCCGCCAGAACTCGGCGATGTTTGCCGAGATGTACGGCATCCGGAAGTTCACAGTCAGCTTGTACCCGAGCAGGTGGGCGCAGCCGAGGGCGATGTCCGAGTAGCCGCTGAAGTCGCAGTAGACGCGGATCGTGAACGCGATCACGGCCATCCACGCGGCCTGGGTGCTCAGAGCATTGATGTCCTGGCCCGGCAGCCACACGCGGTCGCTGTAGATGGCCATGCAGTCGGCGATGGCCAGCTTCTTGAAGAGACCCAGGGCGATGAGCTGCACCCCGTGCTGGGCCCGCACCCAGCTCCACCGCTTCGGCCGGTGGGCCTGGCGCAGGAAGTCGCGGGCCCGGACGATCGGCCCGGCCACGAGGTGCGGGAAGAACAAGATGAACAACAGGAAGTTGGGCAGGTTCCGCTCGGCCTTCACCCGCCCCTGGAACACGTCGACCGTGTAGCTGATGGCTTCAAACGTGTAGAACGAGATGCCGAACGGGACGATGACCTTGAGCACCGGGGTGGGGTGCGAAACACCGGCGGCGTGCAAAGCCTGGAACAGGGAGTCGAGGAAGAAGTTCGTGTACTTGAAATAGAACAGCACGCCCAGGTTGACGCTGATGCTCACGGCGACGAAGAGCCGACCGATGCGCCGCGACGGCGCGACTTCAATCCCGCGGGCCAGGAGCCAGTCGAGGGTCGCGGTCGCGGTGACGAGGAGGGCCAGCCACTCGTTCCAGGTGGCGTAGAAGTAGAAGCTGGCGGCCAGGAGGAGGTAGACACGGAGCCGGGGCCACGGCATCGCCCAGTACAGGGCGAAGACCGCGACGAAGAAAATGAGGTACTGGTGGGTCGTGAACAGCATGCCCGCCGGTCTCGGAAGCGGGGACGGACGCGGGCGGGTGTATAAGGCCGGCGGGCGGGGGAGTCAATGCCGCACCGGCTTACCCCGGTTATCGATATGGCGCC
The DNA here is from genome assembly GCA_035258765.1 of Gemmataceae bacterium. Classification (GTDB taxonomy): domain Bacteria; phylum Planctomycetota; class Planctomycetia; order Gemmatales; family Gemmataceae; genus SIAJ01. The sequence continues at coordinate 4,358 of DATFWZ010000453.1, forward strand.
GGGTGCGCATCTTCCAGCAAGGGGGCGCTGCCTCGAGGGTATATGTAATAGTCCGATCCGGCGATCCCCATGCCTGATCGGATCCCCAACGGGAGGCGGCCATGAAGATCGCGGTCATCGGCATGGGCAATGTGGGCGGCACCCTCGGCCGGCGGTGGGCGGCCGGCGGGCACGGCGTCGTATTTGGCGTCCGAGACCCGGACGACGCGAAGCATCAAAGCGCGGCCAGGGCCGCCGGCGGGCGGGTCGCCGGTGTGCGCGAAGCGGTCGCCGGCGCCGACGTGGTGGCACTGACCGTCCCGTGGGAGGCCGTCCCGGACGCCCTCAAATCGGCCGGCGACCTGTCGGGCAAGGTGCTCCTCGATTGCACCAACCCGGTCACGCCGGACCTCTCCGCGCTGCAGCTCGGGGCGACGACATCCGCCGGCGAGGAGGTTGCGAAGCGGGCCCCCGGGGCGAAGGTCGTGAAAATCTTCAACACGACCGGCGCGGGGAACATGGCGGACACGAATTACGGCCCGACCAGGCCAACGATGCTTTACGCGGGGGACGACGCGGTGGCGAAGGCGGTGGCGGCCCGGCTGGCCTCCGAACTCGGGTTCAACCCGGTGGACCTGGGTCCGCTATCGGCGGCGCGCCTACTGGAGCCGCTCGCCCTGGCGTGGATCACCCTGGCAATCCGCCAGCGGCTAGGGACGGACTTCGTCTTTCAGATTGTCCGGCGACCGGGGAAGTGAGGCCGGTTCGCCGAATCACACCGCCCGGGCCAGTCGTCGGACTGACCGCTCGCACCTCTCGCGCGGACCGACGACACGCAAGGTGTGGACGGTCAGGATGACATCGCTTTCGCTGAGCTCGTACCGCCACGCGTCCGACCGGCGGCCCGGGTAGACGAGCCGCACGTCCCGACAAGCGAGCCCGAGGGCGTAGGCCAGTGCCTGGTGTACGTCGGCCGCCGGCGGCGGACCGTCAAGTGCCTTCCATTTCGCGTCGATTGCGCACGCGGGCTTACCGCCGCGACGGATGACCAGGTCCGGGCGGCCGGCGAGCGTCGGTTGTCCGGCCGCGACCGAGGCGTGGTAACGAAACTCCCGCTGCGACTCGATTTCGGTCGCCGGGAGGTGCGTGCGCAGCCCCCGCTCGACGTACCTTTCGAACACGCGTTCCAGGTCGAGCAGAAACCCGGGAAGCGCCAATTCCCCGCTCGCGTCCGACGGCCGCAGGGCGCGGGCCAACAGCCGGCACAGGTCGATGATCGGCCGCTCCGGCTCGGTCAGCCGGTCGAAGGCGATGGCATCGAACGCGGCCGCGTCGAGCGCGGTGGATGAAACGCCCGCGTACCCGGCGAGGACCGAGCGCAAATAGGTGCGGGTGCCCGAGGACACGAATGGCGAGGCGACCAGCGCCTCGGCGGTGGCCTTGGGCAGGCGGTTGAACGGGGAGTCGGCGGAGAACTCCTGGCGGGTGACGTGGAACCGGTCGCGGGCGGCCGGTGACTCGCGGGCCTGAGCCGCGACGTCCAGCCGGCCTTGGAGAAACGGCTGCTGACCAACCCGTTCGACGTAATCGCGGCGCAGCCCAGTCGCGGCCCGGGCCCGCATCGCGTCGGCCAGGCGCCGGGCCAGGAAGTCGATCGCCTTGGTCCCCGGCTCGACGCCGGCGAGATCGGGGGTCGACTCGGGCGGGGCATCTGGGTCGAGCAAGAGGTACAAGTTAGCAGCGGGAATCTTCGGTCGAATGATGACGCGCAGGTTCGGCGTGAGCAAGACCCCGACCCGGCCAGCGGCGGTGAGGCGGTAGCGGCCGCGTTCGCGGGTCGGGACAATTTCAACCGCCTTGTACGGATCGGCGAGAAGGGCCTCGACGTCGGTCCGGCGCAAGCGGACTTCGCGGGGGCGGTATTCGGTCAGGCGGAGCGTGCGGGGAGGCATGGATCAGAGGCCGGAGTCAGGCAGGGGCATGAGCGGCAAGACCACCATGACCTGGCGTCGCGCCTCATAGATAACGTATTGCACGACGAGGGGCGGAACGACTCCGATCCAAAGTTGCACGGACTCGACCGACAGATCGCGGAGCGGCTCACCGAACTGGGGGTAGATTTGCAGCCGGTGGTCGATGTCCCCAATGGCAGCAATTACCTGTCAGCCCAGACCACGTCCGCGCGCTCGTTTGACAAGGTCCTTCAGGGCGTCGCGGACGCGTCCAGAGTAGGTCACCCGATAGGGAACCGGGCCACTGGGCGGATCACTCATGGGCGATCGGCGGTCCGCTCCAATTCATGAAAGAAGTCTCGAAGCTCCTGCCCGCCGGTCTCAAGGATCTCCCGGAGGCCGGCAAGCGCCTCCTCCTCACCAAACTGCTGCTTTGCCCATTCGCGAATGGCCGGGGTCGGCGGTATGGGCTGGTGCGCACCCATTGAAGTGAGCGTCACGTCGGTCCCAGGGACACCGCCATTTTCACCGGAACTACGCACGGAATCCGTTCCGGTGGCGGTCCGATTATTCCGAGCGGCCTTGTGGATCTGCTGAAAGCGGTGTGCAATCCTGACATAGATCCATGGCAACAGTTCGACCGCCTGCGTTGAAGTGTGGGCCGCTAACATTGCGGCGATCACGTCGCAGGCGCGGTCCAAGTCCTCCGAGATGTGAGGGGCGGGGTCATCCCTTCCGGCCTGATGGCCGCCCGTCCCCTCGGATGGGTCCGCCGACTTCATGGCCTCACCCTTTCGGCACCCGGCTTACGCGCCTGTCAACGCAGTGCCGTTGCTTCGTCCTGGGGTCCTCCAATCACTTATTGTACCACGGGAGACCTTGACCTCCGAACTCCACCGCCCGGATGCAGCCTGCTGCCGGTACGACTAGACCCGCAATAGAGCAGCGGGTAGCGGTTCGAAGGGCCATGGTCGCATTCTCCGACATCCCCCGGCCCCACGCAACCGCGAGTCGGGCACCGTAGAATCACTTCATGCGCCTCCTGCCGCTGGCCCGTCTTCTCCGTTTGCCGAACGTCTTCACCGCCTTCGCCGACATCGCCCTCGGCCTCTGCGCCACCGCCGCCCTCTCCCCGGCCACCGTCGATGACTCATTCTGGTGGCGGGCCGCTCTCCTGCTCGTCGCCTCCGGCTGCCTCTACTCCGCGGGCATGGTCTGGAACGACTACTTCGACTTCGACGAGGACAAGCGCGACCGGCCGTTCCGCCCGCTCCCGTCCGGGCGCATCTCAGTACGCACCGCTGCCTGGATCGGCACAGGGCTGCTCGCGGTCGGGTGGACGTGCGCGGCGGTCACGGGCCGGGCCGGGGCATTCATCGGGCTCGCCCTGGTAATCGCGATCCTCGCTTACGACGCCCGGCTCAAGCGCACGCCGGCCGGCCCGGTCGGGATGGCCCTGTGCCGGTTCCTCAACGTCCTGCTCGGGCTGTCGCTTGCCGACCCCGCGACCCTGCCGACGGTCACACGACTTCACCTGGCTCTCACCGTCGGCGTCTACATCATCGGGGTGACCTGGTTCGCCCGCACGGAGGAGAAGCGCAGCGACCCGAAGGTACTCGCCAGGGCGGCCCTGGTCATGCTGGCGGCCGGACTCCTGGCCCTGGCGGTCGGGACGCGGGTCCCGCCGGGGACGAGTTCACTGCTCTTCCCGTACCTGCTCGTCGCCTGGGGATTCTGGGTCGGCGAGGCGGTTGTCGCCGCGGTCCGCAAGCCGACGGCCGATCGCGTCCAGGCCGGGGTGAAGCGGGCCATCTTCGGGCTGGTGGTGTTGGACGCGCTGCTCGCCAGTGTTTTCGTCGGCACCTGGGGGTTATTGCTCGTGCTGCTGTTGCCACCGGCGCTGCTGCTTGGAAAATGGGTCTATTCGACGTGACTGCACCGTTCATCGGAGTTAGTGAATATGTACCTGTGTCGCGACCTGTGCCCGCTGTTGGTGGCCGGTCTGGTGTTGCTGGCGGTGGCCCCCGCGGTGGGGTTCGCCAGCCCGGAGGCCGCCGAGCGGTCCCGGAAGTTCATCGCCGCCCACGAGACCAAAGTCCGGCCGCTCGATATCGCTGCCGGACTGGCCTGGTGGAACGCCAACGTCTCCGGCAAGGACGAGGACTTCAAGAAGAAGGAGGAGGCCCAGAACCGGATCGACGAGGCCCTGTCCAACAAGGAAACGTTCGCGGAGCTCCGGGCGATCAAGCAGCTCCGCGACAAGGGCGAGATCGACGACAAGGTGATCGCCCGGGAGATCGACGTCCTGTACCTGCTCTACCTGGAGAAGCAGGTGGACCCGCAGCTCCTCAAGAAGATCACGGCCAAGGCCAACGCCGTCGAGCAGAAGTTCAACGTCTTCCGGGCCAAGGTGGACGGCAAGGAGATGACCGACAGCGAGGTCCGGGACGTCCTGAAGAAGTCCGGCGACTCGGCCCGGCGGCAGGCCGTGTGGGAAGCCAGCAAGAAAGTCGGGGCCGAGGTCGAGGCGGACCTGAAGGAGCTGGTCGGCCTGCGGAACGAAATGGCCAAGCAGCTCGGGTTCCGCAATTACCATGCCCTGGCCTTGTACCTCAGCGAGCAGGACGGCGACGAGCTGATCAAGCTGTTCGACGACCTGGACAAGTTGACCCGCGACCCGTTCCTGAAGGCCAAGGCCGAGATCGACGAGCGGCTGGCCCGGAACGTAGGCAAGAAGCCGGCCGACCTGATGCCGTGGGACTACCACGACCCGTTCTTCCAGGAGTCTCCCGCGGTCTTCGACGCCAACCTGGACGAGCCGTTCGCCAAGGCCGACATCCTGCAACTCTGTCGGAACTTCTATAAGGGGATCGGGCTGCCGATCGACGACGTCATCGCCCGCAGCGACCTGTACGAGAAGAAGGGCAAGTCGCCGCACGCGTTCTGCACGGACATCGACCGCGAAGGGGACGTCCGCGTGCTGGGCAACATCGTCCCGAACGAGTACTGGATGGGGACGATGCTGCACGAGCTCGGGCACAGCGTCTACAGCTCGAAGAACATCCCGAAGGCGCTGCCGTACGTGGTGAGAGTCGAGTCGCACATCCTGACCACCGAGGGGGTGGCGATGCAATTCGAGCGGTTCAGCAAGTCGCGGGCGTGGCTGGAGAAGATGGGGGTCAAGGTGCCGGACCCGGCCAATTTCGACGCGGCCGCGGAGAAGGTGCGACAGAACCAGCTCCTCATCTTCAGCCGCTGGTGCCAGGTGATGCTGCGGTTCGAGAAGGGGATGTACGAGGACCCCGGGCAGGACCTGAATAAGCTCTGGTGGGACCTGGTGGAGAAGTACCAGGCGCTGAAGCGGCCCCAAGGGCGGAACGCCCCGGACTACGGGAGCAAGATCCACATCTGCTCGGCCCCGGTGTACTACCACAACTACATGATGGGGCAGCTCTTCGCCTCGCAGGTTCACGCGACGATCGCGAAAGAGGTGTACGCCGGCGCGGACCCGCGGGCGGTCACCTACGTGGGAGAGCCGAAGGTCGGCGAGTTCATGCGGAAGCGCGTGTTCGAGCCGGGCAAGACGCTCGACTGGCGCGGGCTGACGAAGTTCGCGACGGGGAGCGAGCTATCCCCCAGAGCATTTGCCGCGGACTTCGGCGGGAAGTGAAAGTCAATAGGACCTATAAGTCCCATGGGACTTATAGGTCCTATTCTTCGGTCGGCACGCCCCAGAACTCCCGCCGGGCCTTCTTGTCGGCGGTGGCGTTCCGGGCCAATTGCCCGAGCCCCTTGCGCCGGCGGTCGCCATCCGGGTGCGGGGCCCCCGGCTTCCGGGGCTTCTTGGTCAACTTCCGCTTCTGCTTGTCGGACGCCATACGCACCTCGGCTCGGGGCGCGCCGAGAGACAGCGCCGCCCGGCCCAAGGTTCGCGGTTACCGCTCATCCCACATGAAGTAGTCGCGCGGCCCGCGCGTGAACGGGTTTTGCGGGAAGGCGAGTTGACCGGCGTTCCGCGGGTCCACACCGGGCAGCGTCTGCCCCGACCCGCCGACCCCGCCGAATCCGCCGTGGCCCAGCAGCCCGCCATGGAACTTACCGCCGAAGAGCCCGTGGCTGCACCCGCCCGAC
>DATFWZ010000454.1:0-9926 GCA_035258765.1 Gemmataceae bacterium
GGACCGGGCGGACGCGACGAAAGGGAGAGGGCGGGCACGCCGGGCGGGAATTGCTCCAAGGCCAGGAGGGCCAGGTCGGCGGCGTCGTTGCTCGCGACAAGCCTGCCGGTTGCCACCAGCCCCCGCTTGCGTAACTCGGCCTGGGCGTGCAAGTATCCTGCACGCTCCGTGTGAAATCCCCCAGCCGTGTCCATGAAGAAGACGTCGGCGCGGTCCCGATCGCCGACGACGTGCCGTGCCGTGACCACCCAGTGACGCTCGCCGTCCGCGACCCAGCCGGTCCCCACGCTCCCGTCGCCGGCACGCACCCAGACGGTGGCTCGCGTCGCCAGTGCCAACGGGATGTCGTCGCCGCCTAACACGGCACTGGCCAAGCCAACGAGGAATGGGAAGGGGATCATCGGTTACCGGGAAATGAAAAGAGGCGGCCCGGGCAGGCCGCCTCACCATCTTCACGGTCCCCGACGCGAATCGCAACCTCACTCCTTGGGCTTCGACTTGACCCGTTGCTTGAGGCCGGTCCGCGCATCGTCGAGCGATTTCTTGGCGCCGGGATCGTCCACCACGCCCAGGAGGGCGTCCACCTGGGCGATCAGGTCGTCGCGGACCTTCTGGTAGTTTTCGTCTTCGGTCCGTTCCGGCCCCCCCATCTCCTCGTGCGCCTTCTTCAACGTCGGCCCCAGCCCGCGATCGAGCAGGGTAACCAGGTGGCCAGAGAGCTCCTTGACCCGGGCGTCGTCGCCGGCGCTGCGGGCGTCGCGGAGTTCCTTGTTGAAGTCGAGCAAGAGGTCGTAGTACGTCTTCGCCCGGGTAACGGGGTTGTTCGGGGCCTTCGACGACTCGACCGTCTTGGCAACCAGCCGCTCGATCACCGGCCGGTTGCGCTTGTACAGCTCGCCGCGCTGCTGCGGCGGAATCGACTTTGGCCCCTGGGCGCCGACGCCCGCGGACACCAGCGCCATCACGACCAGGGGAAGGATGCGCCGAGTCATCACGCCCCCCTCATGAGCTTGGCCAACTCGGTCCGGCTCGCGCCGGCCGACCTGGCAATGTCCTGGAGCGCTCCGTCCGATCCCACCGGGGCGTCCGCGGCCTTTTGCCTCGCCAACTCCTCGGTCTCGAAGAGTTTCTGGATGTAGCGCGGCAGGACGGTCCGCCTTTCGTCCGCGCCCAGCAACCGGGCCTGTTCGACCAGCGCCCCCTCGACGACGTCCTTGTACATGCCCGCGAGCGAGGCCATTTCCCCTGGGGTCACGAGCGCCAGAGCCTGGGCCTGCTCGTGGATGTCCGCGGCCAGCTGATCGAGGACTTTGAGTCGCGCCGGTGGCGTCGTCGCGGTGTCGAGGCCGACTTTCGCCTGGATGACCTTCTCCAAGAGCGGGTCCGGGACGGCCGCCATGGGTTGCTCTTCATTGCCTTTGCGGGCCATCGAGACCCATAGGACGATCCCGACCAGGAGCACCGCCGCGGCCACTCCGGCGGGCCAGAATCGAGCGAGCCGGTCGCCAACGGGCACGCGCTCCGGGGCCGGGGTCACCGGCGCAGCCGGCTTAATCGCGGGCTTGGGGGCGGCAGTACGAACGGGCTTGCCGTTAACCGAGACCTCGTCTCGGAATTGGGACAGGACGTTCTGCTTGGCCCGCCCGTCCGAGGCGGGGACCGGAATGGCCGCGACGGCCGCGTCGACCTGAACGAGCAACCGGTGCCATCCCTGACAGGCCGGGCACTGTTCGAAGTGCGCCGTGACGAGGGCCGGCACCGCCGCGGGGTCGGCCAGGGCGAGCAGTCGGTTTCGGACGGTCGAGCAGTTCATGATCAAGTCGGCTCGTTCGGGGCGGTCGGAAGCAGGTCGGGGGCCAAAACCGACATCAGCTTCTGCCGCGCCTTGAACACCCGCCATCGGGCCGTCTCTTCCGTGATTCCCATCACCTCGGCGATGTCGCGGAACGATAACTCTTCGTCCACCCGCAACAACAGGGCCGCGCGGAATTCGCCAGGCAGCTTACCCACCGCCTCGACGACCTGCTGCACTGCCTCGCGACTGAGCAGGTCGCCGACCGGGCCCCGGGGGTCTTCCGCGACTTCGGGAACCAGCGGTTGCCGGTTGTGCCGCACGGCTCGGCGGTAGTTCACGAAGTTGTTGTGGGCGATGCGAAAGAGCCAGGCCCGGAAATTACTGCCTGCCTGGAAGCTGCGGACGGCCGCAAATGCTTTCAGGAAAGTCTCTTGCGTGATGTCTTCGGCGGCCATACCGTCGCGGGTCATACGGCATAGCCACCTGTACAGGCGATCCCAATACTGATCGACCAATACGCCAAACGCCGGTCGGTCACCGGCCTGGGCGGACCGGACCAGGTCGGCCTCGTTGGTGGAAGTCGGGCCTGACAGCTGAGACACGCGGCAATTACCGTCCGGACGAGGAGCGGGCCAAGGGGAATACTAGATCTTAAGCCCGATCAGCGTACCCGCAAGTTCCCATGTCGTGAGGCGCCACCGCCCGAACACCTTCCGCCAACTGCACAACACCTGCCCCGGCGGTCCGTTGGTGGTTTCGACGGTTTTTGGGGCCGAGCGAACCCGGGGTCCCAGGTGGACACCCGGGTTCGAGCCCATCGATGTGCTAACTACCCAGGTCGAGCTTGACCGGCTCGGAGCTGGGGACAGTCACCTTGAGCGTGGTAGTGCCGGCGCTATTGAACTTATCCGGAATCACCGACTTCGGCCGGTTCTTTGTCTCCGTCATCATCATCTTGACGTAGTCCTTCGAAATGCCACCGGAGTCGGCACTGCTCGGCGGCCCGGTGGTGCCCCCCGTGGCGCCCGAACTTTCCATCTTGGATACGACGGCCTTGTACGTGCCCGCCGGGACGAGCTCCTTTCCTTGTGACGTGCGCATGAAAAACTTGCCGTCCGCGTCGGTGCTTCCCGACGCCACGACGTTACCATTTTCCGCGAAGAGCGACACCGTCGCCCCCTGCACCGGTTGTCCCTTGTAAATGACCGTGCCGGTTACTTTGTACCCGCTCGAGCAGCCGCCGACTGTCAGGAGTCCGAGCATCAGACCGGCAAACACACACAGCCGCATGGCTGAAAGTCTCCGAAAAGGCGATAGAGGCATTTGTACCGCGTCGTTTACCCCGAGAAGGCCAGTGTGTTAACGATTCACGGCCGGTCGCATCCGCCCGGCCGTGAATCATCAGCTCGCCAATCGAAACCGGTCACGGAATGTTGACCGGCTGGTTGTCGTTGCGGCCTCCCAGATACTGGTACGTGCGATGGTCGATCGACTGGGAAAGGAAGCGGACCGACCCGTCGCCGAACAGGAAATTCGCCCCGTTCGTGTGGTACGACTTGAACCCCCAGGAGGCATTCCAGTTGCCCTTCCCCTCGCCGGGCTTCGGCGTGTTGAGGCCGCCACAATGGTTGTCCGGCGGATCGTAGGGGTTCGGGGAGGGCGTGTTGATGGGAACGATGGTGCTGTGGTGCGCGGCACCGCCGTTGAAGTGGTTCCAGGAACCGGGCCAGTAGTGGTCATGCTCGTCCGGTTTCACTTCTCCGACCAGAATCGTGTTCGACAGGCCGTCCGTGATGCCCGCCATCTTGACCACGGCCACGCCGACTCGGCTGAAAATGCCCCGCAGATCGCCAACGGCCCACACATTGCCGTGGTCGGGACTGGTCTGGATTCCGGGGAAGGTGCCAGTCATGCAATACGTCTGATAGTTATCTCGGCCGCAGCCTCCGGTAGCGCACTGCGGTCCCAGGCTGCCGGCGTAGTTCGCGGTTTTGTCGTCACTGATGCCGTCGCTCGGACACTTCAAGATCTTGATTTTCACGTTGTTCCACTGATTCACCAGCGCGGAACTGACCAGGGGTGAGGCACGCCACCCTCGCATCTTGCCCAACGGGTCGTACTCCGCGTCCAGATCGGGGAATGGGATCATCTTGTACACGTTGTCCTGCTCGACATAGGGCAGACAGTAGAGGATCCAGGTCCCCTTGTCGTCCGCCCAGTCCCAGCCGCCCGAGCCCATCTTCCCCCCTTCGGGGAAGGTGTTGCGTACGTCGTGATAGTTGTGCAGTGCCAGCCCCCACTGGTGGAGGTTGTTCTGGCACTTCATCCGGTTCGCTGCCTCGCGCACCTTCTGGACCGCGGGCAGCAGCAGCCCAATCAGGATGGCAATGATGGCGATGACCACCAGCAACTCGATCAACGTGAACGCTGGGCGCTGATTTGGCCGACTGTCCGCCGGCCTCGTCGGATAATTCGACATAAGCAAGCCCTCCGGAACGAAACACGAAAGATCACGAATGGGGATTAAGACTGGTCCCGACCAATATCTGGTTTACCAGTCCATGGCAAAGACTCGGGTCTCCGGAAACACGCCCGAACAATTCTGAAGAGTTCAGTTCATGGGAAAACCAATCATGAGTAGCTCACATAGGCGGTGTGCTGTCAAGGTTTTTTTGAGCAAAATGTGAAGGGATGAGAAACGGGTGATAGCAAAGGCCAGAAGCATCGACGTCGGGCATCGCACGACTTTGAGCCGGTCGAGGCGCGGACCGGGCGCCACGGCCGCGAGTTCCTTGACAGCGTCACCTGACCCCGATGAGATAGCCGTGATTCGTACAACCCGGCATCCACGATGACCGCAGATATTTCGTCGGTAAAGTCGGTTGCTCGGCATCGGGCGACTCGACGGGTCACCGTTGTCGTGGTGGCCTTGGCACTGGTCGTCGTGTCCCTGGCGGTCGCGTATCCGAGGGGCATGGCGTACTGGCACGGCCGACGCGCGGACGACGCCGTTCGGGCCGAGGATTTCGAGGTCGCGCGGGCGCACCTGGCCCTGGTCCTGCGCATACGTCCCGATCACCGCCCGTCCCTGCTCAAGCTGGCGTCGATTGCCCGCCGCGACAACGACTTGATCGCGGCGCACAAGTATTTGGCCAAAGCCAGGGCCGCCGGAGGCACCGATGACGAGGTCCGACTCGAGGAACTCCTGGTCGCGGTTCAGGAATACGGCTGGCGGGGAAACGACGGCCCCCTCCTCGACCGATTGCAGCGGGCTCCCACCGAAGCGGCTCGCATCCACGAGGTGCTTGCCAACGCTTACTACCGGGACTATCTCTTTGGCCCGGCGCTCCTCCAGGCCGAAAGCTGGTGTGCCGATGAGCCGTGGTCCGGGCGCGGCTGGCAGCTGACCGGCGTACTTCGGAGCCGCATGGGCAACCGGAACGGGGCCATTGAAGCCTACGTCAAGGCTGTCGAATGCAACCCGGACCTTCCCGGGGTTCAGACCGGATACGCCACGACCCTCTTCCGCACGGGCCGGCCGGCGGAGGCACTCCACCACTTCGACAAGGCGCTGGAACTCAATCCATGGGACCGCGAGGCGCGAATCGGCCGGGTCCGATCCTTACTCCAACTCGATCGGGTGGCCGAAGCCCGCGACGGGGCCCGTCGGCTCGCCATTGACTTTCCGAATGACACTGAAGTTGCAGGTCTCGCCGGGAGGGCGGAGCTCCTGGCCGGCGACGCCGGCGCCGCGGAGCCGCTCCTTCGGTTAGCGACGTCTCAGACGGCGGACTGGGTGATGCTGCACGACCTGCAGCAGTGCCTTGTTCGGCTGGGAAAACGCGACGAAGCCCGGGCACTGGAACCTCGAGTGGCCCAGCTCCGGGCCGATCTCGACCGGATGGACAAATTGACCGGGCTGATCCAGGAATCTGCCGACCCCGCCCCGAGACTTGAAGCCGGACGAATAATGATTCGGAACGGACGCAAGCGGGAAGGGCTGGCGTGGCTCTACGAGGCGCTTCGCTGTGCCGCCGACTATAAACCGGCCCACGCGGCCCTGGCCGACTACTTCGAGGAGTCAGGCCACCCGGAGGCGGCCGCCTACCACCGCAGGCAAGCGGTCGGCCCGTGAGTTTTCCGCGGCCGTTGCTCTGTTCGTGAGCGAGCAGATATAACGACTTAAGACACGACACCAAACCCACCCGCGGTGGGAGAGAGTTCCCCTTGGATAGCACCGACCGGATAACGGAAACCAAGACCACTGCCCCGCGTGTTCCGGCGGCCCACGGCGGCCGCGCGGGGATTGACCAGGCGCGCATCCGGGCGGCAGTCCGCGATATTCTCCTGGCCGTTGGCGAAGACCCGGACCGCGACGGCCTCCTCGAGACCCCGGCCCGGGTCGCCCGGCTGTACGCCGAGGTATTCGCCGGCATCCATGTCGATCCGCGACTGCTGTTGCGGAAGACGTTCGAGGTCGAGCACGAGGAGATGGTGCTGGAGAAGGACATCGAATTCTCCAGCTTCTGCGAGCACCACTTGCTTCCGTTCAGCGGCCGGGCCCACGTCGCCTACATTCCCACGGGGCGCGTCGTCGGCCTGAGCAAGCTAGCCCGGGCGGTCGAGGCCGTCGCTCGCAAGCCGCAGATCCAGGAGCGGCTGACGCAGGAGATCGCGGACCTGATCCAGGAGGAACTTGCCCCCCGAGGGGTGTTGGTCGTGGTCGAGGCGACGCACACGTGCATGACGGTTCGCGGCGTGCGCAAGCCGGCCAGCGTGTGCGTGACCAGCGCGGCCCGCGGCCTGTATCAGACCAACGCAACCGCCCGGGCGGAGGTGTTGGGCCACATCAACAACCCCCGGCCGGCCCCCTGACTCGCCCCGCCCGGAAGGACGCCGTCGTGGACGCTTCGGCCCTGCGGTCGCGCCTTCGTGACGACTTCCGGCGAGAATTCCGGGGGGACTTGTTCGTCAACCCGACTTCGTGCGGACTGTACGCCACTGACGCCAGTTTGTTCCAAGTCGATCCGCTCGCCGCTGCCGCCCCGCGCGACGAGGCCGACGTCCAATTCCTTCTCCGGTATGCATACGCCAACAACCTCCCCCTGATTGCCCGGGGGGCGGGAACGGGTTTGGCCGGGGAGTCGCTCGGTCACGGCCTGGTCATGGACCTGAGCGTCCATTTGCGCGGCATTCTCGAGGTGGGCGACGCCACCGTTCGAGTACAGCCGGGGGTCGTGTTGAACCGTCTGAACGCGGAGCTGGCCAAGATCGGGCGGCGGTTCGCGCCGGACCCGGCGAGCGGGGCGAGCTGCACGATCGGCGGCATGATCGCGACGGACGCGTCCGGCGGGCGGGCCGCCCGGCACGGGTTCACGCGGGACCACGTCAGCGCTCTGCACGTGATCTGGGACGACGGGACGGTGGACGAAATCCACGGCCGGGACGTCAAGGCCGCGGGTGCCCGGGAGCCGCGAACGGGAGAGATCATCGCCGGCGTCGCCGAGTTGCTAGCGGGCAGCGCCGGACTGATCGCCGAGTGCCGACCCAAGGCGGCGTTCAACCGGTGCGGCTACCGGCTCGAAGCGGGTGGCGGGCCGGACGGGCCGGACCTGGTTCAATTGCTCGTCGGGTCCGAGGGGACGCTGGGCGTCGTCACCGAGGCGACGCTCAAGACTATCCCGGTCGCGGGGGGTCGCGCCGCGGTCGCATTCGGATTCGCGACGTTCGAGGACGCCCTGCACGCCGCCCGGTTGGCCCGGGAGCTATGGCCGGCCGCCTGCGAGGTGCTCGATCGGCGGCTCATTACGCTGGCTCGCTCCCAGTCGCCGGCTGCCGCGTCCCTTGTCCCGGCCGAGACGGAGGCGGTGCTGCTCGTCGAATTCGAGCGCGACACGCCGGCCGCGGCCCAAGACACCGTCCGGGCGCTGACCGACACCTTGCAGGACGTCCACGACCTGGCCTTGTTCGCGGTCCCGGCGACCGACCCCGCGGCCGTCGATGAGCTATGGGCCGTCCGCGGCGCGGCCTTGCCGTCCCTTTACGCCATGGGTAAGGGGGCCCGACCGCTGGCATTCGTCGAGGACATCGGCGTCGCGCCGGACGACGTCCAGGACTTCATAACCCGAGCCAAGGTCGTCTTGAAGCAATTCGAAGTCACGGCGACGATCCTCGTCCACGCGGCCACCGGGCAAATTCACTTGCGTCCGCTCCTCGACCCGGACCGGCCGGAGGACGCGGCCAAGTTGTGGCCGATCGCCGAGGAATTGCACGGCCTGGCCATCGAAATGGGCGGGACGGTGAGCGCCCAACACGGCACCGGGCTGGCGCGGACGCCCTGGGTCGAGCGGCAGTACGGGCGGTTATTCCCAGTATTTCGCGAGCTCAAGCGCGTATTCGACCCCCGGGGTATCCTCAATCCGGGCAAGATCGTTGGCCCGGACCCGCACCTCCCGGCGTGGCCGCTGCGGTCGTCCGTTGGCGCGACCGTCACGTCCTCCCAACCCGAGAGTCTTGGTCGCGGGGCGCCGGTCAAGCCACTGTTGCTCTGGAAATCCGACGAATTCGACCGGGCCATTTCGGCGTGCAACGGCTGTGGCGCCTGTCGAACCGAGGAGCCCGGAGCGCGAATGTGCCCGGTGTTTCGGGTGAAGCACGCTGAAGCCGCTGCCCCGAGAGCCAAGGCGAATCTGCTTCGCGACCTGCTCGCCCGATCGCCGGCAGATATCGGTGCGGCCGAGGTCCGTGCCGTCGCGGATTTGTGCGTGAATTGTCGGATGTGTGGCCTGGAATGCCCCGGCCGCGCCGACATCCCGAAGCTGATGCTGGAGGCCAAGGCGGCCAACCACGCGGCGCAAGGGCTGCGGCGGCCGGCCTGGTTCCTCGCCCGATTCGACGGGCTGGCCGCGGTGGGCAGTCGGTTTGGCCTCACGATGAACTTCCTGTTGCGTCGGTCGGCCGTTCGGTGGGGGATGGAAAAGGTATTCGGCCTGGCTCGACAGCGGACGCTGCCCGCGTTCGCGTTCCGGTCGTTCCTACGCCGCGCCCGGCGCCGCGGACTCACGCGCCGGCCGGAGAAGAGTCCGGGAGTCGCGTACTTCGTTGACACGTTCGCCAACGTGTTCGACCCGTTCCTCGCGGACGCCGTGGTGTCTGTGTTGCGGCACAACGACGTGCCGGTACACGTCCCGCCCCGTCAGCGGGGCTGCGGCGCCTCAGCCCTTGCCCAGGGCGACGCGGACGTCGCCCGCGAGCGCCTGGTGAAGAACGTGCGCTACCTCGCCGACTGCGCCCGGGCCGGTGACACCATCGTCTGCTCGGAGCCGACGGCCGCGCTCTTCTTTCACCTCGATGCCCTCAGCCTGCTCAACGACGCGGACGTCCAGCTGGTCGCCGAGCGCACGGTCGAACTGAGCGCTTACCTGTGGTCGCTTCACGAGCAAGGCCGGCTTAAGACCGATTTCCAGCCGCTCGAAGTTTCAGTCGGCCATCACGTGCCGTGTCACGTCAAGGCGCTCGGCCAAGGTGTGCGCGGCCCGGACTTGCTCGAGTTGATCCCCGGAATCCGCGTGAATAAGATCGATGTAAGTTGTTCCGGGATGGCCGGTACCTTTGGAATAAACGCCCGGAATCTGCCCGTATCGCTGGAGGCCGGAGAACCGATGCTCACGGAGTTCGCTCGGCCGAAGAACCTGTATGGGTCGTCCGAGTGCTCAGCCTGCCGGCTGCAGATGCAAGAGGGGACGGGCAAGCGCACCTTGCACCCGGTCGAATACCTCGCCCTGGCTTATGGCCTGATGCCGGGCGTCGCGGACCGCCTGCGCCGCCCGTTCGGCGGCCGGGTGTATTCATGAGCGGCCAGGTCACGGTGCGCCTCTTCGCCCGGCTTCGCGAGCTGGCGGGAACCGATACTGCGACCGTCCGCCTCCCGGACGGGGCAACGGTGGCCACGCTTCGACGGACGATTGCCGAGGCCGTGCCCGAGGCGGCCGCCCTTGCGGCCCAGTCGGCCGTGGCGGTTAATGGCGAATATGCCGCCGAGAACACTCCGATCAGGCCGACCGACGAAGTCGCCCTGATCCCGCCCGTGAGCGGCGGGCAGGATCCGTGATCGAGATGACATGGTCCGAAT
>DATFWZ010000455.1:0-4649 GCA_035258765.1 Gemmataceae bacterium
GTACCGCGCCAACGCGGCATAATCCGTCCCAGTCGGCAGGTCGCCGTCTTTCACCGCTTGCTTGAACCGGTCCCGAATCGCGTTCACCAGTTCCTCTCGAATTGCAGCCAGCTCCTGCCGGATGGATGCCGACTCGTCCCCGCTAGCCAGCGCCCCGTGTACCAGCAGGCACCCGCGCGGGTTCTTCCGGTTCGTCAGCCCACACATGAAACCCGCGAACAGCCGCTCCGTGACGGCCCGGGCGGTCGGCTCCTTCAACGCCTCCGCCGCGTACGCCACCGGGCCGGCACGGTACCGGTGGATCACATTGCGGAAGAGTTGCTCCTTGCTCCCGAATGCCGCGTACAAGCTGGGCCGGTTGATCCCCATCGCCTTCGTCAAATGCGGAATCGTCGCGCCCTCGTACCCGTGCCGCCAAAAGACGTCCAGTGCCCGGTCCAGGGCCTCGTCGAGGTCAAATTCCCGCGGACGCCCCATGCGAAACCCTCTCAGAGAAAAATCCCCGGCACCCGTGTAAGGCCCCTCCACGAGTATTGTACTCTTCAGTACACAACTTTCCATAAAGGAGACGGTCATGTCCGGCAAACTGAAAGGCAAGGTCGCGGTGGTCACCGGGGCGTCCAAGGGGATCGGCGCCGACATCGCGAAACATCTGGCCGCGGAGGGAGCGTCCGTCGTCGTGAACTACGCGACGAGCAAGCAAGGGGCCGACCGTGTGGTTGCCGAGATCACGGGCAACGGCGGCAAGGCCGTGGCCGTCGGCGCCGACCTGGCGAAGGAGGGGGACATCCGCCGACTCTTCGCCGAGGCGAAGAAGGCGTTCGGGCGGATCGACGTCCTCGTCAACAACGCCGGCATTTACGAGTTTATGCCACTCGAAAACGTGACGCCGGATCACTTCCACAAGCATTTCAACTTGAACGTGCTCGGGCTGATCCTCGCGTCGCAGGAAGCGGTGCGGCACTTCGGCCCGGGTGGGGGGAGCATCATTAACATCAGCTCGGCGGTGTCCACCGCGGCGCTACCCAATGCGTCCGTCTACACCGGGACCAAGGCGGCCGTGGACGCGGTAACGCGGTCACTCGCCAAGGAGCTGGGGCCGAAGAAGGTCCGCGTAAACGCGGTCAACCCCGGCATGGTCGAGACCGAGGGGACGGTCTCCCAGGGCATCATCGAAGGTGACTTCCGCAAGCAGTACGAGGCCCTGACCTCACTCGGCCGGATCGGCCAGCCGCGCGAGGTCTCTCCCGCGGTGGCGTACCTCGCCTCCGACGAGGCCTCCTGGATCACGGGCGAGACGCTGATCATTTCGGGCGGCTTCCGGGCATAGCTCACACCTGGAGGACGCCCGTCCGGAACGGCCGGCCGTCGTCATGTCGAGTGCCGACGGCCAGCGCCGCCAACAGCGCCGACCGGGTCTCATGCGGCCGGACGATCCGGTCCACCCAGAGCCGCGCTGCCGCGTATCGGACGTCCGTCTTTTCGTCATACGACGCCTTGACCTGGTCCCGGAGCGCGGCGAGGTCGGCCGCGTCCGGGGCCTTGCCCTCGCGCTTCAGCGCCGCCACCTGAATGTCGAGGAGTGTGTTTGCCGCCTGGTCGCCTCCCATAACGGCGTACCGCGCGTTCGGCCAGGCGAAGATCATTCGCGGGTCAAATGCCTTCCCGCACAGGGCGTAGTTCCCGGCCCCAAACGACCCGCCCGTGATGACCGTCAATTTGGGCACGACGCTGTTCGAGATGACGTTCACCAGCTTCGCTCCCGACTTGATGATCCCGGCCTGTTCGGCCTCCTTCCCGACCATGAAGCCGTTGACGTTTTGCAGGAAGACGATCGGGATGCGGCTCTGGTTGCAGTCCATGACGAACCGGGCCGCCTTGTCCGCGGAATCGACGTAGATGACGCCCCCGTATTGCACCGGCCCCTGGGCCGGCTTGGTCCGCTTGCGCTGGTTGGCCACGACGCCGACGGCCCGCCCGCCGAGCCGGCCGGTCCCGCAGACGAGCGTCTGCCCGTACTCGGGCTTGTACTCGTCGAACGGGGCCGGGTCGAGGATGCCGCGAATGAGGTCGCGGACTTCGTACTCGGCGCTGCCTGTGAATGTCTCCCAGGTAGGCGCCGGGGCCGACGGCACGTCCAAGGCGACGGTGTCCGCGTCCGGCGGGAGGGTCGCGACCAGTCGCCGGAGCCGGTCGAGGGCGGCCGGGTCGTCCGGTTCGCGGTAGTCGATCGTCCCGCTGACGGAGGCGTGCATCGACGCGCCGCCCAGCTCCTCGTGGCTCACCGCCTGGCCGATCGCGGCCTTCACAAGGGCGGGGCCGGCGAGGTAGAGTCCGCTCCCCTCCGTCATGATTAGTTGGTCGCACAGGACGGGCAGGTAACCGCCCCCCGCGACGCAGTTGCCCATGATGGCCGCGAATTGCGGGATTCCCGCCGCCGAGATCACCGCGTTGTTGCGGAAGATCCGGCCGAAGTCGTCCTCGTCCGGGAAGACCTCGTCCTGCAACGGTAAGAAAACGCCGGCCGAGTCCACGAGGTAGATCAGCGGCAAGTGGTTTTCGGTCGCGATCCGCTGGGCCCGGAGGACCTTCTTGCAGGTCATCGGGAAGAAGGCGCCGGCCTTCACCGTCGCGTCGTTGGCGATGATCATCGCTCGACGACCGGTCACGGTCCCGGTACCCGTGACGACGCCCGCGGACGGGGCGCCGCCCCACTCCCCATACATGTTCCAAGCGGCCCACAGGCCCAGCTCGAAGAAGGAGCCGGCGTCGGCGAGCAGGTCGATTCGCTCGCGGGCGGTGAGGCGATTCTTCTCGTGCTGTCGCTCGATGGCCCTGGGGCCGCCGCCGAGCTTGATCTTCTCTTCTTGAGTGGCGAGGTCGTCCACGAGGCCCTCGTTAGCTAGGCGGCTGGCGTTGAGGGGGCGGGTCCGCGGGGTCTGTCGTGGGCACAAGATTCCGATCTTGTGCGCCCCGACAAGATCGGAATCTTGTCGCCACGCTGCCGACAAGATCGGAATCTTGTCGCCACGGGAATGGCTCGTCGCCGGGCTCGCGTATTGCCCGTACTACTTCGGCGGCAACGTCGACGCTTTCGACCCGGCCGGGTGCTGCTTGATCCGCTCCGCGTACTCCGTCGAAATCCGATCCACGACCAGCCCGCGCTTGATCAGCTCGCTCTCCGAAACGGCCCCCAGGTCCTTGGTGTTGTCCACCCACTTGTCGAGCGCCGCACGCAGTTCTTTCAACTTGTCCGCGAATTTCGGGTCGCCCACCAGGTTGTTGATCTCGTGCGGATCAGCGTCGGTGTCATAGAGTTCTTCCTTCGGCTTGGTCGGCGCAAAGAACAACTTCTGCGGCCCGGTCAGTTTGTCCTCGGCGGCCAGCTTTCGCCAGACCTGCATCGTCGGCATCTCGTCCATGTAGAGGATGTGCTGGGCGTAGGGCAGTTGCGGGTAGTAGTTGCGGATGTACTTGAACCGCTTGTCGCGGACGGCCCGGATGCGGTCAAAGGTCTCGTCCATCCGGTCGCGGGCACCGAAGACGTATTGCCGCTTCTTCATCACACTGTCGCTCAGGAAATTCCGGCCCTGCATTCTCTCCGGCGGTTTGGTGCCGGCGATCGTCAAGACGGTCGGGGCGAAGTCGATGAACGCGACCAGGTTCTCGCGAACGGTGCCCGGTTCGATCTTTCCCGGCCAGCGGATGACCAGCGGAGTGTGCAGGCCGCTGTCGTAGAGCCAGCGCTTGCCCCGCGACATGCCCCAGCCGTGGTCGCCGAAGAAGAAGACCACCGTGTTCTCGGCCAGCTTCTTGTCGTCGAGCCATTTCAGAATGTCGCCGACCTGGTAGTCCATCGCGGTGACATTTTCGTGATACGTGGCCACGTCGCGGCGGACTTCCGGGGTGTCCGGGTAGTAGGGCGGGAGCGTCACCTTCGCGGGGTCGCGGCGTTGGTCCGGCTTGAGTCGGGCGGTATTCTTCTCGTACTGAGCCTTTGGGACGCGAATCTGGCCCTCGTGCGAGACCCCCAGGTTGATGAACGCGAAGAACGGCTCCTTCAATTCGCCCTTGGTCATCCAGTTCTGCGTCGTGTCGAAGGCCGCCTTGGGGGGTGCAAAATTGAAATCGGTCTTACCCGGCCAGGCGACGAAGTAACCGGCCTTGCGCAGCTCCTCCATGAACGTCGGCGGGGGCTCCTTCAGCGTGGACCGCATGTGGTGCGAGCCCATGGTCGTCGGGTACCTCCCGGTGACGAGCCCGGATCGACTCGGCGCGCAGACCGGGGCGTGCGTGAAGCAGCGGGTGAAGCGGGCCCCCTGCGCGGCGAGGCGGTCGATGTTCGGGGTGATCGAGTCCTTGTCGCCGTAACAACCGAGGGTTGGGCTGATGTCCTCGGCGACGATCCAGATGATGTTGGGGCGTTTCGCGGAGTCGGCCAAGGCCGCTCCGCCCAACAGGAGGCCGACGATCAGGGAGAGGAGGCGCATGGCGTGGCCCACCAGGGCGAGGGCATGGGGAGTTGTAGGAGATTGTTAGGCCGGCGATGCCCGGGTGCGGCGGAGTCCGACGCGCCAAGCGAGGGCGACGCCGAATCGGTCCACACCTCCGAATCCTGTCAACGGCGAGCCGGGAGCGTGAGCGACCGG
>DATFWZ010000456.1:0-16939 GCA_035258765.1 Gemmataceae bacterium
CTTCCCAGGCGAGCCGGGCCTCCGTCAACCGCTTCCGCCGCTCGACCGCCTCCCGCCGCGAAGCCTCGTCGGAGTACATCGACATCTCCTCGGGTGGCAGCTCGTTCCGAAGGCGGTGCCAGTAGAGGAAGGCATCCCGACCGGCCCGGGCGGCCTCGAGCTTCTCGGTCGCGGCTCCTTCGGCGTCGGCGAGGTCGCGCAGCCCCTCCTCCTCGGCCTGTTTGCCGATTTGAGTCGCCTGGGCCTCGGCCTTGTTCACCTGCTGGTCGCGGGCCTGAATTGCGCGGGCCACGTCGTGGTACGCAGACACGACTTCGGCCGGCGGGTGCAGGTCGTGGACGGTCAATCCTTCAATGGCGACGCCCATGCCACCGGGGTCCAGGTTTCGGAGCCGGGCCAAGAGCCGGTCGGAAGCCTCTTTTTGAAAGGACGCCCGGCGGTTGGTGAGCAATTCGAGGAATGGCTGAGCGGCGACCGTCTCGCGGAGGGCCGCCTCCGCGGCGGAGCGGACGACCGCCTCGGGTTCGCGCGCCGAGAAGAGGAACGCGCGCGGGTCGGCGACCCGGTAGCGCAACGTGGCCGAGACGTCTACCAGGTCGCCGTCGCCGGTGACCATGATCGACTCGTCGGCGACGCGCTGTTGAACGCCACCGTGCGGACTGGTCCAGGTGAGAGCGCCGTCGGTCGGCCCGGTGCGGAAGCCGATTTCAACGACCCGCACGGTGTCCGGCTGCACCTTAACCACTGTTTCGACCGGGGCGGGCCATCGCCAGTGCAACCCGGGCCGCAGGTCCGCGGTCGTCCGCCCGAACCGCTGGACCACGCCGACTTCATTGGGTCCAACGACTGTAAGGCCGCTCGCGGCGTAAGCACCGACGCCGATCAACAGGACCGCAACGGCAATCGGCTTCCACCGGTGCGAGAGCCAGTGCAGGAAGTCATCGAACCGGAGCGACCCGAGCCACTGGTCGAAGTCCTTGAGCCGCCCGCGAACCGTCCGGAGGGTCGGGCTGGTTGAGGCCCGTTCGAACCCGAGCAGCCGCATCGAGTTCAACAGGACCAGGAGCGACCCGAGCTGGTGGTAGAGTACGCCGACGAGTGGCGCCCGCTCGTACCACGCCGCGGATGGCGCGAGGATCGGCCAGAGCCACCCGGTGAGGAGGATCCCGGCGATGTTGACGCCGAATGCGAACCAGACGATGTTCTGTCGGATGACCCGGAGTGTCTCGCGCGACAGACGATAGAGCAGGGGAAGGTGGCGGAGCGGTTCGCCCATCGTGACGGCGTCCCCGGCCTCGGCGGCGATGTCCGTCCCCGTCCCGACGGCAATGCCGACGGTCGCCTTCGCCAGCGCCGGCGCGTCATTAATTCCGTCCCCGACGAAACAAGTGCGCTGCGGTGGGTTTTGCGGCGAGCCGGAGGCGAGCAATTCGGCCTTTTCCGTCGGCAGCAACCCGGCATGAAACTCAGAAATGTTGAGTGCCTCAGCCACGGCCCGGGCCGCCGCCGGCCGGTCGCCCGTGAGCATGATGATCCGCTCGACTCCGGACACCCGCAGCTCGGCCAGGACATCAGCGGCGTCCGGTCGTATCCGATCGCGCGCACCGATGACGCCGACGACTCGCCCGCCATGAGCCACCAGGACGGCCGTCTGACCGGTCTGGTCGAGCCGCGCGAGGGCGGCATCGACTTCGGGGGGGATGATGACGCCGCGCTGCTCCAGGAACCGCCGCGTCCCAATGGCGACGGGCGAGGTATCCAGCGTCGCCTCGATGCCGCCCCCCGGGTGCGCCCGAAAGCCCGCGACGGGCGCTAACGCGAGTCCCCGGTGCGCGGCCGCGGCTACGATCAGCCGCCCGACCGGGTGCTCACTCCCCTGTTCGGCCGAGGCCGTGATCCGAAGCAATTCCGCCTCGGTGATGCCAACGGGAACGACTGCCCCGAGCTCGAGGCGGCCCTCGGTGAGCGTTCCCGTCTTGTCGAAGGCGAAGACGTTGACGCCGGCCAGTCGCTCGAGAGCGGCACCACCTTTGACCAGGAGCCCCGTGCCTGCCAGCCGGCCCAGCGCCGCGACGACGGCCGCGGGCGTGGCGAGGACCAAGGCACACGGACAAGCGACGACGAGCACCGCCAGGGCCGGGTAAACGCTCACGCGCATCGCCGGCCCGAGGGCCAGTCGGTCGGTGGCCAGTCGAAACGGGCCGACCTGATAGGCGACGTTGAATATGAACGTGAGCGCGGCCAATGCGAGGACCGCGGGAAGGAACCACTTCGCAAGTCGGTCGGCATAGCGCTCGGCGGGGGCCTTGTCCTTGAGGGCCTTCGCGGTCAGCTCGATCACCCGTCCGGCGACCGTCTGCTCGGCCACGCGCCGGGCCTCGATCGTGAGCACCCCGAGCTGATTGATGCTCCCGGCCAGCACTTCGTCGCCGGGCCCCTTCTCGGCCGGGACACTCTCACCGGTGAGCGGACTCGTATCCACGGTCGATTGACCTTCGACGACCACCCCATCCACCGGGACCTTCTTCCCGGGCTTGACGCGTACGCGATCGCCGACCCGGACCTCGCTGGTGTTGACCGCGACCTCCTGACCGTCGCGCAGGAGCCAGCACTTCCGCGGGAAGACTTCGACCAGCTTGTGGATGCCCCGCCGGGTGCGGTCGAAGGTCCACGCCTCCAGGCACTCGCCGGCGAGGGCGATGAACACGACCTCCGCGGCGACGAGCGGCTCGCCGATCAGGATGGCCGCGATGCACGCGAGGGCGATCGCCAGGTCGGTCCCGAGCCGGCCGGCGAAGAGGGAGTCGAGGGCCGTGTAAAGGACGCGGGCCCCGCCGAGGACGGCGGCGAAGAGGGCGTAGCGAAAGCCGAGGAACGTATTGGACCAGAACCCGACGTCGGCCCCGGCGCCCGAGAGCAACCCGGCGATGAAGGGCCAAAGGTCTCGAGCAATGAGCGCGCCGACGAGGGCCGTGAACGCGTACAGGCCGGCGTTGGACGGCCTGGCGAACGCTTCGTCGGCGTGGGTCAGCTCGCGGTGCATGCGGCGGGTCGCGCTGGGTGCCGGCATTGTAAGCGTGAACCGCGGAATCGGTTAGCGGCGCGACCGAGCGTGGCGGCGTCGCTACACTATCGGCGACCAACCAACCGCAGGCCGAAGCGTCAGCGAGGCTGCGGCGAGCGCTGGAATCGTTGACGACCCGCCGCAGCCTCGCTGACGCTTCGGCCTGCGGCGGCCGCCTGCAGCCGCGGCACCAGAGGACGACGAATGGCCGGGAAGCGGAAGGCTTATCTCCTCGACATGGACGGCGTCCTCGTCCACGGCCGGCGGCCGATCCCGGGCGCGCCCGAGTTCATCGCGCGGCTGATTCAGACAGCCACGCCCTTCCTCGTCATCACCAACAACCCGATGTACACCCCCCGCGACCTGTCACACCGGCTGGCG
This sequence comes from Gemmataceae bacterium, assembly GCA_035258765.1. Lineage (GTDB taxonomy): Bacteria > Planctomycetota > Planctomycetia > Gemmatales > Gemmataceae > SIAJ01. The sequence continues at coordinate 3,446 of DATFWZ010000456.1, forward strand.
AGCGAGGGGATGAACATCCCGGAACAGAACCTGTTCACGTCGGCGCTGGCGACGGCCCAGTTCCTGGCGTCGCAGCGGCCAAAGTCCACCGCTTTTGTGATCGGCGAGGCCGGGCTGACCAGCGCCATGCACGCGGTCGGGTACACGCTGACCAACAAGGATCCGGAGTACGTGGTCCTCGGCGAGAGTAACGCGTTCTCCCTGGGACAGATCACGCAGGCCATTCGCCTCATCCTGGCCGGGTCGCGGTTCATCGCGACCAACCCGGACCCGACCGGGCCGTCGGAGACCGGGATCATCCCCGCCTGCGGCGCCATGGCGGCCCTGATTGAGAAGGCGACCGGGCGGAAGCCCTACTTCATCGGCAAGCCCAACCCGCTCATGATGCGCCGGGCCCTGACGGCGCTCGGGACGCACTCGGAAGACACGATCATGGTCGGCGACCGGATGGACACGGATGTCGTCACCGGGATGGAGGCGGGCATGGAGACGATCCTCGTCCTGACCGGCGTGACGCGGCCCGAAGAAGTCGAGAGATTTCCCTACCAGCCAACACGCATCCTACCCTCCGTGGCCGACATCGAAGTAGGGTGACGGGAAGACTGTGGGGACAGGTTTCCGAACCTGACCGAATCGTGGCCGGCAGGTTCGGAGGTCTGCCGCCACTTGAAGCGAGCAATGAAGCCATACCTGGATCTGCTGCGAGAAATTCGCACTGCCGGAACCCGGAAGGCGCAGCGGGCGACGCTGCGCTCGGAAGGCCGGCGGCCGGAGGTCCTGAGCGTCTTCGGCCGGCAGATCCGATTTGATCTGAATGCCGGGTTCCCGCTCGTGACGACGAAGCGGATGCCCTGGTCGGCCATCGTGCATGAGCTGTTGTGGTTCCTGTCCGGCTCGACCAACGTCCAGTACCTGCGCGAGAACAGGGTTACGATCTGGGACGAGTGGGCGGACGAGAGGGGCGAGCTGGGGCCCGTGTATGGCAAGCAATGGCGGCACTGGGAGGGACCCCAGGGGACAGTCGATCAGGTCGCGAACCTGGTCGCCGGAATTAGGAAGGTGATCGCCAAACCGCACGCGTCCGAGGCCCGGCGGCTCATTCTCACGGCCTGGAACCCCGCGGACATGCCCGACCCGAAAATCCCGACCGGGTGTCATACGCTGGTCCAGTTCAACGTGACCGACGGGCGCTTATCGTCCCAGCTCTACCAGCGGTCGGCGGACATGTTCCTCGGGGTCCCGTTTAACATCGCCTCGTACGCCCTCCTGACACACCTTCTGGCCAGGCAAACCGAACTGGGCGTCGGGGAGTTTGTACACACGTTTGGCGACGCCCACATTTACGACAACCACTTCGCGGCGGTGGACGAGCAGCTCTGCCGCGAGCCGTACCCGCTGCCGCGGCTGGAGATTGTCGGCGACCTTCCGAGTATCGACGCCGTGCGTGCCGAGCAATTCAAGCTCATCGGCTACCAGTCGCACGGCCGGCTGCCGGGCGAGGTGGCGGTGTGATCGTCTCCTTACTGGCCGCGGTGGACCGGAACCTCGTCCTCGGGGACGAGACGGGCATCCCCTGGAGGCTCCCCGCTGACCTGAAGCGATTCCGCAAGCTCACGCTGGGCAAGCCGATTGTGATGGGCAGAACGACGTTTGAGCACATTGGCCGGCCGCTGGATGGGCGGCTGAACATCGTCCTGAGTCGTCAGCCGGACTATCGGCCGGACGGGGCGCTGGTGGCCCGGTCGATCGAGGAAGCCGTGCGACTGGCCGGCGACGCTCCCGAACTGGTCGTCATCGGCGGGGGTGCGGTGTTCGCGGCCGCCCTGCCGCTCGTAAGTCGCATGTACCTGACATTCGTCGATGGCGAGTTTGCCGGGACCGCCTATTTTCCCGCCGCGGTGCCGACGCCGCCGGGGTTCGCGTGGCACCAGATACATCGGGAGGCGCACGCGGCCGACAAGAAGAACCCGTTCGCCCATCAATATGTGGTGTTGGAGCGGTTCGAGGCGCCGGGGGCACCGGGCGGGCCGTTTCCCGTCTGCCGTTAGCCGCGACGCGAAGCAGAGCGCGTTACGCGGGCCAGTCGGGGACCACAATCCAGCGCCCCGAGGGCGTCCGCTGACGCGCTCCGCTTCGCATCGCGGCTAACGGCAGACATCTCATGCTGACGCGCTCCGATTCGCGTCGCGGCTAACGGCAGACATCTCATGACTTTCGACCCGACCTTAGTCCGCGACCAATTCCCGGCCCTCCGTCGCGACGCCGCGTTCCTCGACGGGGCCGCGGGCTCCCAGGTGCCGCAGTCGGTCATCGACGCCATCTCTTCGTATTACGTCCAGCGCAACGCCAACCACGGCGGGTGCTTCGCCACCAGCCGGGAGTCGGACGCAGTCGTCGAAGAGGCCCGGCGGGCGTGCGCCGACCTGGTCGGGACGGCGGACGATGGGTGCATCGTGTTCGGGGCGAACATGACGACCCTGACGTTCGCCCTGTCGCGGGCGGTCGCCGCGGAGTGGAAGCCGGGCGACGAGGTCATCGTCACCCGGCTCGACCACGACGCGAACGTCTCCCCCTGGGTCCGGGCAGCCGCCGATCACGGGGCGACGGTCCGGCATGTGAACATTCACCCGGAGGACTGCACCCTCGACCTGGAGGACTTCCGCGAGAAGCTATCGTGGCGGACGCGATTGGTGGCGGTCGGGTGCGCCTCGAACGCGGTCGGGACGCGGAACCCGTTCCCGGAGATGATCCGTCTGGCCCACGGGGCCGGGGCCCGCGTGTTTCTCGACGCGGTCCACCACGCCCCGCACTTGTTGATGGACGTCACCGCGTGGGATTGCGACTTCCTGTGTTGCTCCGCGTACAAGTTCTTCGGCCCGCACGTCGGGGTGCTGTACGGGAAGCGTGAGTTGTTGGAGGGGCTGCCGGCCTACAAGGTCCGGCCGTGCCCGGAGACGATCCCGGACCGGTGGATGACCGGGACCCAGAACTTCGCCGCCATCGCGGGCGTCGGGGCCGCGATCGAGTACCTGGCGGGTGTTGGACGGACACTTGGGGAAAAAGACGGCCGACGGGCCTGCCTCGTGCGCGCGCTCGCGGCGATCGAGAACTACGAGCGCGAGGCCGGCGGGAAGTTGCTCCAGGGGTTGGCATCGGTCCCCGGGGTCAAGGTCTTTGGGATCACCGACCGGACGCGCCTCGCGGAGCGCGTCCCGACCGTTTCCTTCACTCACGTCAGGCGACGACCGCAAGAGGTCGTGCGTCATCTGGACTACCGAGGCGTCTTCGCCTGGCACGGGAACTACTACGCACTGCCACTGACCGAGGCGCTCGGCGTCGAACCGGACGGGATGGTGCGGGTCGGGCTTCTTCATTACAACACCGCGGCCGAAGTCGAGCGACTGGTGCGTGCGCTCAACGAGATCGGGTGAAGCAATTCAGCTGGCGTGTTGCCGGCGAAACGCGAAGCGAGGCACGCGCGGCGCGCGGGGCGCGCGAGATTCACTTCACTTTGAACGACGTGCGGCCGATAGGTAGTCATCGCGCGGCGACCCCGGCATCTTCCGAACTTTCGAAGCGCGCGATCGACCACCGGGGGTGAGGCGCGATCGATGGGTCGATGGACGCGGGGCAGCGGGTGCGACGAGTTGTCGGAAAGGTGCGCGATTCGACCGGAGAGAACTTGTGTTTTGAAAAGTCGCGGTTACCATATCCAACTAAAGCGGTCGTATCGACACTGTTTGATACGCCGAAATGATCCCCGGCCCCTGAACTGCGGGAGTTCATCGCCGCCGGGACATCCGATGTCGGAGGTCACCGCACCCGTATGAGCGAATCGGAAGCCCGCACCCCCCTCGAGCCCGCGGCGGTCCCGCACAACCCGACCGGGTTCGACGACGACGAGCCTCCTAGTCCCTCGCGACGCCACCGCGCCTGGAAGGACGTCCCGCAACACCAGTGGGACGACTGGCGGTGGCAAATGCAGAACGCCATCCGCTCCGTCCGCCAGCTCCGGACCTTGCTGGACTTCTCGGACGACGAGCTCGAGGCCATCGGCCGCCTCGAGGCCGACTACAAGGTCGTCATCCCGCCGTACTACTTCTCGCTCATCGACCCGGCCGACCCGGCGGACCCGATCCGCCTGCAGTCGGTGCCGTCGCCACGGGAGCTGGAGAACCCGTCGGGTTACGAGCTCGACGACCCGCTGGAGGAGGAAAAGGACTCCCCCGTCCCCGGCGTGACGCACCGGTACCCGGACCGGGCCCTGTTGGTCACCACCCCCGCCTGCTCGATGTACTGCCGGTTCTGCACCCGCAAGCGGGCGACCCTGACCCGCGGCGGCTGGGAGTCGGTCACCCACGACGACCGGCGGATGGTGCAATACGTCGCCCGGCACCGCGAGATCCGCGACGTCATCGTCTCCGGCGGCGACCCGCTCACGCTGCCGGTGGGCAAGCTGAAGTTCTTCCTCGACGGCCTGTCGCGGATCAAGCACGTGGACGTCATCCGCATCGGCACCCGCGTCCCGGTGACGCTGCCGCAGCGGCTGTACGACCGCGACCTGATCAAGCTGCTGGCATCATCCGGCAAGGCGTGGATCCAGACGCACTTCAATCACCCGCGGGAAATCACTCCGGAAGCGCGGCGCGTGTGCAACGCCTTGCTCCGGGCCGGGATGCCCGTGAATAACCACTCGGTCCTGCTCCAGGGGGTGAACGACGACCTGGCCACCATGCGGCGGCTGCTCCGCGGCCTGCTCCGCATCAAGGTCCGGCCGTACTACATCTTCCACTGCGACCCGGTGATCGGGGCCGGGCACTTCCGCACCTCGGTGTGGAAGGGGATCGAGATCATGGAGGGGCTCCGCGGCCACATGTCCGGGCTCGGCATCCCGACCTACGTCGTGGACAGCCCGCACGGCGGCGGCAAGATCCCGGTCATGCCGAACTATCTGATCTCGGCCGGAGACGACGCGGTCGTCCTGCGGAACTTCGAGGGCCAGATCGTCCGCTACCAGGCCCAGGACAAGCCGAATACAACCGAGCCGACTGCCACTCGCGGGGTGAGCGCCCTCCTTCAGGGGACAGAGTCGGTCATCGTCCCGCAGGGAAGCGAGCGGATGGCCCGGCGGCAACTTCGGCTCCTGGAAGAGGGCGGATCATGTTCGGGAGGCGACGAGGCCCCTCACGACGGCGAGCCCACCGAGTCCGCCATTCCGCTCATCCCCCTCGGGGTCCGGTCGCGGGCCCTGGTCGAGTAATCTGCGCCGGCGGTGGTGTCGCGCCCGCGACCCCGCCGGCGGCCTTCGGAGTCCACGGGTGAAGATCGGGATCACGTTCAACCTCAAGCCCAAGATCCCCCTCCCGGCCGGTGCCCCCGACGACCTGCACGAAGAGTTTGACAGCCCGGCCACCATCCGGGCCATCGCCGACGCGCTGCGCCGCATGGGGCACACTCCGGTCGAACTCGGCGACGGCCGCGAGCTGCTCCACCGGCTCCTCGCCGACCCGCCCGACCTCGTCTTCAACCTGGCCGAGGGGACCGGGACGTCGCGGAACCGCGAGGCCCGCGTCCCGGCCGTCTGCGAGATGCTCGGCATCCGGCACACCGCGTCCGACGTCCTGACACTGGCCTTGTGCCTGGACAAGGAAATGACGCGCCGCGTCGTCCGCGACGCGGGCGTCGCCATCCCGAATGGGATCGTCTTCCCCTATTGCGGGACGCACGACGGGGAGTACGACGCGTTTCCCGGGGCGGTGACCGAGAGCGGGTTATCGGTCCCGCTCATCGCGAAGCCGGTCTGGGAAGGGTCGAGCAAGGGGGTGCGGTCGAAGAGCCTCATCGAGCACCTCGACGACGTCGGTCCGACCGTCGCCTCGCTTTGGGAGGACTACAAGCAGGGGGTCTTGTTGGAGGAGTTCATCGCCGGGGACGAGGTCACGGTTGGCGTCATCGGGAATGACCCGCCGCGCGTGATCGGGTGCATGCGGGTCGTGCCCAGGCAGCCGACGGACCGGTTCGTTTACAGCCTCGAGGTAAAGCGCGACTGGGAGGCCCGCGTCGCCTACGAGTGCCCGGCCAAGCTGCCGGCAGCAACGCTCGAAGCACTCGAAGAGTCGGCTCTCACCGCGTACGACGCCCTCGGCTGCCGCGATGTCGCCCGGATCGACTTCCGCGTCCGCGACGGAGTCCAATACTTCCTGGAGGCCAACCCGCTCCCGGGCCTCAACCCGGAAACGGGGGACTTGCTCCTCATCTGCAGGGCGATGGGCATCTCGCACGCCGAATTGATCGCGACGATCGTCCGCGAGGCGACGGCGCGGTATGGAATGGGCTAGAGCGGGCTTCCATGTTCGCGTAGCGGGTCGGCGGAGACCCCAGGGCGGGCTGTGCCCGCAACCCATTGTCGGGTTCCCCCCTTTCCGGAGCGGAGAGGGGGGAGAAAATCCTCGCGGCCCGCGACTAATTCGACCTGATATCAATGAAGCGAAGCGAGGGCGACGCCGTCCCGTGCGTCACGGCGTCGCCCTCGCTTCGCTTCGGGCTCTGCCGACCCCCTACACCGCTCTGAAGTCGTCTCGAGTGGCTCCACCGCGGCCCAGTCGGGCGGCGCCGTCTGTGTCCCCGCTTCACCAGGCGGGGTGGTTGGTGCCTGGCGATTCGCGGGTCGGAGTGTTTCATCCGGAATGCGGCTTGTCAAGTTTTGCACCCCCGGAAAGTGCTCGGAATTCCTCAGGCCGCCACTCGGTGTGCATGTGTGGCGGCCTGAGGCGGCCTGAGGAGCCACCCACTCCAGTAAGGACTTGCGCCCATTCGTTCCGGCGCCAGAATGTCGCAAATGGCGGCCTGAGAATTGACCGCCGGCGGCGGGGCGCACTTTCGCGCCCCGGAAGGAAAGGGTTGCTGCGCAGGCCAGACTTACTTCGTCAAGGCGAGGCGCTTCGCGGCCGCGGACGCGGCGACCGTGAAGAAGGCCCCGGGCGCCCCGCTCGCCCAGTGTCCGAGGAGCCGCCCCGCCTCCGCCGTCCCGGCCACTTCCACCGCTTCCACCGCCCGCAGTAACCGCACGACTTCCTGTGTCGGCCGCTCCTCCGCCGCGAGCAGCCGGCCGATGCGCTCGCGCGTCTCGGGAGTCGGCTGACCTTCCAGCGTCTGTCGCAGGTCGGCGCGGCAGCGCTCGCCGAGTTCGGTCAGGCCACGCATCGCCGCTTCTCGCCGGCGGAACTCTCGGTGGTCGAGGTCGCCGATCAGCCGGGTGACCACCCCGCGGTCCGGCGGGGCGACCGGGGCGACCTTCTCGCGAAGGTAGGGGACCGCGCGGTCCGGGAACGCGGCCAGTCGCTTGATCGCCTCGAGCGCCACGGCCGCGTCGGCGGCAATGAGGTCCGCCCAAAGCCGGTCCAGGGCCGCGGAATCGGGCGCCGCACCGCCGGCGGGAAGTGTGTAAAGGTCCCAAAGGAATACCGGTGCGCCGTAGGCACTCGCGGCCAGGATCCGGCCGTCCGGGCTAAAGGCGAGCGAGGTCACGTCGACTTTGGCGTCAAGTTTCTGGCGGATGCCGCCTCCCCACACCTCCCACAACGCGATCTGTTCGAATTCGTCGCGCCTGTACATGCCGTCCCCGCTCTTTTTTGCCTGCTCGACCACGGCCAGCACCCGGCCGTTCGGCGACAGGGCGATTCGGTTACCGCGCAGATCGTCGGGCGGAACTGTAAGAACTGGCTTCCCCGTGCGGGCGTCGTACACGACGGCCGAGCCCTGCTCCCCGAACCGGCCCCGCCGTTCAACGTCGTGCGACGCGGCCAGGTACGCCCCGTCGGTAGTGAACGTCAGGTTGCTGGCGTCGCCGTCCGTATTTATGCGGTGGATGCGGCGGCCCACGACCAGGTCGAAGATCTCGATCACACTGTGGTCGTTTTCTTGCTGTGACGCCATGGCGGCTGAACGCCCGTCATTCGCAACGACCAGGGACATCAGTCGGGCAGATTCTTCGCCCGCTGGACGAAGGGGGGTCAGCGGCGCGCCCGCGGCGGCGTCGGTCACGGCAAGGCCCGTCGGCTCCCATACGACCAGGCGCTTGCCGTTCGAGGTTAGCACGACTGGAGGTGGGTCGTGACTCTCGATGAGCTTTCCGGTTCGGAGTGTCTTACCGGTCGCCACGTCTCGTAGCATGTACTCACCTTGACGGGAGTACACCGCGACCCGGCCGTCGTCCGACATGCTGACGGCGGTCTGGCCGTGTACGTCCGGCGGCCGAATCAGGCGCGACGTCTTGGCCTTCAGGTCCCACTCGACCCAGGCGGCCCAGTCTTCCAGCCGGCCGATCAGCCGTCCCCCATCGACGAATCGCACGGCCCCCGGCAGGCCCGGCGGGTCGGCCGAATGGTCGAGGGATTTGCCCGTCTGCGCGTCGATCAGTACAACCGAGTCCCCGGTTGGGCAGGCGATCATCCGGCCGTCCGGGGAAAGGACCAGGTCGTTGTCCTTTGGCACGTCGAACTGCCGGACGGACTTGCCGGTCGTCAAATCCCAGAAGGTGATCCGCGAGTCCTTGAACGTGGCAAGCGTTGTCCCGTCCGGGGCGAATCCGAGCGGCTTGCCCGCGGGCTTGAACGTGTGCCGCGCCTTGGCTGTTTTGACGTCCCAGCAGGTGACCAGATCGCCGTCCTCCCCGACCGACGCGGCCGCCCATTTCCCGTCGGCGGAAATGACCAGCTCGTTTAGCCAGTTCGGCCCGTGCCGGTTCGCATCTTCGTCTTTGGCTTCGACGCCCGCGACGGGCAGGCTCCCTGACTCCTTGCCGGTCGCGACGTCGTAGAGCATGACCGCGCCCCTGCTCGCAACGGCGATCCGCGCCCCGTCGGGAAGGAACACACACCCGGCCACGTTCTCGATCGACAAGGCGTTGCGCCACTTCTCGGCTGCCGTTGCCGCGTCGTGCAGCGCCAGCCCCTCCGGCCGGAGCACGCCCATCAGGCGCCCATCCCGGCTGAACGCGGTGTGCTGGGTGTTCGCGAGGTCGAATTCGGGGGACCGGCCAAGCTGATTGCCCGTACCGAATTCGTAATCTCGGATCTGGAACCTATTGCCGGAGTGGGGTCGGACGAGCAAGGCGAACGTATCGCGATCGGTCAGGCGGCCGGAGTCAACCGACGCGTCGTCGGGGTATCCGAGGCGGAATTTGACGCGGCCGGTGGCCGGGTCCCAGGCCCGCAGCTCCTTGCCGCTGGCCGCAACCAGGGTGGTGCCGCGGGGCGAAAACTGCAACTTGTTCACATACCCGGTAACGCGCATTCGCGTCGCCCCGAGCCGGCTGACCGGGCCCGGGGGAAGTTCGGGCGTACCGTCGCCCTCGAGGACCTTGAGTCCAGCCCCGTCCTTGGGTTGGGGCTTGGGGGGAGGCGAGGTACCCCGGGCGATGGCGATCCCGGCAGCCAGGCCGCCGGCGGCAAGAAGGAATTCGCGGCGGTCCGCTTGCGTGGGCATGGAGGACTCGTCGGGGTCGATCGCGATGGATTGGACTGCGCCAGGATTCTATCAGACACCAGCGTCACGGCGAATGCCAGGGCCCGTTACTGAGCGCTCTGCTTTGGTGCCCGCCTCCCCGAAGCGGGGAGGGGGTTAGGGGGAGAGGTCTTCGGCCCGCGACGTCAGACCTCTCCCCGCCGGCCCCCACTCCGACGCCGAGACGGAGGAGAGATCCCGCCGATGCCGCTCCCGGTCGGTCCGGTCTGCGGCAGACCGCCCCGCGACTTGGGGCTCATATAATAATGCGGATTGATTGCTGGCGACGATCGTCGAGGGCCGGGGATGCACTTTCAGTACGTCGTTGCGCCGCCGAGTCTTGTGCTGCCGGTGTCTCCGCCGGCGCCAGCGGGCGACGGGCACGCGGACCTGCTCCGGGAGTTGATCGCGGTTCAGAAAGAGCAGCTGGGTTACCAGCGCGCCGCCCACGACGCCCAGAACACGAGTGCCCGTTGGCAGGCGTTCCTCAACCGGTGGAGTGAGGAGTTCCCGGGGGTCGGGGACGGGTGCCTGAAGGCCCTCCCGCAGATCGAGCGGTCGTTCCTCCGACTCCTCGACGAACTCACCCGCCGGCTCAACGACGAAGACGCGGATGGGATCGACGACGAGTTCTCGCTCGGCGAATTCCTCGACCGGTTCGGGATGCGGCTGAGCCAGCTCGGCAACCTGCTCAACGTCCTTGGCCCGTTGGCCGATGCGGCCCGGTCGTCTCCCTCGGAATAGGGGCATGCTGACAGGAGACGCGACATCCCAGGCACGAGCGAGCGCGTTCCTCTGGTGTCTCGCGTTTGCGTAACGGAATCCGTATGCACATACCCCCGGCCGACCTGGCCCCGATCCGCGAGCTCTACGGCCGCGGGCAGTACGTCCAGGCGCTTCGGGCGGCGGACCGGTTCGGGCCTCTGAAGGACTGGTCCAACACCCCGGCCCGCCTGCTCGGCGGCCGGCTCGCCATCCAGCTCGGAGCGGCCCGGCTGGGCCGCTGGCTCCACCTGCGGGCGTATCGCGACACACCCTCCCACCCCGAGGCCATCTACTACCACGCCCGATACCGGCTGGAGCACTTCGGCCCGCTTTCGGCGTGGCGGTTCTTGCGCTCCCACCCGGACCAGGACTGGAACGACGCGGCCCCGGAAGTCCGGGCCGACTGGTACGGGCTGCACGCGTTCGTCTGCGGCCGGCTGCGCGACTTCGACCGGGCCGAGCGCTGGCTGACGCGGGCCGAGGGCCTGTCGCACGACCGAGCCTGGCTCTGCGTCGAGCGGGCCGCGATCCTCGAGTTCGCCGAACGGCACGAGGAGGCCCTGGAATCCGCCCGACGGTCCCTGGCGATCACCCCGCACTTCCGGCCCGGCGTGCAGTCGGAGGCGCACTTGCTCCAGCAGCTCGGCCGCGAGCGGGAGGCACTCGACCGGCTGACCGCGGCCAGCGAGCGGCTCGAAAGCGGCATCGTCGTCGCCCACATGGCCGCGCTTCAGATCGAGTTGCGACACTACCACGACGCCCGCAAGTGTTACGAGCGGTACGCCGAGCTTTCGCCGCTCCGGGACGACGAGACCGAGAAGTGGCTGGCCGCCCGGCGGGCGGATGTCGCGTACTATTGCGGCGACGTCGTGGCCGCCCGGGAGCACGCGACCAAGGCGGATGAGCCGTTCTACACCGCGTTCGCCGAGCGACTCGGGCAGGCGGAGGCGCGTCCGACGCCCGTGCGACTCGAGGCCCCGCGGCCCGCGGCCGCGACACGACCGGTCACCATCCTCGACCTGGTGGCGGCATTCTGGCAAGTGCCCGCCGGCCCGGCCCCGGCCGACCTCGCCCCCGCGGACGGCGTGCACGACCCCCGCGAGCGCCTCTGGGCCGAGGAGAACGGGTTTGTTGCCGCCGAGTTCATGGTCACGCCCGCCGCTGCGCTCGCCCTGCTCGATCGCGGCGTCCCGTTCCTCGTGACCATGGTGGACGCCGGCTACAGCCACACGCAATTGGCCACCGGGGCGGACCGGGCCCGGCACTCCTTGTGGCTGAGTGACGCGGGCGAGCGCCGGGCGACCGAGGCCCCGCTCACCCTCCTCACCGAGCGCTACGCGGCCACTGGGCCCCGGGGCCTCGCACTCGTTCCGGCCGCCGAGGCGGGGCGATTATCTAACCTCGACCTCCCGGACCGGGCCCTCTACGACCGGCTGCATGAGGCTCTCGCGGCGCTGCATCGCCACGACCGGCCGGCGGCCGTGGCCGCCTACGAGTCGATGAAGGCCGCCGACACCGGGCATCGGCTGACTCGCATGGGCCGGTTCGCGCTCGCCCGCTACGACGCCAACCCGACCCTGCTGCTGCGCGCGATCGACTCCCTCCTCGCCCTGCTTCCCGAGGACAACACGTTCCTCCTGGCCCGCGTCAACGTCCTCCGCGACCTGGGGCGCAAGGAGGAGCGCACTGAGGTCGTCCGGCGACAGGTCGGCCGGAAGGACTTGGACCCGCTCTTCGCCCACCACTACGCCCAGGCCATCATGACCGACCCCGCCCGGCTGACCGAAGCCGAGCGGCTCATGCGGTCGGCGGTCCGCCAGCGGCCGTTCGCCCCGGCCGGGTACTACATCCTGGGCAATGTGCTGTGGGAGCAAAGGAGGTTTCACGAGGCCACCGACCTGTACCGGTTCGCCGCCGCCCTGGAAGACCGTGACGAGCAATTCGCCGAGGCGTACTTTCGCGCGGCGCGGGCGAGCGGGCAGGGGCCCGAGGCGCGGCGGTTCCTCACGGCGCGCTACGAGCGGACTCGGGGAAAGTTGGCCGGTCCGACCCGGGCCATGTTCTACGCCCTCTCGGAAGAGGACGAGATGCCGGCCGCGTTCGCAGCCTTGGCGGACTGCTGGAGCGGTTTGGAGCCCGGAAGGCCCGGGCCTCGCAATCCCCAGGAAGTCGGGGAGGTGATCCTGTTCGCGGCCGAGATGCGCACCAATTACAACGACCCGGAGGCGGGCCGGCAGCTCGTCGAACAGGCCCGGCCGCTCGCGGCCCGGGGGAGCTGGCTCCGATCGATCGCCCGCCAGGCCCTCGTCCGCGCCGACCTGGTAGAGGCGCGCCGGTGCTGGGAGGAAATTCTGCGCGAAGATCCGCTGTCGGGGGACGTGCACCGGAACCTGTCCCGGGCCATCGCGGACCTCGAAGGGCGGTCGGCCGCCACGGCCTGGACGCGGGAAATGTGTGACAGGTTCCCGTTCCACTACCCCCTGCACCAACTGCTCATCGACTGGCTCCGGGGCGAGCAAGTGGCCGAGGGCGAGCGGTCCCCGGCCGAACCGGTGATCCGCCATCTGATCGACCTGTGCCCGGAGGACGCCTGGGCTCGTCGCGAGCTGGCGCTGCATCTGGCCAATCACGGGCACGCGACCGAGGCGTTCCCCGAGCTCGAGGTGGCGCGGAAGTTGGAGCCGGACAGCCCTTCGTATTACTACACCCTCGGCCACGCCTTGAGCCGGGGCGACCGGCCCAAGGAGGCGCGCGAAGCGTACGAGGAGGCCGTCCGCCTTTCCGTGGACAACGAGGTGGCCATCGTCGAGTTGTTCAACCTGGCCCGCGGGGAGGAGGAGAAGAAGGAGGTCATCGAATTCGTCGCCGACGAGCTGAAGAGGCAGCCGGTGTTCGGCGACGGCCTGCTCACGTTCAGGGAGCAGGCCGTCCAGGCGCACGACGCGCTCGAGCCCGACGAGCTGCTGCGAATCCTCCAGGACGTGTTCGATGAGCACCCGGACCTGTGGCAACCGTGGTCGGTGACCATCCAACAGTACACGTTGGTCGGCCGCGTCGAGGAGGCCAAGGCGCTGGCCAAGGAGGCGGTCGAGCGGTACCCGCTACTAGCCCGGCTCTGGGTGGACCTTGCCGAGGTGTGCCACGCCCAGGAGGACGCGGACGGTCAGATTGCGGCCCTCACCCAGGCGGTGCGCGTGGCGCCCGGGTGGAGTTACGCGGCCCGGG
>DATFWZ010000457.1:0-13231 GCA_035258765.1 Gemmataceae bacterium
CCCGCCGCCTCGGCGGAGTCGGTTCACTACTGTGGGCGCGCGGCAAGACGAGCCTCGTCTCTGCCATCCGACGGACTTGCCCCAATGGTGTGCCGGTAGGTCTAGTAGTCGAATGCAGGTCAACTGTGGCGGCAGGCCTCCAGGCCTGCCGCAGATCGGTCCGGCAGGCATGGAGGGCCTGCCGCCACAGATGACGTGCAAAGCTCCACTAGTAATGGTCGGCTAGTCCGGTTAGCATCCCGGGTCGTCTCGATCTAGGGGGTGCCGTGGCCCGTTCACTTGCCGTTGCCGCCCTTGTCCTCTGCCTCTCCACCACGCCTGCCGTCCCCAGGCCGCAACTCCCAGATCGCGAGCCGTGGTACTTCCCCACTACTGTCGGGACTCGATGGGTCTATCAAGACGCTGATTTTGTTTCGAGTGCTCCCGGTGGGGTGGAAGAGTCGATTATCGCGTCGGAGGAAGAGGGCGACGCGTGCCGGGTTACAATCGGATTCAATGCATTCGGATACTTGATCGTGCGCAGTACCATCCTTGTGTCCGGCACCGGCGTGGCCGAATGGTGTGACGACGGGGCGAAGCCAGTCTGGCGGCTCTGCGGCCCAGTCAAGCCAGGAGCAAAGTGGCAGAATGAGGAGTTCTACCGTCCGAATCCCGGAAGGCGCACGCAACACCTTGTCACCGTCGATCGGTCGGTCGGCGCAATCGAATGGGTGACAGTCCCGGCCGGCCGTTTCCGGGCCGCCCGTGTCGATTCCGTGTTCACTTGCAACGGCGAAATCAAACGGGGGTCTCACTGGTACGCTCCGGGCGTGGGACTTGTCAAGAAGGATGACGGGCGGTCCGTGATCGTGCTTTGCTCGTTCACAAGAGGGCAGAAGTGAGTCCCGGCGCACGCGAATGAGCCGTTGCGGCACAGGAGTGGCCCGTCATAATGAGTTTGACGAATTGAATTAGGCGACTTCTTGCCGAGGGTGTACTACCCCGCACAAGTCGCGCCACATGCACCCGGCCCGTTGGACGCCGAATCCCCCGACCCGCCGAGTCGGTCCCGCCTGCCGGGGTCTGCCTGGCGGGACCACTTCGCTCCCTTGAGCACAAAGGTCCCACCCGGCAGGCGTGACTCACCGGGCATGTCATTGCATGCGCGCTTTGACCGGGTCCGAGTGTGCGCGCGGATTTGGCAACTTGAGTGACAACCTGATCCCCTATCCTCTTCCCGGCAAGCACTTGCGAAATGTGAAACACATTGCCAAATACCTCATTCTGGCAACCGCTTGTCCGTCTGACGCCCCAACTCGATCCGTGGACCAAGAGATCGAAGGTTGCCAAATCACCCCCCCGGCCCTGGCAATCTTCGACGAGCCTTCTCGAAGCGCGCCTGCAACGACTCTCTGACCAGTCTAAGATTGCCAACCCACACACCATCTGTTGGCAGTGTTTAGAATGAGTCGGCCTCAAAATGCGCCCGCCGCCGTTAACCGGGTCGCCCGCGTCCCCATTCGTCTCCCGCACCCGCGCGGGAAGCCTTGATAATTGTCCACCTCTTCCCTATCGTCCCCCGTCCGCCGCGCAGGACGCGCGGCCGGCCGGAGGCCCTCGGATGCCCGCACGGATGCGGCTGGGCCGACTCGTTCGCGTTGCCGCCGTCCTGGCCGCGCTCGGGTACGGCGGCTGGTACGCCTACGACGAGCTGTTCCAGCCCGGGGAGATCCGCCGCCGCGTCCTCGAAGAGCTGTCCGCCAAGTTCGAAGGGGTGGACGTCGAAGTCGGCTCCGCCCGGATGCGGCCGTTCCTTGGCGGAGTCAACGTCTCCGATCTCAAGCTCATCCGCCGCGACGACCCGACCCGCACCCCGTTCCTCCACGTCCCACACGCCGTCGTCTGGTACGACAAGGCCGGCTTCCCGCGAAAGTTCACTCCGGCAAAAATCGAGCTCGAAGACGCCCAGCTCCGGCTCGTCCGCGACCCGGCCGGGAAGTGGAACCTCGAGGGGGTCTGCAAGCCGTCCGGCGTCGCGGAGCAGGCACCTGTCCTCGTCCTCAAGAACGCCCGCCTCGAAGTCATCGATCAGCAGAGCGGGTCCACTGCCGTCGTGGACCTCCAGCAGATCGACCTTACGGTCGTCAACGACCCAGCCAACGTCTACACGTTCGAGGCGAAAGGGAAGGCGCACCCGGTTGGCCCGTTCCAGGCCCGCGGGCGTTTCGAGACCGGCGTCGGCGCCGCGGGGACGCTCGACTTCGCGGCCATCGTCCTCGGCCCGGACCTGGCCCGGGCGGTCGGCATGGCCGCCCCGGCCGCCGTCGATTACCTGGAAACGATCACCGGCACCGCGTCGTGCCGCACCCGCTGGACCTGGAAGCCCGGGAGACAACCGCCACTCGCGTACGACACGGAGCTGGAACTGACCGGCGCCCGTTGCACCAACCCCGCCCTGCCGGCGCCCCTGGACGAACTGCACCTCAAAGTCCGCTGCCGCGACGGCGACCTGACGGTCGAGGACTTGAGCGCGAGGCTCGGCCCGACAGGTGTCTCGGTGAAAGTGGAGATCGACGCCCCGCCCGCCCCGCCCGACTTTCCCGCGGTGGTTCCCGCAATCGAAAACTTCGACGAGCGCGTCCGCCGGCTGGAGGTCACGGTAACTGACCTGACGATTGGCCCGGACCTGTTCGAGCGACTGCCGCCAAAGCTCGCTCTCGCCCGAATGCTGTTCAACCCCGCCGGGCCCGCGGATGTGACCTACGAGCGGCACCGGGACCAGACCGGGGTTCGGAAGCGGTGTCTTTTCCGGCCCAAGGGGATGGCGGCCAAGTATCGCGGGTTCCCGTACCTGGTGGACCGCATTCGCGGGACGATCGACGCCACTTTCGACGACGTCGCCTCGCGGTACGAAGTAGACCTCGTCGGCGAGGCGAACGGGAAGCCGGTTTCGCTCAAAGGACGAGTGGTCGGGGGTGACGACAAAGACGTGGACCTGGTGTTGACCGGGTCGGACATCAGCATGGACCAGACGCTGATCGACGCCCTGCCCGACGAATACCCGAAGCTGGTGCGGCGGTTGCGGCCGACCGCGACCGGCGACTTTACGGGAAAGATCCGGCACAACGCCCGCATCCGCCGCGACCACGGCCCGGAAGCGTTCGACAACGAGTTCGACATCAAGGTCCGCACCGCAACCATCAGTTACGAGGACTTCCCGTACCCGTTGCGAAACCTGACCGGGAACCTGGTGATCCGGACCGTCCCGGACGCGCCGACGCTGGCACCGCCCATCCCCGCGCAGACCGAAATCGGCACGGTCGCGTTCAAGGATTTCACGGCCACCGGACCGGGGGGCTGTAAGCTCCGCATCAACGGGTCACATGGCCCCGAGCCCGGCGGGTCCGTGTTGGCGCTGGACGCCCGTGCCGAAGGGTTGCCGCTGGACGGGGAACTGTTCAAGGCGATCGCTCGCCTCAAACTCGATGACTCGTGGCGGGCATTCGACCCGTCCGGGCGGATGAACTGCGACATCAACGTCCGCATTCACGACCGGGCCGGACCACCCGGTGCGCCGGAGAATCCGTTCCAACCCGCCCGCGACTTCGAACTCGGCCTCGCGTTCAATGGGCCGTCCCTCCGGCCGACGTTTTTCCCGTACCAATTGACCGGGGCCGCCGGGCAGGTCTCCTATAACCAGGGGCGGGTCGAAGTACACCAGTTCCGGGCGCACCACGGGGCAACCGCCATCTCCCTGCCGTCCGCCGAAATCCTTCTCCCGCCGGCCGGCGGCTTCTGGGCCGACCTTTACGACCTGAGCGTCAACCCGCTGGTGATCGACCGGGAATTGCTTGCCGCGCTGCCTCGCGGGCTGCGGTCGGCGTGCCTTGGATTGGAGCTGCAAGGCCCGATGGCCGTCCACGCCAAGCGCCTGGTGATCGACGACCAGCCGAAGGGACAGCCGCCGGTCCGGACGGTGCCGCAAGTCGCTGCGGCCACTCACCTCACCGCCCGCGGGGCCATGTCCCCCCCGGTGCGACCGACATTCCCGACGATTTACTGGGATGCTACGGTGAGTCTTCGCGACGCGACGATGAAGACCGGGGTCTCGTGGGACTCGGTCACCGGCCAACTGAAATCCCGGGGGCTCTACCTCGGCGACCGCCTGGGCCGCGTCGTCGGAGACGTGGTCATCGAGAAAGCCCGCGTGATGAAGCAGCCGATCCAGGCCGTCACGGCCCGGTTCGAGGTGGACCCGGCCAAGCCGGACGTCATCGGCGTCCCGTGGCTCAACGCCCGCGTATACGGGGGTGAGATCGGCGGGCAGGCCCGACTGGAGATTGGAACGCCGGTCCGATTCGACCTGGCGCTCAACGCCTCGCGGCTCAAACTCGAAGAATTCTCCAAGGCGAATCACCTCGGACCGGGCACGCAGCTCGAGGGGCTGGCGCAGGCCCAATTGAACCTATCGAACCCACCGGACCCCTCTACGAATGTACCGGTCCTCCAGGGAAGCGGGAGTATCGACATTCCCAGCGGGAAGATGCTCGACCTGCCGGTGATGCTCGACGTGATCAAGCTGGCCCGGCTGCGGCCGATCGACCGGACCGCGTTCGAGGAGGCACACGCGGTCTTCCGAATCGTCGGCGACCGGATGAAGGTCGGTCAGCTCGACCTGCTCGGCAACGCGGTCAGCCTGGGCGGCGAGGGCGAGATGAACCTGGACGGGGGGAACGCGCAGTTCGAGTTCTACACGGTCTGGACCAACATCCGTAATATGCTGGGCGGGAGCGGCGACTTGTCCGCCCGGCTGAGCAGCAACCTGTATCGCATCCGCGTGGCCGGGGACCTCGGCGGCGACAAGCCGCCGCACGTCAGCCAGGAGCCGCTCCCCCTGATCACCGAGCCGATCCGGCGCCTGCTCGGCCGGGCCGCGAAGTGACCCGCGAGGGCCGCCGTGTACTTCGGCATCATCAACCGAATGATCCTGGCCGAGCTGGTCAAGGTCTTCCTGATGTCGCTCGTCGCCCTCACGGGGATGTTCCTGCTGGCCGGGCTCATTCAGGAGGCCTCGCAAAAGGGCCTCTCGGCCGGCCAGATCCTGATGGCGATCCCGCTCATCATCCCGAACACCCTGCCGTTCACGATCCCGGCCACGACCCTATTCGCGACGTGCGTCGTGTACAGCCGCATGTCGGCGGACAACGAGGTGCTGGTGCTGCGGACGACTGGGGTCAACATTTACCACCTGCTCTGGCCGGCCATGATGCTGGGCGTCTTGACGACGGCGATCACGGCTGCGCTTTATTACGACACGATCCCACGCTCCCAGCGGCTCCTTCGCGAGCAACTCCTCAAGGACGCGGAGGGCATCATCTACGGCATGCTCAAACGCGAGGGCGCTCTGCGGCAAGCGAACCTGGAGTTCGTGCTGTTCGTCCGCGACGTCCAGGGCCGCGACCTGATCGACGTCGTCGTCAAGAAGCGGCAGCGGAAGGATCGGACAGCGTACGAGGTGGTCGCCCGGGCACAGACCGCCCGCCTGCGGGTGCGCAAGGTGCCGGTGGAGGCCGACAGCAGTGTCCCGCTCCTGAGCGACGACGCGACCGACGAAAAAGGCGGGAGTGCCGGTCGGAAGGCCGGCGAACGGCCGAAATCGAGAGGGGTGTCCCGCGGCGGGGAGCGCTACGAGCTGGTCGTGCAGATGGACCGGTGCTATGTGGACTCGCTCAACGGTGGGTCGGCCGCCGACCTCCAGGGCCAGGAGTACACGACCCCCCTACCGGAGGCGATCTTTGGCAAGGACATGAAATACCGCCCGTCCGCGCAAACGTGGCCGGAGCTGTTCAAGACCCGGGAGGAGTTCCGGGACGAAATCGAGGACACGCGGGCGCGGATCGCCGATATGCGGGCCCAGCCCCCGTCGCGATCGAACTCGGCCGGACCGCAATTCGGCGACGCCGATCAGGAGGAAGAGTGGCTGAAGTTCCAGTACCGGAACCAGCGGATGGTCGATACCGAGATCCACATGCGCCCGGCGCTGGCGGTCGGGTGCCTGTGCTTTGCCCTGGTCGGCTGCCCGGTGGGGATCTGGGCCAGCCGGTCGGACTACCTGAGCGTGTTCATCGTCTGCTTCCTGCCGGCCGTGTTTGCCTACTACCCGATGCTCCTGGCCAGCCTCAACCTGGCCAAGGACGGCAAGGTGAGCCCCGCCTTAGCATGGGCCGCGAATGGAGTTGTCGCGGTGACCGCACTGTTCCTGATCAAGAGGTTGATGAAGCGGTAGTCACTTCGGCCGAACGCGGCGGACCGGTCGCGTGCCGTACACGTCGTGCTCGTCCTCGATGTCGCCCACGATCTCCTCGAGCAAGTCCTCGAGCGTGATCATGCCGAGGACTTTCCCGTCCTTGTCACGAACAACGGCCATCGGCCGCTTGGTCCGCCGGAAAACCTGGATCGCCCGGGCGATCGACTCGTCGGGGTCGATAAACGTCGGCGGGTAGAGCGCGTCGTCGAGAACGAACGCGTTGCGCAGCGTGAGGGAGTAGAAGAGGTTCTTGGTGTTGAGGATGCCGACGACATTGTCAACAGTCCCGTCGTAGACCGGCAGCCGCGTGTGTCCGCTGTTCCGGACGATCTCCAGGACCCTTTGCGGCTTGGTCCGCAATTCGATGGCGTCCATCTTCTCCCGCGGCACCATACAATCGCGGACCTTCTTGTCCGATAGCTGGAAGACGTTCTTGACGAATTCTGCCTGATCGGTTTCGAGCAGTCCGGCTTCTTCCGTGTCCTCCACGAGCATGCGAAGCTCCTCGACGGAGTGAACCGACTGGTGCGCTTCGCCGGGCTTGAAACCCATTGCTCGCAACAACAGATTCCCCGTCGCGTTCATGAGCCGGAGCACGGGGGAGGTAATCCAGCCGAAGACGTTGAGCCCCTTGGCCGACCACCGCGCCACGCCGTCCGGGGACTGAATGGCCATCATCTTCGGCACCTGCTCGCCGAGGATGACGTGCAGGTAGGTGATTAGGCCGATCGAGAGGAGCGTGGCGATCGAATGCCGGGTGATGGCCTCGAGGTCGCCGGGGATGAAGGTCAGCCAGTTTTCGAACAGCCTCGCGAGGACGGACTCGCTGACGGCGCCGAGGGCAATGCTGGCGAGGGTGATGCCGAGCTGGGCGGCGGCGATGCTGCGGTTCAGATTGGCCTGAGCGGCCGCCACGGACCGGGCACCCCGCACTCCCTGTTGGATCAGCTCCTCGACTCGAGTCTTGCGCAGGGCAACAAGTGCAAACTCGACGGCCACGAAATAGCCGTTGATGGCGATCAACAGCGGGATGGCGAGCAGCCCGAGGACGATCAACGGTGTCCCCTCCGGCCGGCCGGGCCGACACCCGAGACGTGGGCACAACTTTCCGGCCTGATGTGGGCAAGCCGGTCAGTGCATTTCCGATTCGCCGCTGCGACCGGCGCCTCACTTCCCGCCCGGCGGGCAGTACTTCTTGAGCCAGGCGAACACCTCCTTGTGCCAGAACTCGCTGTTCTTCGGCCTGAGCACCCAGTGCCCCTCGTCCGGGAAGTTGACGAAGCGGGACGGCACTCTCTCCCGCTGCAGGGCCGTGAAGAGCTCGTGCCCCTGGCCGATTGGGCAGCGGAAGTCGAGATCGTTCTGAATGACGAGCATTGGCGTCTTGAATTTGCCAAGGTTCGCAGCCTTCTTGTGCGGGGAGAACTCGGCGTACGACCCCGGCTTCTCCCACGGTAGCCCGCCGTGCTCATACTCATCGAACCACAGTTCGTCCGTCGTCCCCCACATGCTCTCGAAGTTCCAAACGCTGCAGTGCGAGATGAGCGTCTTGAAGCGGCCGGTGTTCACGGCGAACCAGTCCATCATGTACCCGCCAAAGCTGGCCCCGGCGGCGGCGATGCGGTCCTTGTCCACGTACGAGAGCTTCTCCAGGTAATCGACCCCGGCCATCAGGTCGCGGTAACACTTGCCGCCCCAGTCGCCGCTGATTTCGTCGACGAACTTCTGGCCGAATCCGGTCGAGCCCCGCGGGTTTGGCAGGGCAACTATGTAGCCCTGGGCGGCCCACAACTCCGGGTTCCAGCGATACGACCAGCCGTCTTCCCACGCCCCCTGCGGCCCGCCGTGAACCAGGTAGGCAACTGGCCACTTCTTCGCCGGATCGAACCCGGGTGGCTTGAGGACCCACATCTGCATTTTGCCGCCGTCCACGTCCACCTCGACCGATTCCGGCCGCGGCCGGTCCAACTCGCCGAGCAGGGCGTCGTTGGCGTGGCTCACGTCGATCGGGAGGCCGGTCCCCCGCGTGCCGACGAAGACCTCCGCGGGGCGGTCCAACCGGGCGTTGGTGAACGCGTAGGTTCGCCCGTCCGCGGCGACCGAGATCGAGCTGCTCGCGCCGTCCAACGGGAGGGCCGCATAGTCCTTCCCCTCCCCCGACACCGGCGTGAGGATCAGAGTCTTTTTCCCCGAGTTGTCCGCCGCGTATGCGATCTCCGCGTTGCCGGCCCAAGCAAACTCGTCGACCGATCGGTCCAGCCCGCCGGTAATGTTCCTCGGCTTGCCGGCCAAGGCCCCATCGAGGCGGCAATCGACGACCAGGATGTCCCACTTGTCCGCCTCGTACCCGGCCTTCTTTTGCGCTCTCCACGCCAGTCTCTTGCCGTCCGGGCTGAATCGCGGGCTGGCGTCCGCGGCGGGATTGTCCTTCGTGAGCGTTTCCCATTCCGCCGACCGGTTGTCGATCGCGACCCGGCAGAGGTCGTGGTTGGTACTCCAGGCTTCCGCCTCCGCGGGGACCGCGGTGAAGACGAGGTGCGAGCCGTCCGGCGAGAACGTGAAGTCGTCGCCGACGCTGAAGGTGGTAGAAGTGGGGTAGGCGTCGCGGTCGCCCGGAGTCACGTCGCGTGGCTCGCCGCCGTCGGACGGCATGACAAACAGGTGCTGTCGCTTGTCCTCGACGTACTCGTCCCAGTGCCGGAAAAACAGCCGCGTGAAGACCTTCGCCTTCACCGCTCCCTTCTCCGCCTCGTCGAGCTTCTGCTTGTTGAGCTTGTCCGACTCCGCGAACGGCTTATCCGAAAACTCGGGGAAAATAGCTGACACGAAGGCGATCGACTTGCCGTCCGGAGACCAGATGGCGTTTGACGCCCCAGTCGAGAGCGTCGTGAGCTGTCGGGCCTCACCGCCGCCGACGTCGATCACCCAGAGTTGCATCTCGCCGGATCGGTTCGACTCGAAGAGGATCTTGGACCCGTCGGGCGACCAACGCGGGTGGCGGTCGCTCTTGGTGGATGTCGTCAGCCGGCGGGGTGCCGATGAGCGATCCGTTGCGGCGACCCATAAATTGGTCGAGGTCTTGTTGCCGGCGAGGTCCACCGTCGTGATCTGGTAGACGGCGCGCTTCCCGTCCGGGGATATTTGCGGGTCGGCCACCCGCTGGAAGCCGAACAGATCTTTAACCTCCATCGGCCGCTTGTCGGCCGCCGCGTTCACGACCGGGAGGCACAGAATGATGAAACACACGAGGGAACGGCGCATGGGTGAACCCCGGGTGAAGCGACAGTTCGGAATCATCTTACGGAGTTGGATCGGCGCACTTCAGGTGGGCGCGCCGCGCCAGCGCAGGGCGTCGATCAGGCAGTAGGCTCGCCACGCGATTGCCCCCACGGCCACAAGCCAGAGGACGGCGGCGGCGGGGCCAAGCGTCACGGCGCCGATCAGGCTGGCCGCGGCCACCTGTTCCGGTCGCGTTCGCGACGGCCACAAGACGGTGAGTACGGCAAGCACCAGTAAGAGACCCGCCCCAATCCCGAACACCCACCACCGCGCTGAAATCGCCCTGGGGGTCAGAACGAGGTCGAGTCTTTGCCCGGCGGGGACACGGTACCGATACGGGGCCCCGCGGGCAAACGCCTCGCGATCTTCGACGAGCGGCACTCCAGTCAATTCCGAGCCCCCTGGCCCGGCGATAATGGGAGTGTAGGCGGACGTGACAGCAACCCCATGTGGGAGACACACCGTCCACTCGACGGGGATTGTCAACGGCTCGCCGGTTCCGGTCTCGATTCGTGCCGGTTCCCACAACGGCTCGTCGGAACGCCACAGCAGGACGAGCGTATGCGAGCCGGGCAGAACTGGGACGATCGTGCCTTCGCTGTGACCCACACCCCATGTGAACCCGTCCGACCCCGCTTCGATTAGCTTGGTCCCCGTCGGGGCCCGAATTGCAATCGCCGCGGCATGCTCGACCGCGAGGCGGTAGAGCCCCCGAAAAAGCCAACCGGCACCGTCACGCGCCGCCGTAATCTGGGCCGCGCCGGCGACGGCGCTCGCGGTTCCGGCCCGCCGCACAACCGTGGCGGTCCAAAGTGGGGTCACCGCCTTCCACGCGCCTGCTTCAGTCCGAATCAGTCCGTCGGACTCGGACAACGTGAGGGCAGTCGAATCAATCAGAAGCCGGTGCGAAAGCGCGGCCTGGGCTCGTGGTCCAAACCTCACCAAGAGGCGCGGAAGCGCCCACACGCCCGGCGCGCTTGCCTTTGGCCGGACGTCGACAGTGATTTTCCTCTTACCCTCGTTCGCAACCGGCAGGCTGACGTCCCAGCGCCGCCCGACGCCGACATCGAACACTTCTTTCGCGGCCGTCGCCCCGGGCGTCTCCACGCGGACATCCGCATCATCGGCGCCTTCCATCAAAACCGAGAGGAGATATGGGCGGCCGCCCGGGAGGCTGGACAGGTCGATGCTGGAGCTCGAAACGATCCGGTCGCCGCTCGGCCGAATCGCAGTCGTGACATCCAGTCCCACCGCGGCCGGCGGTCGAACCGGCGTAAGTCGGGCAGCCCGGCCGCCGCGGCTGCGCCAAGCGAGCTCGCCTTCATGATTGCCGCGGACCACCTCCCCAGGAAGTCCGGGTGTCGCCGGCACGAGACACCAACCCCCGAACGGGCGAGCCCGGGTGGTGACGGAGTCAACCCCCGCCCCGGGGTGAGTCGGGGCCGCGACGATAATCAGCGATCCGTCCGCCCACGCCCGGGACGCCCGCCAAGTCAGAACGGGACTCGCCATCGGCCGGTCAAGCCACGCCTGGACGTGATTTCCGGTTTGCGACCAGCCGACCAGGTTTCGACCGGACACTTCCGTGGCAGCGACGTCGTCCGGCAAGGTCCACTCCGCCAGCGACAGGCCGTCCCGGCCAGTTAGCCACCGGGCCTCACCCTTTGCCGTCAGCCGTCCGGGTGCAAACGACCAGGTGACGGATTCCACGACTGACCTCGCGACCGGTGCGGTGCGCAGGTCGAACCCGACTTGCGCCGTTTGGGATCCCGACGGGCGAAAGGCCTTCGAAGTCGGCCCCCCGGGAGGTGACCCGTTAAGGGCTGTCCACAACGAAGCGAAGCCCTCGGCGTCTGTCTCCGTCAGGCCGGCCACGTTATAAGACGCGGGGGGCTCGAATCCCTGAACCGCTACTCCGTACTGGGTCTCGACGTCGGTCGCCCTGATTGGGCGTGGAAATGCCAGTTCAACGTGCTCCGCCGGCGGCGCATTTGCGACCAGGTCGATTTGGAGCACGAGGCGGCCGGTTGCGGGCACAAGGAGCTCAACAGCTAGGATCCCGTCCGCGCTCCCGGTCGGCTTCGCGATCGTCCAGTCCCTGACCCCGGATTGCGCGGCCCCGCCGGCCGCGGCCTCCGCCCTAACGGCTAGGTGGCGAACGGACGCGGACGCAGGCACCGCAAGGTGCAGCGCCGTTACGGCGCCGCCCGAAATGCGATATTCAAATGCCCCGCTCAGCGTCGTGGATCCGGGGTGCACAGTCCAGACGGCGGCGCCCCGGACTCGGACGTCGAGCGTCTTCTGCTCCCCTTCGGCTTGCCATCGGAAGCTCACCGAACCATTGAGTCCGTGGTCTGCTTCGAGTGTTTCGGCGTGCGCCGTGGCCGCCAGCCGGATCGCGCCCCGCCAACTTGTCGTCCGGAGCCGCGCTGCCGGCCGCGGGACCTCGAACGAAACTTTGGAGATCGGCACTTCGGGGGCGACAAAGCGTACTTCGCGGTCGGCGCCAACGACCGTAATCGACACCGCAAACTCGAGGTCGAGCATATGCAGCCCCCGCCCTGTGACCCGCAGACGCAGGCCCTCGTTTGTAACCTCCACGGACCCGGGCTCGGAGCCGTCCAACCGGATCGACCGGAATCGCACGCCCTGAATGGGCACGGTGACGGCTGCCGGGTGGTCCTCGAACGCGTGCAGTCGAAGTTGGGCGCGGAATCGGCACGTCGAACCGTCCCGGCTCCCACTGTACGTCGCGCCGGTGACAACCACGTCCGGCCGCGCCCGGCCGGCAGTTGTGTCGCGTCGCAGTTGGGCCAGGAGCGCGGGAGGGACCAACACAGCCGTCGGACGCGACTCGCGGTCGTGCACTTCATAGACAGTTGGCGGCGGGCCCGCCGCGAACGCCACGGCCGCGAATGTGCAAACCGCGGCGACGACTCCGGCCACCTTCGCCGGGGACCGATGACTGGACCGGTCGCTGGCGACTGGCGACCCGGGCCGGTAGCTCCACAAGGCTTGGGCGATGCCACCGAGCACCACCAGCAACACTGCCGGCGCGATCACGTCCGCCCAAGTAAGCGGTAGGAATCGGTATGCCGCCAACGAAACCAGCCCGCCGCCAATCAGGGTCCATGCCCGCAGAGCCGGGCGGCGTCGCATTGTGATCCACGCGATGGCCGCCGCGGCACCCGCCAGCCAGACTGCCGTCACCAACTGATTGCCCCGAAACAGCGTTATTTCGTCGGCCGCTCCAGCCTCGCCCTCCCAGACCGACCAGCCGGACGGCGCCGCGAGCGCATCCGCATCGTCCGGCCCGGCCCACGCCCAGTCGTCGAGGGTGCGGAAGCGGCCGGACGCGTCCCGGCCGAGGTCGGCCGCTTCGGCGAGGGCGGTCGCGACGTCTCGTGGGAACTCACCGTCCCAGTCGGCGCCCGCGGCCCACCGGTTCACATCCTGCGGTCGAGTCAGGAGTTGGCCGTCGTCAAATGGGGCGATCACGAGTCCGTGGGCTCGCAGTGCTTCGCCCAGATGACCACTGGAGATCGAGTCGGATGGATGAAGCCCCGCGGCGGATGCCGCCACCGAATCCACGAATACCCGGTCGCCGGGGTGGGACTGGCGGATCACCCGATGGATCGGTATCGGCCGATCCGACGGGCCGCCGCC
>DATFWZ010000458.1:0-18052 GCA_035258765.1 Gemmataceae bacterium
GCCGGGCCGCGACGGGTCGGCCGGGCCGTTGAACGCCCATGACCGCTCCCTGACGAACATGCCGTTGAATTCCAGCGGTGCATTCCAGGGCGCCGCGATGGCTGAGTCGTTCGGCCACGGCCACGGGAAGAGCGTCGCCCCGATCAGCCCGATCACCGTGCCCGTCGTCGTCAGCGAGATCGGAATGGCCCGGTGGTCCCAGTCGCAGAGTGCCGCGGCCAGCAACAGGAAGAACAGGACGGCGTGATGCAGGAAAAACGCCCACCCCTCCCAGGTCGAGGCCCCGGCGAATCGCTCCAGCTTGTGTGCATCGAAGAACGGCAGCCGGTGCCAGTTCTGGAGCACTTCCAGGTAGAAGATCAGCGCGAAGCCGATGCCGGTGGCCAGCTCAACCCACATGTACCGGCTGGAGAATCGGATTCCGCAGAACCGGCACTGGCCGCGCCGCAACAGCCAGCCGACGACCGGCAGGTTGTCCGACAGGCACAACCGATTGAGGCAGGTGAGGCACCGCGAGTTCGGCCAGAGGACGCTTTTTTCGAGCGGCAGCCGGCCGACGAGCACGTTCAGGAAGCTGCCGGCGCAAATCCCGAGGAGGAATACGCTCGTCACCCAGACGACTTCGGCGAGTGGGAAATCCATGCGGCCAGAATAGCGTCCGCTGCTTGCTCCGGCGACAGGCCGGCGACCGGCACCTCGACGTCGGCGCTGGCCCGGTAAAGGGGTTCACGGGCCGCCAGCAGTTGTTCTACCTCCGCGAGCCCGCCGCCGGCGAGCGCCGGCCGCCGGGCCGCGGTCGCCGGGTCGTCCTGGATTCGCGCCCATAAAGCGCGGGCATCGGCCGATAGCCACGCGACGAATCCGTGCTGCCGGAGCAGTTCGCGGTTCGCCTCGCGGAGGACGACGCCACCCCCGGTCGCGATCACGGCGTCCGAGCGCTGGCAAAGGTCCGCGAGGATCGCGGATTCCTTGTCGCGGAAGCCCGGCTCGCCTTCCGCGGCGAAAACGTCCTTGATCGTCTTGCCGTATCGGCCTTCGAGAATGGTGTCGGCGTCGAGGAAGTCCCAGCCGAGTTGCCGCGCGAGAATGCCGCCGACAGTCGTCTTCCCCGACCCGCGGTAACCGATCAGGACGATGAGCCGGTTCATCCGACCCCCTCGGTGGCTGGGGGTACCGCCGCGAGCCCGATCTCCCCGGCCAGGCCGAGGAACTTCTGGCCGCAGTCCGGGCAGGTCGCGGCCTTTTGCAACAGCAGCCGGTCGGCATGTTGCGACCGCCGGCGCGTCAACATCCGGGCCCGGGGTAGAAACTCATCGAAGAGGAACTCCGCCCACCCCTTGAGCCGCCGGCCGAGCAACGTCGGGTCTTCGCGGAATTTGAACACCCGATCTCCGATGGCCAGCTCGTACCCACCTCCTTTCACAAGTGTGCGGGCCCGCACGCGGATCGGTGTGTCGGGGTCGGTGATCACCTTGTCGCGATACACCACCCCCTCCTCGCAGACCAGAATCGGGGCCGCCTCATCCGACCCGCCGGACGGCTGAAACAGCAACAGGTCCGGCCGCTCCTTGAGGTAGTTTTCCGAGAGGGTGGGGTACCGGGCGAGGTCGAAGACGGTGGTCGCGGAGCCGACGCGCTGCCAGAGCCGCCGGGGGCGATAGAGCCAGAGCAGACGCAGGCGGGAGAGGCCGTCGCGATCCTCGCTGGCGTATGCGGCCCCGAGGGCGGGGCAGACGCGGCCGATGATTCGCAAGTCTTCGGCTTCCAGGTTGGCCACAAACGCCCGGGCCAGGATCAAAACCCGCAGCCGGGCCCTCCGCGTGCGCCTGGCCGGGTCGCCGCGCAATTCCTTCACCACACGCTCGCCGTGGTCCAGCGGCAACTTCGCGTCGAAACACTCGCCCACCTGATCGGCCACCAGCGGCAGATCGTCCCCGCCGCGACGGGCCACGTCGTCAATGCGGAGCGCGTTTAGCGGTGCGAGGTAGAAGACGCCGGCCGGGTCGTCGGCGAGGGTCGCCGCGGCGGTCCGAAGCGCCCCCTCCCGCAACTCGCCGTCACCGCGACCGCGGCACGCGTCCGCGAGGCCGGCAATGAACGCGGCGTCCGCTGTGCGGACCTGGTACTGTAACATTCGGGGCACGAGCAGAGTCCAGGCGTGATCGATCGCCCGGTCCACCGGGTCGGCAGTGTCGTCCCAGGTGAACCGGACGCCCACGTATGCCAGGGCGGCGGCCAGGAGGAGGCCGCCGACCGGCACCGCCGGTGCGATGCCGAGTACGGCGGGCATGACGGAAAAGAGAGCAGCCAGGAGGATGAGCGGCACGAGGAAGAACAAGCTGGCCCCGCGGCGCGTCAGCGCGTGGCCGGGCTCCGGCCCGCTGTAAACTCGGACCTCGGGCGTGTCCACGACCAGGTGGCTGAACAGATACTTGTCGATCAATTCGACACGGTACCCGCCGCCATCAACCCGTCCTGTTCCCACAAGGACTGTCGTCGCCAGCGGACGACTGGGAAGCGGTACGAGAGCGAAGCAGTGGGGGCAAAGCGTGGCGAAGCGCTCGGCGGCTTCGGCGCGGAGCAGGGCCCGGGCGTCCTCGTCGTCCGATCCGCCCTTCAGGAGGAGCCGGTGTGCCCGCGTCAGCCCCTCGGCCGGGTCGAGGGCCTGGGCGAGGTCGCAACTGCGGTCGAGGAACTCTGGGCGACCGGTCCGGGCGTAGGCGTTCAGCCACTGTCCGATCAGGTCCCACGGCTCGCGGACGCGGCCGTTCTCCGTCAGCAGCCGGTGCCGCTCCCAGAGGTGTCCGACGAAGTCATCCGGGCCCAAACGCGCGCCACAACGGGGGCACGGGTTCGCGGACCCGCTGTCCAGCTCGGCGAGGGCCCATGCCACGGGAACGGAGTCGGGGAGCAGGGCGGCGAGCCGGCGCAAGCGGTTGACGGCCCGCGACGGCGAGACCTTGCGGCCGAGGGCGTCCAACAGGCGCGGGACGACGGGCGAGCCGGCCGGGACGGAGCGGATGACTTGCGCCGTGACGGCAATTCGCAGGCGCGACGGAAGGCGCGGGCGTTCGAGCAGGTCGAGGATTGGCGGCAAGAGCTCGCCGGGCAGCGGCGCTGCCAGTCGGGCGGCTACTTCGAGGGCAAAGCGCATACTATTCGTGTCGCCCGAGATGAGCCGGAGGACGAGCGGGACGCTGGCCCCGGCCTCTTCCGCGCGCCTGGCCAGCGCTTCGAACGCCGCGGCGCGCGCCTCCTTGTCGCGGGCCGCCCCGATCTCCCGCAGGTGGTCGCCGAGGCCCGGCAGCGTGGCCCGCAGTGGGGTCGGCATCGTCACTTCACCGGAATCGTCAGCGTCGCTGGGAGGAGGCAACGCCCATTCTCTCCGGACGTACACGCCTGGACTTTCACCCGGACTTCCAGGTCCCCGGCGTCCTTCGCCGTCATCGCGGCCTTGACGACGGCCTCCCCCTCGTAGACCCGGTACTCGACGCCCTTCGCGTCCTTTTCAACGGTTCCCTTCGGGTATTCGACGGTCGCGGTCAGCTTCTTGCCGGCGGCATACACCTCCGCGACAGTCCGGGCACCTTCCAGGTCATCGCGCTCGACCGGGTTGGCGTAGATGTGCCACGGCTTCTGAATTCTGAGCGTCACCGTGATGACCCGCTTACCGTCCGCGTCCGCGGGGCCGAGACTCGCACTCGCAGTTACGACGTCCGCCGAGTTGAGCGACTTGCCGCCCGGTTCATTCTTCTTTTCCAGCCCGGGAGCTGCCTTCTTCCCGCCGAGGTCGAGAAACAGGTGCAGCGCCTCGGCCATCCCGGGCATGGCTTGGGGACTCGATTTGAGCACGCCGGCGAACTGCTTGATCGTCATCTCGGCGAGCTTTCGATAATTCTCGTCCCCGGTCCTATTCCAAAGGCGGATCAGATTACGGGCGGTCATGCTGTTGCCCGACGGCTGGATGCCGTCGTAGTAGTCCTTCGGGCGAGCGAAGAGTTTCTCGTGGTCGGACGACGTGTAGAAGTACCCACCCCGGTCCGGGTCGCCGTGCCACTTGACCATGGTGTCGGTGAGTGACTTCGCCTCCGTCAGCCATCGGGCCTCGCCGGTCGCGTCGTGCAGGCAGAGCATGGCATGAGTCAGGAAGGCGTAATCGTCGAGGTAGGCGTTGAGCTTCGCTTCCGGCTTACCGTCGGACTTGAGGCTGAACGTGCGGAGCAATCGCCCGTCCTTGGTCCGGAGGTTCGCAAGGACGAAGTCCGCCGCCCGGACCGCGGCCTTTGTGTATTCAGGTTCCTTGAACGTTTGCCCCGCGACGGCAAGGCCGGCGATCATCTGGCCGTTCCAGGCGGTGAGGACCTTGGTGTCGAGGAAGGGCCGCTTGCGCTTGTCGCGGGCGGCGAGCATCTTTGCCTTGAGCGCCTCTAATTTGACTTGTAGCTGCACCTCGGTCAGCTTCTGGTCCCTGGCGACCTCGGCCAGCGGCCGCGCGACCTTGAGGACGTACGCCTTGTCTTCGAAGTTCGGCGGGCCTGTAACTCCGTAAGCGGCCCGGAAGACCATCGCATCCGCCTTGTCGCCCAGGGCCTTTTCGATCTCCTCGCCCGTCCAGACGTAGAACTCACCCTCCTTGCCGTCGCTGTCCGCGTCGAGCGCCGAGTAGAAGCCGCCTTGCGGCGACGTCATTTCGCGCAGAACGAACCGGATCGTTTCATCGACGGCGCGCTTGTATAGCGGCTTCGGGTCGGTGCGGTACGCTTCGGAGTACAACTCAACGAGCTGGGCATTGTCGTAGAGCATCTTCTCGAAGTGGGGGACGGTCCAGGTCCGCTCGGTGCTGTAGCGGTGGAAGCCGCCACCGATTTGGTCGTAGATACCGCCCTCGGCCATCTTCGTGAGCGTCAGGTTGACCAGGTTGGTCAGTTCCTTGTCCTTGTCGCGGTGAGCGGCCCGGAGCAGGGTGGTGAGCGACGGCGGATTCGGGAACTTGGTCCCCCGGAATCGCTGCGCCGGGTTTCCAATCCCGCCGTGTTGCGGGTCGATCTTGTCTCGAAGCTCCTCTGCCGGGCCCATCGCGAGAGCCCGGTTCAACTCGACGAGAGCATTGACCCGGGCCATTCGTGTCAGCGCCTCCTCCGTCCGGGCAGCGACTACGTCGGCCTGGTCGCGAAGCTCCTTCGCCTTGTCCTTGTTCAGCTCGATCATGTAGGCGAGGACGCTCTTGAACCCTCGAATCGTCCCCTCCTCGACCTTGCGATCCTCTTTCGGCCAATACGTCCCGCCGACGATCGGCTTGCCGTCCTCGGTCAGGAACATGGACAGCGGCCAGCCGCCCCGAGCGTCGAGTGTTTGCAGGGCGGTCATGTAGATGTCGTCGATATCCGGCCGCTCTTCGCGGTCCACCTTGATGCAGACGAAGTGCTTGTTGAGGATGTCTGCGACTTCCTTGTCCTCGAAGCTCTCACGCTCCATGACGTGACACCAGTGACAGGAGCTGTAGCCAATCGAAAGGAAGACGAGCTTTTTCTCTTTCTTTGCCTTCTCGAATGCCTCTGGGCCCCAAGGGTACCAGTCCACCGGGTTGTGGGCGTGTTGGAGCAGGTAGGGGCTGCTCTCCTTCGCCAGCCGGTTGGCGTGCGCCGTCGCCTTCTTTGGCTCAGCGGCAGAGGCGGACAGCGTGAGGACGGCCAGAACGGCGAGGAGGGGTCGGCACATCGCGGAACTCGGATGGGGCAGGGCATCGTTACTATCCGGCAACGGTCGGACATCGCCAAGGGAATTGTCCCGGCCGAACCTGTGCGGAGCTATAATTCGGGCACACGGTCACGCACTCCCACCCGGACTCACCCATGTTCCTCCGCTCGACAACCCCTTTCTTTCTGCTCACCGTCCTTTCGCTAGTCGCCGCGGCCCAGGACAAGACGCCGGAGAAACTCAAGGAGATCGCAGCCGAGGCGATGAAGAAGGCCGGCGTCAACGAAGTGCGCTTGATCGAGACCGACAACCTGATCGTCGCCACTCCCCTCCCGGAGGCGAAAGCCAAGCCCCTGGCGGAAGCGCTACAAAAGACCTGCGCGATGGCCAAGAAGGCGTTGAAGTTCGACGCGGCCGACGCGAAGGAGCTGAAAACGATCGTCTACAGCTTTACCGATGTAGACCAGTACCGGCAGTTTTCCCGGTCGGTGCTGAAGATGCGACCGGAGGACGACGAGGTCGCCAAGTTCGACGTCAAGGCAGACGTCCCGTTCATCGCCGTGGCCCCGCGACGCGGCGAGAAAGCCCCGAACCTGGAATCAATCGCCGGGGCCGAGGTCTGCCGCGCGCTACTGGCCAAGAAGGGCGGCAACGCCCGCCTGACCGAGTGGATGAAGGACGGCTTTGCCCGAGCCGTCGCGATGCGGCTCAATCCGGGTTCGGCCGCGACCGACCGGGCGGCCGTCCGGCGTCTGGCCCCAAAGCTGGCCAAAACTGCGAAGGTGATGCCAGTCGTGGACAAGGCCTGGTCGGGTACCGGCAAGGACAAGGACCTCATCGCTGCAAGTTTGATGGACTTCCTGACCTTTGGCGCGGGCTCAGAGAAGTTTGGCACGTTGCTCAGCGCCCTCATCCCCTCGGACGCGATCGCGAGCCCGACCTTTGCCGATGCCCTGAAGGGGGCCGATTGGATGGTCGAGGACCTGGACCGGGCCTGGCGGGACTGGCTCGCGGCGGGAAGCCCGGCGGGGAAGTGAGGATTATTCTCGCGTCACACCCAGGCCTCGGGCAACAGCCAGACGAGCTCGCCGGAGCCCTTTTCGAGCTCGGAATCGTCAACTCGGATGAGGCCGACGCCGGCCTTGTCGAGCGCGATCTTCGCTCGCTTGCTGCCGATGAGCCAGGCGGCCAGCTCGTTCAGGTCCGGGCGGTGGCCGACCAGGCCGACGGCCGCGACCGGCCGTTCATTCACCCATTCGGCGACCTTCCGACACTTCCCGCCCGGGGCGAGTGCCTTACACGTTACCACGTCGTCCGGCGCCAGTCCCCACGCCGTGACCAGCGGCTCGGCCGTCTGCTGCGCCCGCACGAGCGGGCTGACGAGCAGCCGGTCGATGTGGACTCCCCGCTTGGACAGCGCCTGAGCGAGCTTCTTGGATTGGTCCCGACCGGCGTCGTTGAGCGGGCGATCGAAATCTTCGGTCGCGCCGGCCTCCCCCAGCGGGGCGGCGTCGGCATGGCGGATGAGGTAAACGTCCACGGGCAGTTACTCCGATGCGGGCGGCGCACGACGGCGAGTCGGCACCGGTGAGTTGCGTACTTATAATAGATTCCTCGCCTCGCCGACTGCGAAGAGGCGCGAATTCCTATTCACCGATTCTTCACCATACAAAGTAATGCGTCGGAACGACATCCGCAACGTCGCGATCATTGCCCACGTGGACCACGGTAAGACCACGATGGTCGATAACATGTTGCGCCAGTCCGGGCTGTTCCGGACGGAGGAACTCGACCGGCTGGCCGGCGGGCAGCACGGGTTAATCGTCGATTCCAACGACCTGGAGCGCGAGCGGGGCATCACCATCCTCGCCAAGAACCTAGCGCTGCGCCTCGGCGACGTGAAGGTCAACCTGATGGACACCCCCGGTCACGCCGACTTCGGCGGCGAAGTTGAGCGCATCCTGCAGATGGCCGACGGTGTGTTCCTGCTGGTCGATGCCGCCGAGGGCCCGTTGCCCCAGACCCGGTTTGTCCTCCGCAAGGCGTTCGAGCACAAGCTCAAGCCGGTGGTCGTGATCAACAAGATCGACCGGCCGGACGCGCGGATCGCCGAGGTTCACAACCTGATCTTCGACCTGTTTGTGGAACTCGGGGCCGACGATGAGACCCTGGAGTTCCCGCTCATCTATGCGTCCGGGAAGCAAGGGGTGGCGACGACGGACCTCGACGTCCCGCCCAAGGACCTCAAGCCCATCTTCGACGCGATCCTGACGCACATCCCCCCGCCCGAGGCCGACCCGGACGGGCCGCTCCAAATGCAGGTGGTGTCGCTGGAGTACAGCGACTACGTCGGGCGGATTGCGGTCGGCAAGATCCACCGCGGCAAGATCCGCAAGGCCCAGCGGGTCGCCCTGCTCAAGCAGAAAGACGGCCGGCGGCTGGACGACACGATCGTGCAAGTGCTCGAATTCGACCGACTCGGCAAGAAGGAAGCGGAGGAGCTCGCCGCGGGGGACATCTGTGCCCTCGTTGGCCTCGACGACGCCGACATCGGCGACACGGTCGCCGACGTCGAGCGGCCGGAGTCGTTGCCGCCCATCGCCATCGACGAGCCGACCCTGGACATGGTCTTCCGGATCAACGACTCGCCGTTTGCGGGGCTGGAGGGCAAGCCGCTGACCAGCCGGGAGCTCAAGGACCGCCTCGACCGGGAGCTGCAGCGAAACGTCGCGATGCGCGTGCGCCCGAGCGAGGGCGGCGACTCGTTCGTGGTGTCCGGCCGCGGCCTCCTCCACCTGTCGATCCTCCTCGAGAACATGCGGCGGGAGAATTCCGAGCTGTCGGTCGGTAAGCCGAAAGTGATCCTGAAGGATGTGAACGGGCAGCGGATGGAGCCCGTGGAATACCTGACGGTGGACGTGCCCGGTTCGCACGTCGGGGCGGTCATGGCGCTGGTCCTGGAGCGACAGGCCCAATGTGTGAAGATGGAAGCCGGCCGGGAGCTGACACACCTGGAGTTTACCATCCCCGCCCGTGGGCTCATCGGCTTGCGCACCCGATTGATGACCGCGACCAGCGGGCTCGCGATCATGCACCACAACTTCTACGAGTACCAGCCCGTGCGACCGGCCCTGCCGGGCCGCGGGAACGGCGTTATGGTCTCGACGGAGACCGGGAAGGCGACGAGTTACGCCCTGGAAGGCTTGCAGGACCGGGGGATCATGTTCGTTGCCCCGATGGAGGCAGTCTACGAGGGTGAAATCGTGGCCGAACACTGCCGGGACAACGACCTGCCCGTAAACGCCACGCGCGAGAAGAAGCTGACGAACATCCGGTCCTCCACGGCCGAGATCAAGACGGTGTTGAAGCCGCCGCGGCGGTTCGAGCTCGAGGCGGCGCTCGAGTACATCGAGGATGACGAGCTGGTGGAAGTCACCCCGAAGGCGGTCCGATTGCGGAAGGCGCTGCTCAAGGAGTCGGATCGGAAAAAGGCGGAGCGACAACGGACCTGAGTGGATTGCGGCGCGAACCGCCAGCCCGTAGCCGGCCTCTTGCAAGTCTCATGGACGCTCACACCCTCGACCTCCTGGAGTTCGACAAGGTCCGCGCCCTTCTGGCGGAATACGCGGCCACGTCCCTCGGCGCCGAGCTGGCCCGCCGCGTCGAGCCTTCGCGCGACGTTACCAAGATTCGCGCCGACCTCGCCCTTGTGTCGGAAATGGTCGAGGCCCTGTCAGCAAACCAATCTCCCCCCTTCGGCGGCGTGCACGACATCCGGCTCCTGGTGCGCCGGGCCGCCATCGGGACCATGTTGACCGCCGAGCAGCTCTTGCAGGTCGCCGATACACTGACCGCCACCGGGGCCTTTTACCGCTACCGCATGCGGCTCGACGGCCGCCTGGCCCGGCTGATAGAGCTACTCGCGCCCATCGAGGACCTCGGCCCGGTGGCCAAGACGATCACCGCGTGCATCGACGGCCGCGGGCACGTCGTCGATTCGGCGAGCCCGGAGCTGGCCGAAATCCGCGACAAGCTCGCGGCCCTGGAGGACCGCGTCCAGATCGAGGTCAAAAAGCTCCTCCGCGACCCCCAGCTCCGCGCCATCCTCCGCTACCCTAATGCCACCGTGAATGGCGACCACTACGTGCTCCCGGTTGCGGCCAACCACCGGCAGAAAGTTCAAGGCGTCGTCCACCGCACGAGCAGTACGGGAGAGACGGTCTTCATCGAGCCGTCGTCGGTCGCGACGCTTTCCGCCGAGCGGACGGTGTTGAAGGCCGACGAGGACCGCGAAGTCCGGCGGATCCTCCGGAAGCTGAGCGCCGACGTGGGGAAGTGGGCCCGGCATATCGACGCCGCGATCGGCGCGATCGCCCAGGCGGACCTGGTGACCGCCAAGGCCAACTACTCGCGCGACTACCACATGTTCGCCCCGGACGTGAACACCGAGGGCAAGCTTTGGTTACGATGGGCACGGCACCCGTTGCTCGAGCACCTGTTTCGACATGAATCAGGAGTCAGCGGTCAAGAGTCAGGAGTCAGTAATGATGGCAAGGGAGAGCGAAGAGTCGTGCCGATTGACGTGCGACTTGGTATCGGATTCAACCTGCTCGTCATCACCGGGCCGAACACCGGTGGGAAGACGGTCACGCTGAAGACGACCGGCCTCCTCTGCCTGATGACGCAATGCGGAATGCACATCCCGGCGAGCGAAGGTAGTACTGTCCCAGTCTGGAATCACATCCTTGCTGACATCGGCGACGAACAGAGCCTCGAACAGTCGTTGAGCACGTTCAGTTCGCACATCTCGCGCATCGCCACGATATTTGACACCGCCGACTCGAATAGCCTTGTCCTCCTGGACGAGCTGGGCGCGGGAACCGACCCGACGGAGGGTGCCGCCCTGGGCCGGGCGATCCTCGATCAGCTCGACGCGGTCGGCTGCCGTGCAATCGTGACCACGCACCTGGGCGACCTGAAGACCTACGCGTTCTCAAACGACCGGGCCGAGAACGGGGCCGTCGAATTCGATGTCGAAACACTACGGCCGACGTACCGGCTACACATCGGACAGTTCGGGATGAGCAATGCCCTTCGGATCGCACGGCGGCTGAAACTGCCGCGGGAGCTGCTGAGGCGGGCGCACAAGTACGCCAAGCGGCGCCGCGGGAAGACGGGTGAACTCAGCCGGCTGCAACAGCTCCGCGAACAGGCGGAAAAGGCGCGCACCGAGGCGCTGGCCCGTCAGCACGCGGCCGACCGGCAACGAGACGAGTACGAGCGCCGGCTTGCCGACCTCGAGAAACGCCGCGCCGAGGACGCCCGGCTTAACGAGTGGCGGGCCAGATTGCAACCCGGAGACACCGTCTGGGCGGCGAAGTTCGGGAAGATGGCAAAGGTCGCCCGCGTCAACCAGGCGAAGGGGACGATATTCATCAGCGTCGGCATCGGGCAGTGGGAGGTGTTCCTCAACGAGGTCCTCCCAGAGGAACCGAAGACCAACTGACCGTTCCGACGCCTGCGACGTTCACTTCAATACCCGGCCCACCCCGAATTGGTCCCCGGTCTTTACGACCTTCCCGCCCTTCCAGTGGACCTCGACCATCTTCTCACTGTGGACCTCGCGGCCGGTTTCGTCCTTCAGCGCTGTGACGATCTTCTTCGTCGCGACGTCGATCACCTCGCCGGTGGACGGGTAGCCGTATTTGCCGTCCAGGCTGAATGTCACCCACCCGGGCTGCTCGCGGAGGCCGATACACACCCCCTGCTTGGGCGGCATGACCGTGTTGTCGAAGATGTGAACCTTCTGGTTGAAGGCATCGACGACCCAGAGTTCTTTCTCGTCCGGCGTCAGGCCAATTCCATGGCTCGGGCACCCGTGTCGCTTAACCGGGCCCTTCTTGAAGCCCTCGACCTCGATGCGGTGCAACTTCTTACCCGTGGCGAGGTCGCCGATCTCGAAGCCGAGGCAGTCGTTCACGTTGACGTACACCAGCGTTTGCGACCCGTTCACGGTGAACGGTCGGATCGAATTGGCGAACGGCCCGACGGTCGCCACCACCTTGTGCGTCATCGTGTCCGCCACCGTCAGCACCGGCGATTTCAGTCCGGCCAGGTACATGCGCGACCCGTCAAGTCCAATGACCGTGTTGTGAGCCCCGCTCTTCGGTTCGATGGTCGCGATCACGTCGCCGGTGGCCGCGTCCACCACGTTCCAGATGTCCTTCTCGAAGGACGGGACATAGAGGACCTTCCCGTCCGGGGTCATCGACATGCGGTCACATCCCTGGGGCAACGCCTTCTCCCAGAGCGTTTGCTCAGTCACGAGGTCCAGGCAGTAGAGCTTCTTCGGGGTGGTGAAATAGAGCCGGCCGGTCGCGGCGGACGCACAAACGCCCTTCATGTTGTCCGGCTTCGCGTCCTTGCTGTGCGGGGTTTCGATCCGCTTCACGAAGCCGTGGTCCTTGTCCATTTCGAAGACGAGGATGCCGGCGCCGCCGAACTCCAGGTAGTCGCGGATGCCCGGGGCCGCGACGTACAGGTAACGGCCGTCCGGCAAGCCGTCCGCGACGACCGCCACAGGAACGAGCAGCAGGATTGCGAGCGCAGAACGCGCGTGGCCCATGACGGATCCCCGTGGAGAGTTCGTTTTCCCTTGAACGAATCGCGTCCGGCG
Organism: Gemmataceae bacterium; assembly: GCA_035258765.1. Lineage (GTDB taxonomy): Bacteria > Planctomycetota > Planctomycetia > Gemmatales > Gemmataceae > SIAJ01. The sequence continues at coordinate 12,374 of DATFWZ010000458.1, forward strand.
GTCTATCTTACACCCATCCCACCCGAACGCCCCTCCAACCGATGAAGTCATTCCTTTCACCGGCGATCATCTGCTGCGTCATCGCCGCCGCTGCCGCCCAGGCACCGGTCGAGAAGGACCATGCCGAGAAGATGGCCCGGGGGACCGAGACTTTCAAGAAGCACGTCCGACCGGTTCTCGTCAACCAATGCCTCAAATGCCACGGCGGGGACAAGTCCGAGGCCGAGCTCGAGTTGACCGATCGCGACAAGGTGCTCAAGGGCGGCGAGCACGGCCCGGCCGTCGTCCCCGGCGATCCGAAGAAGAGCCTCCTCTACCTCATGGTCGCGCACGAAAAGAAGCCGGCCATGCCGTACAAGGAGCCAAAGCTCTCGGACGAGACAGTGCGCCATTTCGGCGCGTGGATCGAGAACGGAGCGCCATATGATTCCCCGCTTGTCGCCAGGAAGGAGTCGGCCGAGTGGACCGACAAGAAAGTCCGGCCGGAGGCGCGGCAGCACTGGGCCTATCAACAACTCGCGGACTTGCCCCCGCCGACCGTGCGCGACGAGAAATGGGTCAAGACCGATGTCGATCGCTTCATCCTCGCGCGACTCGAAGGGAAGGGCATTCCCCCGAATTCCCCGGCGATGAAGCGAACGTTGATCCGTCGGGCGTACTTCGACCTGGTCGGCCTCCCCCCGACGCCCGAGGAAGTTGAGGCGTTTCAGAAGGACGAAGTGCCCGACGCGTTCGCAAGGGTCATCGACAGGTTGCTCGAGTCGCCGCGGTATGGCGAGCGCTGGGCCCGCCACTGGCTGGATCTCGCCCGGTTCGCCGAGAGCCACGGGTTCGAGCACGACTACGACCGGCCGTCCGCGTACCACTACCGCGACTTCGTCATCCGGGCGCTCAACGAGGGCATGCCGTACGATCAGTTCGTCCGGTGGCAACTCGCCGGCGACGAGCTGGCCCCCGACAAGCCCCAGGCCCTGATGGCGACCGGATTCCTGGCCGCCGGTGTCCATTCGACTCAGATCACGAAGAACGAAGTCGAAAAGCACCGCTACGACGAGCTGGACGACATGCTGGCCACGACCGGGACTTCCATGCTCGGGTTGACGGTCGGCTGCGCCCGGTGTCACGACCACAAGTACGACGCGATCCCGCAGGCCGATTACTACCGCATGCTCGCGACATTCACGGCCACCGTCCGCAGCGACGCGAGCGTCGACCTCGATCCCGAGGGCTATCGCCGGGCGAAAGCGAAGTTTGATGCCGATCACGCTCCATTCGTGAAGGCCCTGGCCGACTACGAGGCGAAGGAGCTGCCGGGACGGTTCGCCGAGTGGGAGAAGGTTCAGGCGGGCAAGCCGGTACCGCCGACGTGGGTCGTCCCCGACGTGGTATCCATGAAGTCCGCGGGCGGGGCGACATTGACGAAGAAGGAGGATGGCAGTGTTCTGGTGGGGGGTACAAATCCGCCGAAGGAAACGCTGACCTTCACACTCGAGACCGGTTTGACCAGGCTCACGTCGTTGCGGATCGAAGCGCTCACCGACCCGTCGCTGGTCAAGAACGGCCCCGGGCGGGCGACGAACGGCAACTTCTGTCTCACCGACCTCGCGGTCACGGCCGGGCCGAAAGGGGACAAGGTCGAGGCGGTCAAGCTCAAGGTTCCGCGATCGACTTTTGATCAGAAGGGGCTGGGCGTGGCGGGGGCGATCGACTCCGATCCAAGTATCACCGGCTGGGGCATCGATCCCCAGTTCGGGTTCAACCACGCGGCGACGTTCGAATTCGAGGCCCCCGTCGGCGAAAAGGGACCGATGACGCTTACCGTCACATTGCGATTCAACAACAACGTCGGCCACGGCATGGGCCGCCCGCGAATCTCCGTGACCAACGCACCCGACCCGCTCGACCTGCTCGCCCCCGGTGTTCCGGAGGCCGCGGTGAAGGCGCTGGACACCACGCCCGAGAAGCGCACCGCCGAGCAGAAGTCGCTTCTATTGACCAGGTACAAGGTCCTTGACCCGGGCTGGCAGAAGCTGGACAAGGCAGTCAAGGATCACATGGCCGCGGCCCCGAAGCCAAACGTCGTCAAGGCCCTGATCTCGTCCGAGGGCGTGCCGGCCGTGCGGCTGCACACGCAGGGCGAGGACGTGTTCAAGGACACGTACTTTCTCCGTCGCGGTGACCCGAATCAGAAGGAGGCGGTTGCCACGGCGGGTTATCTCCAGGTGCTATCCACGGGCCCGGATCGCTGGAAGAAGGCGCCGCCGAAGGACTCCAAGCTGTCGTACCGCCGCTCGGCGTTCGCCGGTTGGATCACGGATCCCGAGCACGGCGCCGGGCACTTACTCGCTCGCGTCATCGTCAACCGGCTATGGCAGCACCATCTCGGCCGCGGGATCGTCGAGACGCCAAGCGACTTCGGGGTCCGCGGTGAAAGGCCGACCCACCCGGAGCTGCTAGACTTCCTGGCCGGAGAGTTGATCCGAAACGGCTGGCGGCTCAAGCCGATTCACAAGCTGATTATGACGAGTGCCGTCTATCAGTCGGCCTCGACCCCCGACGAGGCCAAGCTCAAAGTGGACCGGGAAAACACGCTCTTTTGGCGCCGGCCCGCCCAGCGGCTGGAGGCCGAGGCGATCCGCGACTCCATGCTCGCGGTGACCGGCCAGCTCGACGAACGCATGTACGGTCCCGGGACTCTGGACGAGGGGAGCAAGCGGAGGAGCATCTACTTCACGATGAAGCGCAGCCACCTCATCCCCATGCTCGTCATCTTCGACGCGCCGGACGGTACCGTCGGCGTCGGCGAGCGGCCGACGACGACGATTGCCCCGCAGGCGCTGCTCCTGATGAATAACCCGCACGTCCGCTCGTGGGCCCGGGGACTCGCCGCCCGGATTAGCAAGGACGAGAAGACTCCTGAGGGGGCAGTTCACAGGGCATATCAGACGGCGCTGTCCCGCGACGCCACGCCCGAGGAGCTGGCGGAGGGGGTGGCATTCGTGAAGAGTCAGGAGGCATCGTACGAGGGAAAGGTGGCGGCGCGCGAACTGGCGTTTGCGGACTTCTGCCAGGTGTTGATGTGCTTGAACGAGTTCATGTACGTGGATTAGATGACTCTGAAGGGGTAACGAGGCATCGATGAACGTCCCCAAACTCTTCGCGCCACCGCACCCGGCCTACGCCTCTCGCCGCGACTTCCTCGCCCGGGCCGGGAACGGGTTCGGACTCCTCGCGCTCGGCTCTCTGCTCGCCCAGGATGGCCGCGCGGACGCGCCGGCCGACCCGCTGGCCCCAAAGAAGCCACACTTTCGGGCGAAGGCCAAGTCTGTCATCTGGTTGTTCATGAACGGCGGGCCATCGCACGTCGATACCTGGGATTACAAGCCGGAACTCGATAAGCGCGACGGGCAGGAATTGAAAGGATTCGACAAGAATACCGGTTTTTTCACCGACCAGGTCGGCCCGCTCTTGAAGTCGCCGTTCAAGTTCGCCCGACACGGCAAGAGCGGTGCGTGGGTGTCGGACTTGTTCCCCCACATGGCCAAACATGTTGACAAGATGGCCTTTCTGCACTCGTGCTGGACCGACTCGAACAACCACTCGCCGGCACTCTTCAAAGTCAACACCGGCATGGCTCGCATGGGCTTCCCGTGCCTCGGTTCGTGGGTGACCTATGGGCTCGGCAGCGAGAGTCGAAACCTGCCGGCCTTTTGCGTCATGTACGACACGCTCGGTCGCGGGGTGCCCAAGGGGCATGCCCAGAACTGGGGGGCCGGGTTCCTGCCGAGTGTATTTCAGGGCACGGCGTTCAAGCCCCAGGGGGACCCGATCGACAACCTGAAACGGCCGGCCGAGTTGGGGGATGCTCAACAGCGGGCGCAGCTTGACCTCTTGAAGAAGCTCAACGCGAAAACCTCCGCCGCGGAGGCCGACCTTGCGGCCCGCGTCGAGTCGTTCGAGCTCGCCTACCGCATGCAATTGGCCGCCCCGGAGGCGCTCGACATTGAGAAGGAGACAAAGAAGACTCACAGCCTGTACGGCCTCGACAATCCCAAGGCCACGCACTTCGCCAAGCAATGCCTCATCGCCCGGCGGCTGGTCGAGCGCGGAGTCCGGTTCGTGCAGATCTACTCCGGCGGCATGGAGAACGACCTGAGCTGGGACGGGCACTCCAACATCGCCAAGAACCACGGCGGGTTTGCCCAGGAGACCGACCAGCCGATCGCCGGCCTGCTCGACTCGACGCTCGTGATCTGGGGCGGGGAGTTCGGTCGGCTGCCGATCGTCCAGAAGGGGAATAACGGCCGGGACCACAACCCGCACGCGTTCACCGTCTGGATGGCCGGCGGCGGCGTGAAGGGCGGGGTGCACCACGGGGCGACAGACGAGATCGGGTTCAAGGCGGTCGAGGATCGCGTGAGCATTAACGACCTGCACGCGACAATCCTGCACGTGATCGGCCTGGATCACAAGAGGCTCACGTACCGCTACAACGGCCGGGACTTCCGGTTGACGGACGTGGCCGGTACGGTCGTGGATCGGATCCTCTCTTGACCCAATGCCCAACCGGGGGTTACTTGTTGCCGGGTTGTGGGCTTCGGTAGAATGCCGGTACGAGTCTCTCCCTTCGCCCAATCGGCTCGGCCGCCGGGTGTTTCGCGACTCGTCGGGGACCAGTCGGCATGCACACGATGAGTTTCCGCGTGCCTGCCGGCCTTCCGGAGGCGACCGCCGAAGACCTGTTGCGGTCGGCCGTCGGGGGCGGTCACGACCGCTGCCCGACGCCGACCCGCTGCCACCTCCGCGCCGACCAACTCACTCTCAACCGGGAAGTCAACGAAAGCGGCCCGTGCTACGTCCCGTGGGACGTACCGCGGGCCGGCCGGTTGATGACCCCGACCACCTCCCTTATGGTTCGTGACCGGCAGTACCAGCTCGGCGCCGAGCTCGCCCGGGGCAAGATCAATCAGGTGCGAAACCAGTACGGGGAGTGGGAGGGGGGCGGGCTCGACCCGGCGCCCGATGTGGAGGCGCTGCTCACCCGCGCGACGAAGTCGTTGGCCGAGGCCGTCTTGAGCCCCCCCGGCCCCGCGTCCGACCGGCCCGCGGACGCGGCCCTCGCCGACGCGTTCGAAGCCGCCGACCTCCTTGTCCGCAAGTACGTGGATCAGGTGTTCCGGCTGCGCCACCAACGGCAGCCGAGGTTCGACACCGCTTTCGGCTGCCGACTGACCGCACCCCCCGTCCGCGGACTCGACGACGCCTTCCGACTGTCCTTCAACGCCGCATGTGTCCCGCTCACCTGGCGGTTGATCGAGCCGACCGAGTCCGGTTACCAGTGGGAGCAGGCCGACGCGGCCATCGCCTGGGCGGCCGACCGCAACCTGCCGGTCTACGCCGGGCCGCTCATCGACTTCAGCGATGCCGGCTTCCCCGACTACGTCCTCAACGGCGATGGCGATCCGATCACGCTCAAAAGCCTGATCTCGGATTACGTGGGGACAGTGGCGGCCCGGTATCGCGGCAAGGTGTCCCGGTGGCTGATCTCCTCCGGGGCGAACGGCTCGTCGGTCCTCGGAATGTCAGAAGAAGACCTGGTTCGGCTGACGGTCATGGCGGCCGACGCGGCCTGGCAGATCGACCCGAACATGCAGATCGTCTTCGGGCTGTCGCAGCCGT
>DATFWZ010000459.1:0-12346 GCA_035258765.1 Gemmataceae bacterium
GGCCGTGTTTGAAGCCGCCCCCGGCAAGCAAGACCGGCATGTTCTTGACGCTGTGGGTACTTGCGTCCCCGAGGTTGCTGCTGAAGAACACCACGGTCTGGTCGAGCAGGCTGACGCCATCCTCCTTCGTGTCCTTTAGCCTCTTGAGGAAGTCGCGCAGGGTCTTCATTTTCTCGGTCTCGAGCTTCTTGAGTTGCTCGATCTTGGTCGGCTCTTTGCCGTGGTGCGACAGGTCGTGGTGGCCGAGGGACACGCCCGGCACCGGCGGCACACCGCTCGTCCCCAACAGTTGCAGCGTTACCAGCCGCGTGGAATCAGTCTGTAAGGCAAGGTGAATGAGGTCGAACCACACCCGCGTCTTGGCGATCAGGTCGGTCGAGTTCGTGATGTCCTGGGAGGGCCTGGCATTCACCTTCGGCTTTGGCTTCTTGGCCCACTCCTCGTTCTGCGCCAGCCGCTGCTCCAGCTCGCGGACGCTGGTGAAGTACTCGTCGAGCTTGTCGCGGTCGCGGGCGCCGGCCGCGGACCGCGCGTCCTTCGCCTGCTGGCGAACCGTGTCGAGGATGCTCTGGCCGTCCTGGAGGCGGCGCTTCTGGGCCGCGACCTCGTCCGGCCCGCCCTCGATGAACAGTTTGGCGAACACGCTCGACGGCCAGGACTCGGTCGGCACCGGCGCCCCGCTCCGGGTCCACGCCAGGCCGAAGCCCTCGCAAGACAGCGGCAAGCTTGCGTACCGGGTCTGGCCGTGGAGGTGTTCGGCCGCGAGCTGGTCGAGCGAGATGGTGTTCTTGAACCCGGCCCGCTGTTCCGGGTGCGGGGCCCCGGTCAGGAAGCTGTAGTTCGAGTCGTGGCTCGGGCCGACGTCCGGGTGCGACAACCCCGAGATGACCGTGAAGTCGTCCCGGAAGTCTTTGACGACCTCCAGGTACGGCGAGAGGGCGTAGCCCGGACCGTCCTTCTCCGGAAAGAACGCGGCCGGGTGCAACCCCAGGGGGGTGTTGATGCACACCATCCGCCGCGGAGTCCTGGCAGCGGGTGCCCCGGCGGCATGCGCTTCGAGGAGTGGGAGGGCCAGGGAGACAGCCCCGGCGCGCAGGAAGGTTCGGCGGGTAAGTTTCATCGGGAGAACCTAGCGGCACCTACTTGGTCTGGAACACCTTGCTCTGCACGACCTCATGGACCAGGGTGCGGAGTCCGTAATTCTTCTCGCGGGCCTTCGTCACGATCGCCTCGATCTCGGCCCGGTCCGTCGCCTCCGGGGCCGCACCGGCGGCGTAGGTCAGGAGCTTCCCGGCCAGCGCGCCGGCGAGTTGGTCCTTGTCCTTGAGCAGCACCTGCTTGAACTCGTCCACGTTGGCGAACTTCGACCCGTCGGGAAGCACGTCGGACGGGTCGACCTTCTTCCCCTCGTGGTACGGCATCCGGCGGCCGTCGACCGTCACCGGCTTGCCGTTGCCCGTGGTCCGGTAGTTGTCGCGCCAGCCGCCAATCACGTCAAAACTCTCCAGGGCGAAGCCCGGCGGGTCGATCCTGGTATGGCACGTCGCACAGGACGCGACCTGCCGGTGCTTCGCCAGTTGCTCGCGAATCGTTGTGCCCCCGCGGATGTCGGGCTCGATGGCCGGGACGTCGGCGGGCGGCTTCGGCGGCGGCGTGCCCAGGAGGCGGTCCATCACCCACACCCCGCGCATGACCGGCGACGTCGTCGTCCCGTTGGCGGTGACCTTCAGCACGCTGGCCATCGTCAGCACGCCGCCGCGGTGGCTGTCCTTCGGGAGGGCCACCTTTCGGAGCCCGAATCCCTCCATCGGAGGCAGCCCGTAGTGCCTCGCGAGCCGGGCGTTGAGCATGGTGAAGTCCGAGGCCACGAAGTTCGTCACGCTCAGGTCGTCCTTTAGCACTTCCTCGAAGAACAGTTCCGTCTCCCGGATCATCGACACCTTGAGCATGTGGTCGAACTCGGGGTAGAGCAGGTGGCTCGGCTCGGTGGCGTCGATCTCGCGCAGGCCGAGCCACTGGCCGACGAAGTTCTCCGTGAACGCGACCGCCCTGGGGTCCTTCAGCATCCGCTCGACCTGCGCCCGAAGGGCCGCCGGTTGCGACAGCTTCCCCTGTTCGGCGAGGGTCAACAGGGCGTCGTCCGGCATCGTGCTCCAGAGGAAGTACGACAGCCGCGAGGCCAGCGCGAAGTCGTCGAGCCGGCCGGGCTTCTCGCGGAGGAACAGAAAGTCGGGCGACACCAGGATTGCCGTGAGGCCGACCCGCACCGCCTGCTCGAACGACTGCTTCGCGGCCAGCTTCGTCTTCACGAGATCGAGGAACGGCTTCACGTCCGCGTCGGTCACGGTGCGGCGGAAGGCCCGGCGGGCGAAGTCTCGCAGGATCCGCTCGGCGTCGGCCTCGGGGTTGCTCGACACGACCTCCACGCGCTTGCTGTTGTTGAACACACGCGCCGGCTTCTGCTGCAAGTCGCCGAAGATGCGGCGGTGGCTCGCGGGCGGCCACGTGTCGTTCAGCGGCCCCTCGATCTCGACGAACTGGACCGCCAAGCCCGGCCCCTCGTACTTGTCGGCCCCAATCTTGTGAACGGTCTGCGCGCCGGCCAGCCCGTACGGGACGATGTGAATCGTCGTTCGCGGCTCCATGAACTCGACGAACTCGACGACGCTTGGCTTGTCGGCGGGGGCGTCGAAATAGCCGATGAGGCCGCGCTTGCCGGCCATCTGCTTGTTCGTCCCCGCCACACAGTACGTCACCGGCTTCCCAGAACTCTGCACGGCGGAGGCGGAGATGCGGAACCGGTAGCGCCCGCGGTCCGGGGGGTAGAACTGGTAGATGTGAACCGCGTTCCACGCCGACGAGCTGAACAGCGTGACGGTGTCCTCTTCAATGCGGTAGACCTTCTCGGTCGTTGTCTTCACGTGGTGCTGGTCCTTCAGGCTGTACCGCTTCTGGACGGCCGGCGGCTGCGGGCCGTTCGCGATCGCTAGGCCCAGGGCGGTGTCCGCCGCCTCCAGATATTTCTCCATGAGGAACGACGAGAAGTGCAGCGCCTCGCCGCTGTTGTCGAAGCCGTTGGCGGACGAGTCCGCGGGGAGCATGTCCTGGAAGTCGACGTCAATGCCGAGCAGGTCGCGGATGGTGTTCTGATACTCGACGCGGTTGAGCCGGCGCAAGGCCGCGCGGCCGTGTGCTAGCCGGGCAGTGCCGGCCTTCGCCTCGACCCATCCGGCCAGCGCCTGAACGTCCGTCTCCGCCGGGCGCGGCTTCGCCTTCGGCGGCATCTCGCCGGCCCTCACGCGCTTCAGCGCCGCGAGCCAACGGTCCCGGTTGGCCGTCTCCGCGAAGTCGGACCCGAGCTTGTTCACATCGAAGGCGCCCTTCGGCCTCGCGCCGGAGTGGCACTCCTGGCAGTGTTTGGTCAGGAACGTGCGAACGGGCTCGTCGAGCTTCAGCGGTTCATCGCCGCGGGCGCCGGAGAGCGCCATCAGAACGAAGAGCGGCGCGAGCAGGACGGCCTTCATGGAGCCGAGTTCCGAGGCGGGAGGGCGGGAGGCGAGCCGGCGGTTTTAGCTGTGTCATTGTGACATGACGGGGGCCGCTTGCCCAGCGTTTCCCCGGAATGCGCTGGCACTGGATCCAAGTCGATCGGCGGGCCGGCCCGTCTTGGCGGCCGCCTTTCGGGTCGGCAGGCGCATCACAGCCAAGTCGTCTTCCACCGTCCAGGGCCGGGTCGGAGGGCGCGGCTTCCGGGCCTTCGGCTTGCCCGGCTTGGGGGGCCTGGGGCCAAACAACTTGTAGATTCGCTGCGGACTGACCCCGTAGCTCGCGGCCAGCTCTTTGACGGGAATCGTCGCGGCTTGCTTCCGGAGTTCGACGATGACTGCCAGTGTGAACCGGGCGGGCCGGCCGCCATGACCCCGGCCGTTGCCGTCGGGGATGAGGATGCACTCCCTCCCGAACAACACGATGCGTTTGCCGCCGGCTCGCCGTGCGGGCGGACCTTGGCGACTTGACCGCAACGCTCAACGAGTATTCAGCCCAGTGCGATCTGCTCACCCGCGCCGCTCCCGTCGCGGCCGGGTACGGGTGAGATCACCGGCGTAAAGGGTAAAAACGTCCTGTGGGCCTACACCTGCGGAGACAACGAAAAGGGCAGCCCCGGCAACCGGGTGATGGTCGGCCACACGGCGACCGTCGTGTGCGCGGCGTGGGCCACGGAGGGTGGGACCGCCGTCACGGGGGACGCCGCCGGCCGGGTGATCGTGTGGGACGCGAAGACGATGAAGGAGACCCGCCGGGTCGAGTTCGGCGGGCGGGTTCTGGCCATCGCCGTCTCGGACGACGGGAAATACACGGCCGCCTGCGCCCGCGGCAAGCAGGGCGGTGAGTTCTACGTGTGGGAGACCGCCAAGCCGCCGACCACGATGAAACCGGTCCACACCCAGCCGGGCGACTTCGGGGGCGAGCCGTACGCCGCCCTGACGTTCGCGGCCGACGGCAAGCACCTGGCCGGGTGTGTGATCGACCGGCAGTGGCTCCGGCGGCCGGGCAAGACCCAGCCGAACGGCCAGGTCCACGTCTGGGAACTGGCCGCCGAGCCGAAGGCCCAGCGGCCGCCGCTGGCCGCCTACACCGTGCCGTGCGGGTCCGGCGGCTTCGTCGTCCTGGATAATTTCCGGATTCTCATGGCGGCGGACAAGGAGGGGGCGATCGACTACCGGGACATCCGGGACGGGGAGATCCAGGCGCGGACCGTACTCGGAAAGTTCGCCATCGGCCGGATGAAGCTCTCGTCGGACCACAAGTGGCTGGCGATGGAGCAGCACCCATCAAGCGATCCGACGAGCAAGTCGTCGCCTCCCGGCACGTTCGACGCGGGCGTGTGGGACATGAAGGGCCACGCATTGCACACGATCCGCGCCTGCGAGGGGATGTTGGACGTCGCCGCGGGCGGGCGGGTCGTGGCCGTCGTCCGCAACAAGAAGATCGAGGTCTGGGACGTCGCGGAGGAGAAGCTGGTGGAGGCGGCCCCATTCCAACACACCCGGATTGACGCGGCCCGGTTCTCGCCGGACGGCAAGCTGCTGGCAGTCTCCGACCAAAACCACCTGGTCCTCTGGCAATGGGAGGACGGCAAGCACGAGCGGATCGACCTCGGCCGCTGCGTCGGGTCGCTGGAGTTCACCCCGGACGGCAAGTTCCTGGCGGAAGGACCGACGCCGGGCGGTGCCATCCAGGTCCGCGACGTCGAGACCCGGAAGGTCGTACAGACGCTCGGCAACGGCACGAAACGTTCCATGAATGTCCCGCGCGTCGTTTACACCCAGGGTGGCCGGGTGCTCATCGGGTGTGACAACATTCAGCCGGCGAAGGGCGTTGAGGTGTCCCACCGGATCACGCTCTGGGACACGGCGACCGGGGCCGTCGCGCACGAGATCGCGCTGCCGGCCGGGCTGCCCGTGTCGATCGACGCGTCGCTGAGCGGCCGCTACCTCGCCGCCGTCGTCGACGGTGCCAAGGCCGGTCGCGTGCTCACCGTGTGGCGACTCGACGGCACGGTGCATGTTAAGCCCGACGGACTGATGGCCCCCGCCGCCGTCCCGACCCGACCGCGTTGACGCCGGCCGCCAGCCCGGCAAGGTTGCCCGCCGAGTCGGACCGCCGGGCCAACTTGCTGACACCGCGAGACGGGCGGAACGACGGCGGGGTGTCGCCTTCCGTCCCACGCAGACTGGCCGGAAAGTGAGAAACGGTGGCAAGCCGCTCGGCCCACACTCCTTGTCGGAGAACTTTGTGAATCGTCTCCTCACCGCCGACGGCGTGGCCGAGCTTGAGAGAGTACTGCCCGACGCGAAGATCATTGTGAAGTAACTGGTCGGCATTACCGGGGTGCCGGTACCCTCGATTCATAAGGAGCGCCGACGTCTATCATGCGTGTATTCACGCTTCGGAAGGGACTGAGTTGCGTCTTGGTCGGCTTCCCAGAGCTCTTGGAGCCTGCCCGTGCGTCACACACTGCTGCTCGTGATCCTTCTTCCCGCTCCCTTACTCGCCGGCCCGAAGGCCGGCGACGAGGGCACGCCCGAGTATCAAGCCGCCAGCGACCTGGTCCGACGGCTGGGAGACGCCAAGTTCGCCACGCGCGAGGAGGCGGCCCGAAAGTTGGTGGACATGGGCGCGGCGGCCGTGCCGGCCCTCACCGCGGGGACCAAGTCGACTGACGAGGAGGTCCGCACCCGGTCCACGGCCCTGCTGCCCAAGGCCGTGGCCGTCGGGTGGAAGCGGCGGGCCGAGGCGTTCCTGGCCGACCCGGGCGCCCACCGCGACCTGCCCTTGCTGGCCGAGTGGGAAAAGTTGACCGGCACGCCGGACGCCGGGTCGCGCAAACTGTACGCCCAGGTGCTGGTCGCCCAGGGACCACTCCTCGAACTGGCGGCGGCGGACAAGAAGGCGGGAGCCGCCGCCCTCGCCGCCCGGGCGATGGAACTGCCGTCGGTCGCGCCGCCCGGCAACAAGCAGGTTGAGGTCACGGCCGGGGACGTGGCCGGCATCTTGTTCGCCCAGGCCTACCTGAAGGTACCGATCCCGCCCGGCGCGAGCGGCGGCCCGTCGGATCCGTTGTACCTGCTCGCCAAGCCGGCGACCCGCGAGGCCCTCGACGACAAGGAGATGGGCCGGGCGGCTCGCCGGCTGGTGGTCGGGTGGTACGAGTCCCGGCCCGCGGACGACATCTGGGCCGGGCAATACTTCGCCCTCCTGGCGTACCGCGGCCCGTTTCCAGAGGCCGACCCGATCCTCGTCCGACTGGCGACCAAACACAATCTGGTCGCGATTCGGGTGGCGGCGATGGAGGCGCTCGGGAAGGCGGGTTCGGCGGCGGCGGTCGGGGCGCTGAAGCGGTTGTTGGATGACGCGTCGGCCATGCACGGCGACCTGAATAACAAGGACGCAGGGCACCAGGTCCGAGACTGCGCCCTGGCCGCCCTGGTACGTGGGAGCGGGAAGGACCCGAAGGCGTACAAGCTGAACGAACTCGCGTCGGCCAGCCTCTTTTTCGGCGGGACGGCCGACGCCGACACCATCACCGTCCGAATCCTTGGGTTCGCGACCAAAGCGGACCGGGAGGCCGGGATCAACAAGTGGAAGGCCGAAGCAGCGGCAAAGAAGTGACGGCGTTCCGCCCGTGGGTATGGCCGCGAGTGCCCTGGCCGGCAGTTTGGTACTTTGGGTCGAGTTGCATTCGCGACCGGGATCATTCGGGACCAGGTTCTACGGGGCAAACGATGGGATCCGTCAGATTCCCCGATTACGTTGGGAGTGCCAGAGGAGGGAAACGAATGGAGGTGAGCGAGGCAACGGTGGCGGATGCCGCCGAAGTATTGCCATTCATTCGCTAGAAAGCCGATTTTGACCGGTGGCTGGGTGCGTTCGACGGCGAAGTCCCCAACACCGAGGACCTGTTGCGCCAGATCCGGCGGTCGGCGGCACAGGCCGTCGTAGGTGTACGTGCGCAGCGGCGCACTGGGCACCGCCGGGTTCACCTGGATGGTCCGGTTCCAGGCGTCGTACGCGAACGTGCGGCCGGCGAAGTCGGTCATCTGGTTGCCGGCGGCGTCGTACTTCGGGCTGGTCTGGCCGGTCGCCGAGCCGATCTCGTTCTTCCGGTTGTGCGTGCGGCTCTCGGTGACCGCGTTCGTCGTCACCCCGTCCCAGTTGCCGACCGCGTCGTAGTCCCAGCTCTTGGTCGTCCTGGTCTTCGCGAAGCTGGTGAGCTGGTTGAGCCCGTCGTACCCGTACGTTTCGTTGAGCGCGGTATTCGCCACGTTCGTCCGCGCGGTGCGGTTCGAGTCCCGGTCGTAGGTGTACTGGTACCGGTCCACGTTGGCGTTGTTGCTCATGCGCCGCCAGCGCTGGTCCACCACCCGCCCGGGGTCGGGGCCGGGGCGTCAAAGGCCACCGGCTACAGGGAGTCGGGAGTAATAGAGTCGCTCCCGGCCGGCTCGGCCGTTGGGAATCAGGGGCATCAGGCCACAACCGGCAGTCCCATCCGTCGCAGCCACCGGTAATGCGACGTCAACCCGGCCCAGAGTGTGCAGTGGGCGGAATACCTGACCCCGTACTCCCGACAGGTCGCTTCCACGATCTCCGAGAGGGCCGGGTAATGAACGTGGCAGACGTGCGGAAACAGGTGGTGCTCGATCTGGAAGTTCAGCCCGCCCAAGTACCACGACAGGACCCGACTCCGGCGGGCAAAGTCCACGGTCGTCTCGGCCTGGTGGACGGCCCAGGCACTCGCCATCCGCTGCGTTCGTGGGTCAGGCAGGGGGAAGTCGGCCTCCTCGACACAGTGGGCCAGCTGGAAGACGACGCTCATGATTACTCCCAGCACCGCGGTCACGATCAGGTAGAAAACCAGTACGGCCCAGACGGGGTGGAATAGCATTGGGAGTACGAGCAGCAGTCCGATGGACCAAATCTTCCCGACCAGGAAGACGGCCAGGTCCCAGCCACTCGGCCGTGGAATTCGGTGCGGGCCCATCCACCCGGTGATGGCGTCCTTGAAGTCCCCCCACAGGTGCCAGCGGCCGGCCATGAGACCGTACAGGGGCCAAAGGTACAGGTGCTGCCAGCGATGGAACCACCGCCGCGGCTGGTGCGGGGACACTCGCACGATGGCCCCAAGCTCGATGTCTGAATCCACGCCGGAGACATTCGAGTAGGTGTGGTGGAATATGTGGTGCTTCCAGTGCCACAGGTACGAACTGGCCCCCATCAGGTCGAGCGACCACGCGGCCAGCTTGTTCACCCATCGGCGGCGCGAGTAAGCGCGGTGGCCCCCGTCGTGCTGGATGCTAAACCCGACCGCCCCGAGGCCCGCGGCCAGCAAGATGGCTGGCGGAAGTGCCTGCCACCAGGTCCGGGTGACGAACACGAGTAGTGCATAAGACACCGCGCACCAGACGAGGATGACCGCCGTCTTTAGGTACATCTGCCAGCAGTCGCGCTCGCGCCGCCCGGTGGCCCGGAAGTAGCCCGCGACCCGCAACCCAAGCTCGGCCTGGAAACCGTTATCCCTCGGGAACTTCGGCCGGCCGGCCGGACCGGCGTCGGTGTCCGCCGGCGCCACGCTGAGCCGGGCGGCAGTTCGCGCCGAAGTTTTTGCCGCGAGATCACCGTCCAATTGCTCGCTGTTCGCCATTCGGTTTCAGGTCCGATTGATGCGACCGCGGCCACCACGCGGGCGGCCTCCGGCCAGGAGTCGTGTCAGTGTCACGTCCAACCATGTCCCACGGCGAGCCGGGGTCAGGCCGGCCCGCCTGGGTCCGTCCCGCTCCAACAATCGGCGGCCACCGATCCACCGAGCAGGAACACCTGGACCGTCGTGCCGCTTGGAAACACCTGGACCACAGCCGCCGTGCCCGGCTCTACCTCGACGGCCGCCTCCCGGACCCCCGCGCCGGTGATCCGTTGGATCTCGTCCCGGAGGGGGCCAGCCGCGGCCAGGAAGATCCGTCGGTGGAGCTCCTGCACCTGGGCGGCCCCATCGGCCGTTCGTGAGAGGGCCAATTCTGCCGGGGACAACGCCCCCTCTAACGTCACGACCACTGTCTCGTTCCCCAGCACGACGGTCACGGACCGGGGGGCGTGCCCCGTCCGATGCTGCTCGAACGCCACTGTCGCCCGGGCGATCTGCTGGGCCATTCCCGGATCAGAGGCGCTCATTCGGAGATCCTCGGCGCGTGCGCGGCGGCCCATCAGGCAAAAAAGAGCCGGCGGGGGCAGACCCCAAGAGGTCCACCCTCGCCGGCTCACTCGTCGCCGGGCCCCCCAAGGATGGGTTGCCCGTCGTCTAGTTATCCGACACTAATTTCACTCAACCCTGTGAGTGTATAACACCAAGAGCGGGAAATCAACCGGACTCTGCCGTGAGCGCCCAGCGATACGAGCCGACGATCCGGTCGCATGGCTTGTTTGTTCGTCTCCCGGGATGCCCGGGGCGGACGAGTCAGCCGGCGAAGCGGTTCCCACCAAGGTCATCATGAATACGCGGGGGGAAATGGAGGCAGCGGTCTGCCAGGGCATCGCCCGGTTCGAGCAGGAGTACCTGGGCCGGGGGCCCAAGGACATCCGGGCGCATTTGCTTGGCGATCTGGTAGTGGTCCGCCTCCAGGGCGTTCTCACCGCGGCCGAGCAACACTTGGTGACGTCGCTCCCGGCGGAGAAGGGGCGGGACCTCCTCAAGCAGGTCCGAGCCCAATTGATCGAGGTGGCCCGGGCCACCACTGGTGGCCATGATCCGGCACGCGACCGGGGCCGACGTGGTCAGCCTGCACCACGACATTAGCACCGTGACCGGCGAAGAAGTTATCCTTTTCACCCTGAACCAGGCACCGGCCGTCCGGGAGCAGAAGAAGAGGTAGTGCCGGTGCCAACGAAACGGAGAACGGTGCGTCAGTCGGGACGTTAACAAATCAATAAGTTTTGATAGATCTGGACGGTTAATCTGAGATTGTGCTGGATTTCGGACTCCCGCGGCCATATTATTGGAGGATGGGCGGGGGTACATTCCCGCCCGGACGACGAACGCTTATTGCCGCTTCGCCCCGACCCGTCCTGGTGCCCTGTCCGAACTCACGTCCGGTCCCGCACCCGCGATTGATCGACCGGTATTGCTGCTCTAGCCGTGGGCAATTCGCCCCGCCGGTTCGTGTCCGCCTCCTTGGCTCGTTGCCGGGTGGGGCCGTCCGTTCTTTGTTCGCGGCCGGAACCGGCCGCAGAAGGTGATTTCGTGAGCAAGAAGTTGTATGTCGGGAACCTTGCCTTCGCCACCACGTCGGACGACTTGTCCGGCCTGTTTGGTGAGTTCGGCACGGTAACCAGTGCGCAGGTCGTGACAGACCGGGAAACCGGTCGGTCGCGCGGGTTTGCGTTCGTGGAGATGATGTCCGGGGCCGACGAGGCCGTCCGGGCCTTGAATCTGAAAGAGTTCCAGGGTCGCAGCTTGACCGTGAACGAGGCCAGGCCGCGCGAGGAGCGCCCGCGGTCGGGCGGCGGCTTTGGCGGAAGCCGCCGCTATTAATGCCGCGACCGGGTAGTCCAACCCGAGCCTCCGCGAATCGCGGGGGCTCGGTCTCCGTCGCGCCTGCGCCGGAGGGCCGGCAGGCATTGTGGGAACTACGCCCAGGAAGGGATCGCGACGTCGGTGATCTTCGGCTGCTGGTTGGCCGGCGCGCCCTTGTTGGTGTGCCCAAGGCAGATCACCGAGGCCGAGCCCCGGTTCTCGATCAGGCCATTCAGGGTGTCGGCCATCCGCTAGAGACGCGACCGGTCGAGGCAAACCTGCTGCTGGCCAGCTTCTGCTCGAAAACGGTGTGTGGGTCGTTTATCTACCGACCCACGCTAAAGCGTCCCCAGGGCCTCCAGCGAGGTGTCTGCAGGATCGTGTACGCTGGTGTTGCAGGCGGGCGTACGACTTAGGGCGAGGGCAACGGACTGCCGCTGGCGGTGACCGTCTCGCCCGGTCAGGAGCACGAGACCCAGCAGGTGTGCGACCTGCTCCAGCAGGTGATCGACCAGCAACGGCTGCCGGCCAAGCTGGCCGGGGACAAGGGGTACTCGGCCGGCTGGATTCGGGAGTTGCTCGACGAGTTGGGGGTGACCCCGGTCATCGCTCACCAGGCCGCGGAGGCGGCCCGGGTCGGGCGGTTCGACAAGAAGGCGTACCGGAAGCGAAACGTGATCGAGCGGTGCATCAACAGCTTGAAGTGGTTCCGGCGGGTGGCCACCCGATACGAGAAGCTGGCCGTCCACTACCTCGGCATGCTGAAGGTGGCCATCCTGTTCCGGTTCCTCGGCCGCTGATTCACCAGACAGGACCTAGTGGTAGAGTGCCCGGTCGGCTAGGCCGGGCTCGGGGCGCCGGCTTGGCGTAACCGGAGCAGAGTTAGATCCTCACCGTTGCTGGTGGCGGTACCGCGACCATCGCCGGTGCTGGGGATAACTGGCCCCACCGATGACCTTGGTCGTAACGTCCGGGGCCGGCGCGGAGGCTTGTGATTGGCAGCCGCCCCGGCACCGGCTCCGGGAAGCGGATCGCGCCCGGCCCGTCAATCGCCCGACGGCATGTGACTCGAAACCCAGCCCGCCCGGCATTAGAGCCTTGGGTCGTCAACTCACTTTGTACGGCCCTGGGTGCCGCGAGCGACGCCGGCCCGACCAGCTTTCGCCCTGGGGCGGTCGGGGTGGAGCCATAGAATGACCCTACGGCGCCCAAGCCAAGGTACATTGGACATATGGCGAACAAGGCGAAGGAAGAGAGCATCGAGGCCCAGGGGCGGGTGAA
>DATFWZ010000460.1:0-3274 GCA_035258765.1 Gemmataceae bacterium
CCGCCGCTGCCGCTGCTGCACAAGGCCGCCCTGCAAACGAACTCGTCCGATCCGACGACGGCCGAGGAGGCGAAGCTGCTGGTCGCCAAGCTGAACGACCTCGCGAAGCGGCAGTTCGACCAGGTGGATAAGCTGAAGGAAACTGAACCGGTGGCCGCCTATCTGAAGCTCCAGAAGGTCGCGGCCGACTTCAAGAACACGACGCCCGGCCGGCAGGCGACGGAAAAGCTCACGGCCATGCGGCGCGACCGTAGAATGATGGCGGAGGTCGAGGCGCACAAGAGCCTGGAGGCGGTGCGCAAGATCGACAAGGCGCTCGCGGAAGCCCCCGGCCACGACGACCCCAGGGCCACGGCGTTCCACAAGGCCAACGCCGTGGCCCTGAAACAACTGCAATCGTCGTTGCGGCAGATGAAGCGCTCGTGGCCGGAGGCGAAGGCGACTCAGGAAGCACTCGCCGTCGGCGAAAAGTATGGTGTCAGCCTGCGTTGAGCGCTCGTTCGCGCCGCAGGTGAAATTGCCGGGCGTCGACCCGGCTGATACGATGCGGCCATGATCAAAGGTGTGCCCGTCTCGCCGGGGGTGGCCGTCGCACGGGCCTATCGGATCGACGAGGTCCTGGCCCGGCACGACCCGACCATCCTCGACGCCGCCGCCCTGTCCGCCGAGGTCACCCGATTCGACCAGGCGTGCGACGCCGTCGCCGCGGAGCTCGACCACACCATCGAGCGCGTTTGCCAGGAGCTCGGCGAGGAGTCGGCCGGCATCTTCCGGGCCCACCGGATGCTCATCCGCGACCCGGCATTCATCGCCAAGGTCAAGGGGTTCATCCTCAACCAACAGCTGGATGCCACCTCCGCACTCCAACGCGCCCTCGAGGAGTACGACGTCCTCTTCGCCCGCATCCGCGATGACTACTTACGCGAGCGCATGTCCGACATCCGCGACGTCGTCGAGCAGATCATCCACCACCTGACGCAGGAGCGCGACCGCAAGACGATCGGGGCGAGCGAGCCGCTCGTCCTCGTCGCCCCGGAGATTCGGCCGTCGCAAGCGGCCATGTTCGACAAGCTGCCGGTGAGCGGGATCGCTACGGAGGCGGGCGGCACAACCGGGCACGCCGCGGTCCTCGCCCGCGGACTGGGCATTCCCGCGGTCTCCGGCGTCAATGGCCTGATGGGCCAGGTGCAAAACGGCGACCTGCTCGTCGTGGACGGCCGCGAGGGAATCGTCATCGTCAACCCCGGGCCGGAGGTGGAGGCGGCGTACCGCAAGCTGCAGCGCGAGTACGTGGACCTGCGCGACTCGCTGGTCGAGAACCGCGACCTCGAAGCGGTGACGAAGGACGGCACGCGGGTCGATTTGCTGGCGAATGTCAACACCGTCATCGACGCGGCCGCGGCCCGCGACGTAGGGGCCGTCGGAGTCGGCCTGTTCCGCACCGAGTACGTCTTCCTCACCCACCCCACTGTCCCGACCGAGGAAGAGCAGGTACTGGCCTACCGAAAGGTCATCGACGCCGCGCCGAACCAGTCGGTCGTCATCCGCACCCTCGACCTCGGCGGCGACAAGCAGGTCAAGTATTTCACCCACTACCGCGAAGCCAACCCGTTCATGGGCTGGCGGAGCATCCGGATGAGCTCCGAGCACCCGGAGTTCTTCCAGACGCAGCTCCGGGCCATCCTCCGCGCCGGGACCATGGGAACGGTCAGCATCCTGTTCCCGATGATCAGCACGGTCGAAGAGGTCCGTAAGCTGCGCCGGCTGATTGACCGGGCCCGCATGGCCCTGCACCGCCAGAAGGTGCCGTACGGGGACAAGGTGTCGTTCGGCGTGATGGTCGAGGTCCCGGCCGCGGCCGTTTGCATCGACCACATTCTGGCCGAGGTCGATTACGTCAGCATCGGGTCGAACGACCTGATCCAGTACATGATGGCCGCGGACCGCGACAACCCGCGCGTCGCTGCCCTGTGCGACCCGTGCCACCCGGCGGTGTTCCGCACGCTGAAGCGGACCATCGCCCGGTGCGCCGCGAAGAACAAGCCGGTCACCCTGTGCGGCGAAATGGCCGGGCGGCCGATGTGCCTACTCCCCTTGTTGGGGATGGGATTGAGGCGGGCGAGCATGAGTCCCGCGTTCGTCCCGGCGGTCAAGGAGCTGGTCCGGTCCATCTCCACGCTGGACGCCCGCCGTACTGCCCGAGCCGTCCTGCGGATGCAGACGGTGGGTGAGGTGCGGGCCTACCTGGCCGACCGGCTCCGCAAACTCTGCCCCAACGTCGCCAATCTCGACACGATGTAACGGATGACCGTCTGGGAAGACCTCCTGAAGCGACCGGTCCGGCTGACCGACGAGTCCGTCGCGGACTGGTTCGCCCGGATCGCCGACGAGCTTCTGAACCGGACGCACTGGATGGTCGGCGGCCGGCCGCACCGGATGACGGAAGTGGAGTTCTACTACGTCGGCGCGGGCCACCACGACCCGTTCGCCCACGCCGACCCGATTCAGCAGTACGCGGGCCGGTGGTACTTTCACAAGACGGCCGGGATGTACCGCGGGGGGAGCTTCAAGGGCGTTGACCTGACGTTCGGCAACGAGGACGCCCGGGCAGGCATCCTGATCCGCGGCCTGGAGGCCCCGGATGGGAAGCGGATCGACGGCCCGTCGCTGCTCGTCGATCGCCTGCTGGCCGAGTGCGGCAAGCCGACCGTCGCGGCGCTCGACCAGGAAATCAATTCCCGGCTCGCCTGGGACGTGACCAACCCGCTGCACGTCAAATCCGCCCCGGACCTGCACAAGGCGACTCTGAGCTGCGCTCGCGTCGGGCTGTCGTTGCGCAAGGCCCGCCCGGGCTCCACGGCGCCCGCGTTCCTCACGCGCCCGTATCGATTCCTCACCGACCCGGCCATGATCGCCAAGGGAAAGGTGCAGATGGTGCTCGAGCTGCACCGGCGGGGAGTGCCCGTCGATGAGATCCGCCAACTGACCGGCTGCCCGACGCGGACCGTCGCGGGCTACGTCGCCGAGTACGAGGCCGGGCGTCGCGAGGGGTCGTCTGAAGAGTATTTCGGCAAGGAGCTGGGTCCGAAAGACCTGTGCCGGCTGCACGGGATCGCGGATCGGTGAGGCCGGGGCGCAATCCGCGTGGCCCGAAATGCACCGTCTCCCCGTTGCCGGTGGGTCGACGCGGCCGGCGGAGACCGAAGCGCAGCGAGGTCGCCGGCCCGCCGACCCACCGGCGGCGGGGAGACCGTCCACGCCGCGGCGGCGGGCC
>DATFWZ010000461.1:0-6131 GCA_035258765.1 Gemmataceae bacterium
GCCGCAAAGCGGGCTCTTCGCCTGGATCACAACCTCCTCGATCTGGTAGGCGTGCGGGCCGGGCCGCGTGGCCTGCTCGATGAAATGGCCGACGGTGGGCCGTAGCACGGCCTGGGCGACGCGATGCCCGCCGATCACGTAAGGAGACACGACCTGGTTGGCCCCGACCCGGCGGAGCTTGGGCTCGGACGACTCCTGCTCGGCCCGGGCGACGATGAACAGGTTCGGGTTGAGCACGCGGGCCGACAGGGTGATGTACAGGTTGTCGGCGTCGGACGGGAGGACGGCGACGAGCACCTTGGCCCGCTCGATCCCGGCCTGCTTGAGCACCTCGTCCGCGGTCGCGTCGCCGTGGACGGGAATGCCTTGCTCGCGGGCCCGCTCCTCGAGCAGCTCCTCGTCCATGTCGATGACAACGTACCGCACCTTTTGCCGCTCAAACTCTTGGCAGATAAGCCGGCCCATTCGGCCCAGGCCGCAGACGACGATGTGGTCGCGAATCTCTTCCAGCGCGTGTTTCACGCCCTCCCTCCCCAACGTGGCCCGGAGCTGGCCGCTGACGATCGCCCGGATGATCTCCGTGGCCGTGTAGAACAGGACGAACACCCCGACGAACAGGAACACCAGCGTGAAGACGCGGCCGGACGCGTCGAGCGGGTGCGTCTCGCCGTACCCGACGGTCGTGAGCGTGATGCCGCTCATGTACAGGGCGTCGCCCCACGTCCATTCCGGCCCGCCGAACGCCTTGTACCCGGCCGCCCCGATCCCGAGCAGGAGGAACGGGATCGACACGGCGACCCAGACGCGGAGCGGCAGTCGGACGCGGGGGACGTGGGTCATGTCTCGGCGGCCAGCTTACCCGCGGCGCGGTCGCAGAGCGAGAGTAAGTGTTCCTTCCGCCGCGGATTGGTGAACCGGCCGACCGTATCGACCCAGTCGCGGACGGTCTCGATCTCTCGCTGAAGCGCGGCGACGGCCTCTGGCCTGGTCGGGACCGGTCGGCCGCCGACTTCGACCCAGACTGGAGACGTGTGGGCGAACGCCGGGACGTGCGGATACCAATCGAGCTTCGTAGTCCCGACGCAGCGGGCCGCGAACCAACTGCCTCCCGGAGGTACGACTTCGGCTTCAAGAGCCGCGGTCAACACTCCCTCGCCGGCCGAGTTCATGGACTTGAAAACGCCCCCACCGCTCACCAGTTCCAGGCGCTCGAATGGGACGATGGATGTCGCCTCCGCTCGGAGCCGGACCGGCCGCGAGGTCTCCGATACGATCCGCGTCTGAAACGGCTGGTCGTCCACAAGCAACCGAAGGAACGGCCCATTCGTGGCCACTGTACGCCCGGAACGCACGTGTTCGACCCATTCTCCATAGGACCAGACCTCGTCCGACGGCGTGAGCGTTCGCATCCCCCCGAGGGCCAGCCGGTTGCTGTCCTTTCCGCTGCCTCCGACGAGTGGCAGGCGGACGCCGGAGTGGAGGAGCCGATACCAGAGCGGGAGAAACGCTGCGCTGCGCTCGCCGGCGTCAATCTCGATCGCGTCCACGCGGCCCAGGATGGCATTCACCAGCGCCTCACCACCGGGCAGCCCGGCCTCCGGGCGGTACGCGTCGCACCAGACGACGAGTCCCTTCTTGCGGTGGCACTGGTCGCACCAGTCGGCCAGAGACCAGTCGTCCGTCTCGTCGGCGTGGCCGAACGTGAGTGGGAAGACGGCCCGGTGACAGTTCAACAGCCCGAGCCGGCCGAGGACCGGATGGACGTTGAACGTGTTGACGACGACCCCCGGCACGGCCGACGCCTGACCGCTGAAGGCGGTCATGTTGGGGATGACCCGGTACACGTGTCCGTCCGGGGACGGGTAATCCTGGACCGTCGCGAGCAGGCTCACCAGGTCGAGCCCTTCAGCGGCCGCTTCGAGCTGGGCGGAGTGTGGGGTGAGAAAATGCGCCCGGGTGTCGGCCGCGATGAGTCGGGCCCACGGGCCGTCGGCCCATTGCCGGAGGGCGAACCGCAACGTGAGCTGGCCCTCGCCGAGCGTCACTGTCTCCCGGGTCGGGAGGTACCCGGGCCCCTTCGTGATCTCAACCGACAAGGGTACGCCGGTCGGAAGCGGGAACTCGGCTCCGCCGTCGATGTAGGCGTACCGCTTTCCGTTCAGGTAGACGTGCCCGCCGACGTCTTCGTTGCGGCCGACCGGGAATTCGGCCGGTCGGCCGAGCGGGGGATAATACTCGCCATTCGGGCCGCCGATGCGGATGCGGACCGGGGTGGGCCGGCCGGTGGCCGCGTCGTTCACGCGGACGTGGACGTTGAGCGTCTGGCTCACTGGTACTGTCCGCCGGCCGTCTCGACGATGGCCTTGAACGCGGCCACGGCCTTGGGGAACAACTCGGGGCCGGTCACCCCGCCGGTCGGCCCGCCGCCGAGCAGGTGCGGCTCGAGCGTGGCGAAGCCGCGATAGCTCATCTTGACCGCGTCGGCGATGATCGCGGGGATCTGCCCCTGGCCCTCGCCGGCGAGGCTCCCGTGCTCCTGTCCCGCGGTCCAATCCTTGATGTGGAAATGGGCCGTGTGGGGCTTACAAACCTGCCAGCCCTTCATCGGGTCGTAGCCGCAGAAGACAAAGTTGGCCGGGTCGAACGCCGCCTTCAGGGCCTTGCTCCGCACCGTGTTGAACAGGTCGGCCAGCCGCTCCGGCGAGTCGCCGTAGATGCGGTGCTCGTTCTCGTGAAAGAGCTGAATTCCCTCGCGCTCCGCGAGCTCGACCTTCTGCCGCATCCGGCTCATGACCTCGTCGCGGTACGGGGCCCAGTTGCCGTCGAACTTTTCTGGGGGGTAGTAGCTGAAAATGCGGATGTTCGGCGTGCCGAAGACCTTGCACAGGTGGATCGCCCGCCGGAACTTTTCGAGGTGCGGGCCGAATGGCTCGTCGATCCGGACCTTGCCGATCGGCGAGCCGATGGCGCTCAGTTTGAAGCCTTCGCGGTCGAGGAGGGCCTTGAAGTCAGCGATCTGCTGGTCGTTGAGGGCGAGCACGTTGGTCTGGTGAATCGAACGGAATTCGATGTGTCGTACGCCACAGGCCTTGAGGACGTCGATCTGCTGCCGCGGGTCCGGGGAGATTTCGTCGGCGAAGGCGCTGAGGGTGAACATGGGGCCTCGATCGCGTGAGTGGCCGGTGGAGATGGTATAGGGGTGGATGACAGCGAGCGGAGCGCCGTCTGCGGACCGACCCAGACAAAACGAGCGTACGCGGATGTCGCGGATGACACGGATCAACGCGGATCAGACAGGAGTAATTTCAATTCTTGTCTGATCGGTGAAAATCCGTGTCATCCGCGACATCCGCGTTCGTTTGTCTTATCTGCGTCGGCTCGTGATGTTCCTTACTTCTTCGTCACCACCTTCAGTTTCACCTTATCGGCGATGAACGTCTTCTCGCCGCCGACCGCGAAGCGGATCTTGATCTTCCGCAGGGCCCCGTATCCGCTGACGTCGCTGACGGTTCCGATCCCGTACTGCTCGTGCTGGACGATCTGGCCTGGTTCGTAATCGACGCCCGCGGTGTTGGTGTTGACGTTGAACGGAATCGGCGGGGGGAGCGGTTTGTGGCCGAGGTCGGCCCAGGCCGCGGCGGCGGGCCGCGCACCACCACCGCGCCACAAGTCCATCGCCGGCGACCGTCCGCCGTGCGCGCCCAGGTCCACCTGGACCACGTCCTCCGGCAATTCCTCCAGAAACATGCTCGGGATGGCGTAGAGCGTCTGCCCGCGGAAGTCGCGGAGCCGGACGTGGCTCAGGTACAGCTCTTTCATTGCCCGGGTCATGCCGACGAACGCCACCCGCCGCTCCTCCTCGATGTCCTCCTCCTTGGCCAGGCTCCGCTCGCCCGGGATGATCCCCTGTTCCAGCGCCACCATGTAAACGACCGGGAACTCCAGCCCCTTGGCCGCGTGCAGGGTCATCACCGACACGCAGTCCTGGCGCTCGTCCCACGAGTCCACGTCGCTGGCGAGCGTGATCTGTTCGAGGAAGTCGCGAATCGTCCGGGTGCCGTCCTCGGCGGCAAATTGCCGGGCCGAGGTGATGAGTTCCTCGACGTTCGCCAGGCGGTCAACGTCCTCCTCGTCGGCGCCGGCCTTGAGCATCTCGCGGTAGCCGCTGCGGTCGAGCACGGACCGGATCACGTCCTCCGGTGGCTGCTCGATCATGCCCCGCAGCTCGCCCATCAGGCGATGGAACTCGCGGAGCCCGTCGCGGGCCTTGCCCTTGATCGCGGTGATCTTCGCCGCTTGCCCGCTCGCCTCGAGCAGACTGATCTGGTTCACCTCGGCGTACGACTGCAGGTGGTCGAGGGAGACTTTGCCGACCCCGCGAGCCGGCTCGTTGACGGCGCGCAGGAACGAGATGCTGTCGGCCGGGTTGACCAGAAGCCGAAGGTAGGCAAGAACGTCCTTGTTCTCCTTCCGCTCGAAGAACGCCAGGCCCTTGACGATCTGGAACGGTACCCCCCGGTGGATAAACGCGGACTCGAGGTTTCGCGTCAGGGCGTTCATCCGGACGAAAACGGCGAAGTCGCGGTAGCCGTACTTGCCGCTTTGAACTGCCTCCTTGATTCGCTGAGCGATGATGTTGGCCTCGTCGAGGCCGGTGTCGAAGGTCAGGACGCGGACCGGCTCGCCGTCAGCATTGTCGGTTCGCAGGGTCTTCTTCTTGCGCTGTCGGTTGCGGTCGATGACGGAACTGGCCGCGCGCAGAATGCCCGGTGTTGAGCGATAGTTCTTGTCCAGCGTGATGACGCGAGCGTCCGGGAAGTCGCGTTCAAAGTCGAGGATATTCTTGATGTCGGAGCCGCGCCACTTGTAAATCGATTGGTCGGGGTCGCCGACGACGCACAGGTTCCGGTAATCGACCGACAAGCGCTTGGCGATCTCGTATTGGGCCCCGTTCGTGTCCTGGTACTCGTCGATCAGGATGAAGCGGAATCGGGCGTCCAGCTCGGTCCGCAGCTCCTCGTCGTAGCGCAGGGCCATCGCGGGGAGGTAAAGCAGGTCGTCGAAGTCCATCCCGTTCGCGTCGCGCAGCCGCTTCTGGTAGATCCCGTACACCTTGGCCACGGTGTTCGTGAAGAAGTCGCTGCCGGTGGCCGCGTAGCGCTCCGGGGTGAGGAGCTGGTTCTTGGCCTTGGAGATGGCGGCCCCAATCCGCTCCGGGGTGAACTTGACGCTGTCGAGCCCGGCCGCGTCGAGGGCCAGCTTGACCACCTTGTTCCGGTCGTCCTGGTCGTAAATCGTGAAGTTGCGGTTGAGGCCGATCTTCTCGCCGTACTGGCGCAGCAGCCGGGCCCCGAGACTGTGGAAGGTGCTGATCCACACGCGGTTGCCGGGGACCAGGGCGTCCACGCGTTGCTTCATCTCGCCCGCGGCCTTGTTCGTGAATGTGATGGCCAGGATGTTGCCGGGGCGGACCCCCTGTTGCAGGAGCCAGGCGACGCGGCGGGTGATGACGCGGGTCTTCCCGGAGCCGGCGCCGGCCAGGATCAGGAGCGGGCCTTCGAAGTGGGTGACGGCCTCTTGCTGGGCCCAGGTCAGGTCGTTGAGCAGATCGAACGGCGAGCCCTGCGACATCGTGCGGTCCTTGGGTTCTGTCTCAGTTTACCTGGGTTGGAGTCCCGGCTTTAGCCGGAAGTCGGGCCCGCACCGGCTAAAGCCGGGACTCCAACGCGGGCCCCTCCCGGAACTGAGACTCCTGCGATGCTTTCGGGAGGTTGCCCGGCCCCGGCGGATCGGGGATGATGGACGGGAGGGATTGTATCTTCCGGCCGGGGCTGAGCGTAGTTCAGAAGGGGCGCGCCGTGGACGTCATCGGGCTCGGGACCGAGATCGTGGAGTGCGCCCGGGTGCGGGCCATGATCGAGGAGCACGCCGAGCGGTTCCTGAACCGGGTCTACACGCCGGAGGAGATTCGCTGGTGCTCGTCGCGGAAGAACTCGACGGAGCATTTCGCGGCCGTGTGGGCGGCCAAGGAAGCGGTGTTCAAGTCGCTGCGGCTGGCGGCCCGGGGCGGGGCGGTGTGGGCGCAGATCGAGATCGAATACCGTGCGGACATGCCCCGGGTCAAGCTCCGC
>DATFWZ010000462.1:0-2626 GCA_035258765.1 Gemmataceae bacterium
CGTGGGGGCGTTGTTCGTGAGCGTCTTGGTCACCGGGTCGGAGTTCTGCGACCCGTCGTTCGCAACCGCTGTGACCACGCCGAGGGTCTGGACGTCAAACGTGCCGTCGAACTGGCCGGAGGAGTTGCACATGGCAACGCCGTTGGCCGCCCCGGAGAAGACCACGAGGCAGGACCCGGGGGTGTCGTCGGACACCGTGCCGGTGAAGCGGAACTTCTTGCCCGGGACTTGCGTGGCGCTGAGCGCCGTAATCGTGGGGCGCGGATTCGCCGTGCCCGCGGACCCGCCGCCATCCGTGCCGCCACCGACCGCCGGGGGGCCGTCGGTGAGCGCCGGCCCGGTGCTTTGCGCGGAGGCGATGGGAGCGCAAAGCACCACTGCCAGGAAGGCCGCTGCGAGCGCGCAGGCGCGGACCCCTGACCTGACTGCAAACATGGACGGGACCCATGTTGAGTTCGCGATCCGTTATGGAGATCCGTCTCGGATCAGCGGGCACCTGGACCGGCGAGCCGTCGGTCATTGGGGGGAGGTGCCCGAGTCCGCCGAGAGGGGTCGGTCGGACCGCTTGACCGAATGAGAATGCTACCAATGTCCTTGGCCGAACTAAAGTAGATTTCTCATGTATTTGTTTCCTTCAGGCAAATTTCACGCGGCATGTTCGGGCCATAACATAGCTTTATGGCCACGCCCGAAGCTCGGGGGTGCAAAATTCAGTCTCGGCCAGATTCCTTCACCAAGACGCGAGGCCCGGCATGGCAAAAATCGAGAGATTTCCCACACCATCGGCGAAAAGTGAACTACACTCCCTCCCCACTGACGACGTTGCGGAGGACCCCTAGTCCGTCGATTTCCACTTCGGCGAGGTCTCCGGGCTTCAAATAGACGGGCGGATTCAGGGCGTGCCCGATTCCCGGGGGGGTTCCGGTGAAGATCAGATCACCCGGCTCCAAGGTAACGATGACCGAGACGTAAGTGATCAGCTGCGCGACGGAGAAGATCATCTGCGCCGTGCTGCTGTTCTGCATCGTCTTGCCGTTGAGGCGCAATCGGATTCCCAGCGCGTGTGGATTCGGGACCTCGTCGGTCGTCACGAGCGTCGGTCCCACCGGCGCGAACGTGTCGAACGTCTTGCCGACCATCCACTGCTTCCCGTCCTTCTCGAGTTGCCAGTCGCGGGCCGACACGTCGTGGCCGATGCTATAGCCGGCGATGTGGTTCAGCGCCTTTGCCTCGGTGATGCGCCGACCGCCCTTCCCCACGATGACCACCAGCTCGGCCTCATAATCGACTTTGTTGCTGACCGCCGGGGTGATGATGGCCTCACCGTCGCCGATGAGCGCGGAGGGGAATTTGCTGAACAGCACCGGCTCCCTCGGGATGGCCATCTTGCTTTCGGCCGCGTGATCCCGGTAGTTGAGCCCGACGCAGATGATCTTCTGCGGGTCGTGGACGGGGGCGTGCAGCCGCGCGCTCGCCGCCGCGACCCGCACGCCGCCCGGGCGGGCCGCCAGCTCGCGGGCGGCGGCGACGAGGTCGGGCGTACGGAGCAGCTCGCGCATGCTGCTCGGGAATCGGGAGTCCGTGGCGGGGAGGTCCAGGTACTGGTCGCCGACGAGGACGGCCGGGTGCGGGCCGGCGGCTGTGTTCAGGGTGGCAAGGCGCATGGGTGACGGACCTCAGTTGGGGGCGTCGGCTATTGAATGGGTGCACTTGCCTCCGGACTACCCGTGCGCTAGAAAAGAGGGAGGTTACGACGATTCCGCGATAGCTCAACGGTAGAGCAGCCGGCTGTTAACCGGCGGGTTGAAGGTTCGAATCCTTCTCGCGGAGCTATCACTTTGCGTTGTCTGCGGTCCTCCCGCGTCACTTTTCCTCTTCTTTCCCCGGGGTTTTTCACCGTCGAGCGGCTGGGCCTCAGACCCGTCTCTGTCGCCTGGAATCATCCCGTTTCCTATGGCGCTATCCGGTGACCCGGCATCCCGGCGGCATCCCGAACCGGTTGGCAGTCGCTTCACGGCCTCGGCCAGCCGCTCCCGGGAGGCCCGTCCGTACACCTTGGCGGTCAGTTCGGGCCGCGAATGTCGGGCGAGCTGCATCGCCTCCTTCAGGGAAGCGCCGGCCGCGTCGAGGAAGGCGACCATCGTGTGCCGCAGGTTGTGGAAGTCGCGGTAGGACCGTCCGGTAGGACCATCGACCTCGTAGGGGATGCCGGCCGCGGTCTGGTCGCGGCGGATCATCTCGGCAGCGTCCTTCCACCAGTCCCCGGGGAAAATTGATTGGGATGCTGGCAGCTGGGCTATGTAGCTCACGACCAGTCCGGCACACGCCCCGAGCGGCTGGCGGGCCTCCTGGCCATTCTTGGTGGCCGAGGCGGGCAGGACGGCCTCGACCAGGTCGCCGGCCACCACGAACGACGACGGGCGGAGCTGAGAAAGTTCCGCAGCCCGGTAGCCCGTCTCGACGGCCAGGCGGTAGACCAGAGCACGCTCGGCCCCGGTCAGACCACAGAACAGTTCCGGGCTCGCCTCGGTGGCGACGATGAGGCGGGCGAACTCGTCGGCGGTCAGCGGCGTGGTTCGCGCATGCCGTGGATCCTTGTCCGCCTTCCCGCCCCCGATCCGGAGGA
>DATFWZ010000463.1:0-2680 GCA_035258765.1 Gemmataceae bacterium
TTGTCCGGCTTGGTCGCGGCGAGGATGTCGTTGGCCAGGTCCTCGGGGGCTGGTGGCCCGCCCTCGGAGCGCTTGAGCGTCGCATCGAACCCGCGCGGGCTGCCCGCGTCGATGAACCCGGGGTAGACGGTCAGCCCCTTGCCGTCGATGACGACCGCGTCGGGGGGAATTGGGACATCCCCTTCGAGGACATCGGTAATCAGCCCGTCGCGAAGGAGGACGGTCGCGCTCGGAATGGTCTTTTCGGCCGAGACGACGACCCGGGCGTTCTTGATCGCGTGCGGGACGGGTTTCGGCGGCTGGGCGAGGGTGACGGAGGCGGAGAGGAAAAGGACGAAGGTGCCGATTCGGAACATGTCGGGACATCCCCAGGTGAAGGAAGTCCCGACAGCATAAGGAGGGGAGGCGGGGGATGCAAAAGGGAAACGGCGGCTAGCGGTCGTCCTCTTGGAAGGACTTAGTGGCTGGCGGTTGCGCCGGCCGTGCCCGCGGTTGCCTCGGACACCCGCGTGGTCAGCACCGTGACCACGTTCGATCGCACCTGGGCGAACCCGCCTTCGACCCGCAGCCGCCGCGTGTCCGCGCCGCGCTTGATGCGCAGCTCCCCCTTGCCCAGGCGCCCGACCAGGGCCGCCCGGCCGAACTGGACGCCGAGCTCGCCGTCGATCATCGGCAGGATGATCATGTCGCCCGCGTCATCCAGGACGGCCCGCTCGGGGGTGACGATCACGCATTGGACGAGTTTGTCGGTCGGCATGGGATCTTGGTGAATGGTCAGGGGCGAATGGTGGGCCGTCCCATAGGTCCTATAGGTCCGATAGGTCCTATGGGTCCTATAGGAAGGCCCACGACTTACCAATCCCTACTTCGCGGCCATCTTCTTCGCCTGCTCCTCCGCCTCCTCGATGGCGCCGACGTACATGAAGGCGCCCTCGGGCAGGTGGTCCCACTTGCCGTCGCACAGCTCCTCGAAGCTGCGGATCGTCTCGGCCAGCGGCGTCACGTTACCCGGCTTGCCAGTGAACGGCTCCGCGACGAGGAACGGCTGCGACAGGAACCGCTCAATCCGCCGGGCCCGGGACACGATCTGCCGGTCCTCCTCGCTCAGCTCCTCGACGCCGAGGATGGCGATGATGTCCTGCAGCTCCTTGTTCCGCTGCAGGATCGACTGCACCCGGCGGGCGACGGCGAAGTGCCGCTCGCCGATGAATTGGGCGTCGAGCAGCCGGCTGTTGGACGCGAGCGGGTCCACGGCCGGGTAGATGCCCTTCTCGGAGATCGACCGCTCCAGGTAAATGAACGCGTCCAGATGCTGGAACGTGTTGGCCGGGGCTGGGTCGGTGGGGTCGTCCGCGGGGACGTACACGGCTTGTACTGACGTAATGGCCCCGCGGGCCGTCGAGGTGATTCGCTCCTGGAGCTCGCCCATCTCGGTGGCCAGGGTCGGCTGGTAGCCGACGGCGCTCGGCATGCGGCCCAGAAGCGCCGACACCTCGGACCCGGCCTGGGAGAATCGGAACACGTTATCGACGAACAGGAGCGTCTCGGCCCCGGTCGTGTCGCGGAACCACTCGGCGATTGTCAGGGCTGACAGGGCAACCCGCAGACGCGCCCCCGGGGGCTCGTTCATCTGGCCGAAGACCATGGCCGTGGACTCGATGACCGACTTGGCGTCTGGCCCGGCCCCGGTCTTGGCCTCCTGCATTTCCAGCCACAGGTCGTTGCCCTCGCGGGTCCGCTCGCCGACGCCGGCGAAGACCGAGTAGCCCTTGTAGACCTTGGCGATCCGGGAGATCAGCTCGGTGAGGATCACCGTCTTGCCCAGCCCGGCCCCCCCGAACAGGCCGGCCTTGCCACCCCGGGCCAGCGGGGTCAAGAGGTCGAGCACCTTGATGCCGGTCTCGAGGATTTCGGACTTCGGGGAGAGGTCGGCGAACTTCGGCGGCTTGGCGTGGATCGGCCGGTACTCCTTGGCCGTCACCGGCCCGCGACCGTCGATCGGCTGGCCAAGCAGGTTGAACACGCGCCCGAGCGTCTCGAGGCCGACGGGCACCTGCACCGGCTTGCCGGTGTCGATCGCCTCCGTCCCGCGCATGAGGCCGTCCGTCGAGCCCAGGGCGACGCACCGGACCCGGCTGCCGCCCAGGTGTTGCTGCACCTCGCCGGTCAGGTCGAGGCGGACGCCCTTGTTGTCGGACACAATGTGAACGGCGTTGTAGATGTCCGGCAAGTGCTCGTCGTCGAACTCGACGTCGAACGTCGAGCCGATGACCTGTGAGACGCGGCCTTTCTTCGCAGCGGCGGAAATCATGACTCACTCCCGAGGCCCACGGACGGACGTCCGTGGGCGTTTCAATTCTTGGGCACCAGAAAGCTCAGGTGGTGCGCGCAATGGACGAGCTGCATACGCACCGCCTCGTCCTTCGTCATCGATCCGAAGAGGGGGGACGGCACAATCGGTCCGCTATACCCCTTCAGCCGCTCCGCGCTCCGCCGAAGCTTCTCGACCGCTTCCCGCGGGTCCCCGCCTGGCGGCAGGACGGTCTCGGGTATGGTCGGCCTGCCCGCGGGGAAAGTGCCGCTGCCGATATAGGTCAGCAGCTTCTTCCGTCCGCCCGTCTTTCGCAGCACCCACAGGATCGCCCGGATCGGGGCCGGCGCCTTCGGGAACCCCTCGACC
>DATFWZ010000464.1:0-9023 GCA_035258765.1 Gemmataceae bacterium
GTTTTGAGGACTTTTCGGTGCCGATATGACGCCGTCACCCATTTCGCCGCCGTGCAACCCCGATACAGGGCCGAGTCTGGACGACCCGGGCCTGTATATCAATCGCGAACTGTCCTGGCTGGAGTTCAACCGCCGGGTCCTCGAGGAGGCGAAGGACTCCAAAGTTCCCCTCCTCGAGCGCCTGAAGTTCCTCGCCATCTTCGCGGCCAACCTGGACGAGTTCTTCATGGTCCGGGTCGGCGGGCTCATGCAGAAGGTCCACGCCGGGATCATTCGGTCGTCCGGGGCCGACCGGATGCTGCCCAAAGAGCAACTCGAAGCCATCTCCCAATCGGTCGGCGAGATGGTGCAGGAACAATACCGGGTGCTCTCCGAGGAGGTGCTGCCGGCGCTGGAACAAGAGGGGGTCGTCATCCGCCGCGGGACAAAGGACCTGTCCGAGGCGGAGCGAAAGCACCTGCGCGACGTATTTCGACGCGAGGTGTTCCCCGTGCTGACCCCCTTGGCGATTGACCCCGGTCACCCGTTTCCCCATCTGGCGAACAAGTCCCTGAACATCGCGGTCGTCCTGGAGCGGCCGAAACACCCGGACAAGCTGTTCGCGGTGGTCCAGGTGCCGGCGGTGCTTCGACGGTTCGTCCAGCTCCCGTCCGAGAAGGGGTTCGTCTTCGCGCCGCTGGAGACGGCGATCCGGCTGCACCTGGCCGAGCTGTTCCCGGGGATGACGATCGACCACGCGACAATGTTCCGGGTTACGCGGGACAGTGAGTACGAGATTGAGGACGAGGAAGTCGAGGACCTGCTAAAAGCGATCGAGGAGTCGGTCCGGAAGCGGCGGCGCGGCACCGCCGTGCGGCTCGAAGTTGAGTCCGATGCGCCGGAGGAGTTGGTGCAGTTCCTGACAACGTCCCTCGGACTGGATACGGTCGCGGACGTGTTCATCATCCCGGACCTCCTCGATTTGACCGCACTGTTCCAGGTGTACGGCCTGCCCGGGTACGCCCAACTGCGCGACCCGGAGTTCGTGCCGCAAATTGTCCCCGAGTTCGCGAACGCCACCAGCATGTGGGCAGCGATCCGGACCCGCGACATACTGGTCCACCACCCGTACGAGTCGTTCAGCCCAGTGGTGGAGTTCATCGAGGCCGCGGCTGCCGACGACCGGGTACTGGCCATTAAGCAGACGCTCTATCGCACCAGCTCGGACTCCCCGGTCGTCCGGGCTCTCCAGCGGGCGGCCGACGCGGGCAAACAGGTGACTGCCGTCATCGAATTGAAGGCCCGGCTGGACGAGGAGCGGAACATCCTCTGGGCCCGGGAGCTGGAGAAGGCCGGTGTCCACGTCGTCTTCGGGTTCGTCGGACTCAAGACGCACTGCAAGGTGGCCCTGATCGTCCGCCGGGAGGACGATGGCATCCGGCGCTACGTCCACCTGGGGACCGGCAACTACAACCCGCAAACGGCCCGCGTCTACACCGACCTCGGCTACTTCACCTGCAACCCGGACTTCGCGGACGACGTATCGGCCCTCTTCAACTACCTGACCGGGTATAGCGAGCTACCGGTCTGGAAGAAGCTGATCGTCGCCCCGAGCCGGATGCAGGATTTCATGATCGAGATGATCGACCGGGAGATCGGGTTCGAGAGGTCGGGACGGAAAGGACGGATCATCGCCAAGATCAACGGCCTCCTGGAGCCCAAGGTGGTTCAAGCGATCTACCGGGCGAGCCAGGCCGGGGTGCAAATCGACATCATTTGCCGCGGCATTTGTGCCCTGCGCCCGGGTATCCCGGGGGTCAGCGACAACGTCCGGGTCACGTCGATCGTGGACCGGTATTTGGAACACAGCCGCGTGTTTTACTTCGGCAACGGTGGCGACCCAATGGTGTACATCGGGTCCGCCGACTGGATGGACCGGAACCTGAGCCGCCGAGTGGAAGTGGTGTTCCCGATTGAGCCCCCGGAACTCAGGGATCGGCTGATCAAGGAAGTGCTGGAGACGACGCTGGCGGACAACGTGAAGGCCCGCGAGCTCCGGCCGGACGGCACGTACCAGCGAGTGGAGCTTCGAAACGGGGTACCTGCCGTCCGCAGCCAGGAGCGCTTTCAAGAGTACGCCCGGGCGAACGCCACGCGCCGCGACCCGCTTCTGGAGGTGTCGCCGGCGCAAATGGTGGAGTCAAAACAGGCCCGCCGGGTACGCAAGAGCGGCAAGGCGGCGCGCTAACAACGTGACGCCGGGTCACTTCTCCTTCAGCCCGAAATCCGCCGGCAGTCGTCGCCAGGCACTATGGATGTGGTTGGCCGGGTTGCCCGAGCCGTCGGCCTGAACGTTCAAGAACTGAACGACGAATGTTGGTCCCTGGATCTGGTAGGTGTACTTTTTGCCGGTCTCGGCCTCGCCGCTGTAGGCAAAGTACACCTTCTCGATCCCGGCGTCCTTGACCGCCTTCATTTCCCTCGCTGCCACCTCGCCCGGCATCCGGGCGGCGTACGCTTCCAGGAGTTTCATCAGTAGCGCGCGTTGCTTCTCGGTCAGCTTCGCGCCGGGAATGCCTTCCGGGTCGCCGATCTTCGCGGCGGGGGTGTTCTCCTTGATCTCCGGGAAGTCCTGGTCGCGCTGCGCGATTTTCTTTTGCTCGTCGTCCAGCGATTTGATCAGTTCCTTTGCGCGGTCCTCGACTTCTGGGATAGCCCGCAGACCGGCCCGATCGCCAGCTTTCACGGTCGCCGGATTGGCCCCGAACATGAACGGGGTCGGCGATTCGACCTGGCCGCGGTCGATCGTGAAGTTCACCGACAGGTGGTGCCCCTCGATCCGCCAGCCCCATTTCCCGGTCTTGGCCGGCTTGCCGAAGATGCTCACGAAATACCAGTCGGGATTACGAACAATGCCGCCCTTCTTCTCCACTTCCCGGAGGATGGACTCGAGGCTCATAATGGTCGTCGCTTGATCGTAACCCCCGGCGCTCGTGCCGGTGCGTAGGAGCGCGAGTGCCATTTCTTTCTGCTTCTCGTCCAGCTCCTCGAATCGCACCCCCTTCCGCTTCGGCTTGCCGGCGTCCTGTTGCGGGGTGAAGAACCAGGCGGTCCGCTCGGGATCGTCGAAGTCGAACGTCGCCTTTTTGCGCAGCTCGGGCGTCAGGCTGCCTAGGAACTGGTCCGCGGCCGCGACCATCTGCTCGCCCGGGGCCGGCCGGTCCTGGCCGACGAGGGCGACGACAGCCACGCCCGCGAAGCAAACCAGGGCGACGGCCAGGCGAGCGAGTGCGGGGGTTCGGTTCATGGTGGCTTGGTGGGAACGCGGGCGACCTCGGGCACGCCAGGATAAGGCATCGCGAACCCAAAGGGAAGAGCCAACGCTTCAAGCACGGACCAGGATCGCCCCCTCGCCTTTGCGAAGAGTTACCGTTCGGGTAGCTGGGCCGAGACTGCCGTCCGCGTTGAGCATCGGGCGCGCAAGTCCGCGGGCTGCGGCCGATTCGCTCGAATGCGCGCCTCCGCTGCATTCCCACCCGTCAAGACGCACACGGGATATCCACGCGGTACCGTTGACACGACCGTGCGCCCGGGTCGCGCGGCCGCGGCGCGCCGGTTCCCCTAAAGTGACGGCATGTCCGAGGTCGCCTTCCAGCGCTGCATCCACGCCGACTGTCGCGCCACGGCCGCGCTCGACGACACGTCGTTCGAGTGTCGGAAGTGCGGCAGTTTGATGGACGTCGTCTACGATTGGGACCGGGCCCGGCCGCCGCGGAGCCTCAAGGAATTCGAGGCCAAGTGGGCTCGCCGGACCGAGCCGCTCGAGTTCAGCGGGGTCTGGCGGTTTCGCGAGTTGTTCCCGTTTACCCGGGACGACCAGATCCTCACGATCGGCGAGGGCCAGACGCTTACTCAGCGGGCAGAGGCCGTCGGCAAGTACGTCGGGTCGAACGCCGGGCGGCTGTACCTGCACTACGAGGGCATGAACCCGTCCGGGAGCTTCAAGGACAACGGGATGACCGCGGCCTTCGCCCACGCCCGCGCCGTGGGCGCCCGGCGGGCCGCGTGCGCCAGTACCGGCAACACCAGCGCTTCTCTCGCCATCTACTGCGCTGCCACCGACTTGATGCGGGCCGTCATCTTCATCGGGTCCGGCAAGATCGCGTACGGCAAGCTCGCCCAGGCCCTCGACCATGGCGCGCTGACCGTCCAGATCGCCGGCGACTTCGACGACGCGCTCGCCCGCGTGCAACAGGTGAGCCGGCAGCTCGGAATCTATCTGGTCAACAGCATTAACCCGTTCCGCCTCGAGGGACAAAAGACGATCATGTACCGCGTCCTCGAGGCGCTGCGCTGGGAAGTGCCGGACTGGATCGTCGTCCCGGGCGGGAATCTCGGAAACTCATCCGCCTTCGGCAAAGCATTCATTGAGCTTCTGGAGCTGGGGTTGATCTCGCGTGCCCCCCGGCTGGCCGTGATTAACGCCTCCGGCGCTGACACTTTTTACCAACTCTACGAACGTCAGGGCTTGCGGTGGAACGCGGGCCGGCCGGATCGCGGCAAGGTAGACGCGTACATGCGGCAGATGGACGCGGCCAATGCCCGGGCCCATACGCTCGCGAGCGCCATTGAGATCAACCGCCCGGTGAACCTGCCGAAGGCCTTGCGCGCGCTGGAGCGGTGTGGCGGGGTCGTCCGCGAGGTGACCGACCAGGAGATCATGGACGCCAAGGCCAAGGTCGCCGCCGGCGGGCTCGGCTGCGAGCCCGCGTCGGCGGCCAGCCTCGCCGGGGCGAAGAAGTTGCGCGCCGAAGGGGTCATCGGCGCGGATGAACGCGTCGTTTGCATTCTGACCGGGCACCAACTCAAGGACCCGACTGCCACCGTCGCCTACCACTCGGCCGACCCGAAGACGTTCGAGGATGTGCTGGGCAAGCGCGGCGTCCGGCGCGCGAACTTCGCCAACCGGGCGGTGCAAGTGTCGAACGACCTGGACGAGATCATCAAGGCAATCGAGGTGTATACATAGCCCGCGGCGGACCAGCCATGAAGACACACATCGCGATCAACGGGGCGTGCGGGCGGATGGGCCAGCGGATCGTCATGCTGGCTCACGAGGACCACGAGCTGGCCGTCGTCGCGGCCATTGATTCCGCCCGACATCCGAACCAGGGCCGCGACGCCGGCGACCTGGCCGGCATCGGCGCGCTGGGCGTTCCGGTCACGTCGGAGTTGCCCCTGTCTTGCCGCCCGGACGTCGTCATCGACTTCTCCACGCCGGAAGGCACGATGGCGATCGTCAAGGCTTGTGAGAGCCGCAAGATTCCGATCGTCATCGCGACGACGGGCCACTCGGACGCCCAGCGGCGCGAAATCGAATCGGCCGCCCATGAGACCGCCGTCCTCTTCACCCCGAGCATGAGCCTGGTGGTGAATCTGCTGTTCAAGCTCGTCAAGGACGCGGCCACGGTCCTCCGGGGCAAGGGGTTCGACGTCGAGATCATCGAGCGGCACCACCGGTTCAAGAAGGACTCGCCGAGCGGGACGGCCATGCATTTCGCCCGCATCTGCCAGCAGGCCATGGAAATTCCGAACCTGGTCCACGGCCGCGAGGGGCTGGTCGGGGAGCGGCCCGCGACCGAGATCGGGGTCCACGCGGTCCGGGCCGGCGACAACGTCGGCGAGCACACGATCATATTCGGCACGTTGGGCGAGACCCTGGAACTCGTCCATAAGGGGTACAGCCGCGACAGCTACGCCCGCGGGGCCCTTCTCGCGGCCAAGTTCCTGGCGAACCGCCCGGCCGGCCGGTACACGATGGCCGACGTCCTGGGGCTGTGACCATCTCATGCTCAGCAATGCCCGCGTCGTGCTCGTCCGCCCGCACTACGCCGGGAACGTCGGAGCGGTCGCCCGGGTCATGCGCAACTTCGGGCTCACGCAACTTGCCCTCGTCGCCCCGTTCGCCGACCCTTGGTCCGAGGAAGCCCGCCGGATGGCCACGCACGGCGAACACCTCCTCGAGGCCGCCGCGATCGTACCCACACTCGAAGACGCGGTAGCGGACTGCCGGACGGTCCTGGGAACGTCGGCGAATGTCGAAGGGGTGTACCGAACTCACAATTACGGCCTGCCGGCCGAGCTGCTCGCCCGACTGGCCACAACCCTCGCCGACGGGCCGAGTGCCCTCGTGTTCGGCCCAGAGCCCAGCGGACTGAGCAACGCCGAAGTTGCCCGGTGCCACGGCCTCATTCGGATTCCCACCGACTCACAATATCCGTCGCTGAACTTGTCGCACGCGGTCGCAGTGTGCTTGTACGAGCTGCGGAGGCAGTTTCGGAGCCCGCCCGGGCCGACGCAACGGGTCGCCCCGTTCGCCGACCAGGAGCGGATGCTCGAGAGCTTACGAGACGCGCTGACGAAGGTTCATTTCCTGTACGGGCCGAAGGCGGATTCGCTCATGCACGGCGTGCGGCATTTGATCGCCCGGGCGAACCCTTCGCCGAACGAGGTGCGCATCCTTTACGGACTGGCCCGGCAACTCCGGTGGGTGGTCGAACACGGAGTCAGCGCGCCGCCGCCCGAGGACCCGGGGGCCGCCGATGGATGAAACGACCGTCGCGGTGGTCCTCTGGGGCGCGACCGCATTGTTCCTCGGGTGGACCTGGGTGCCGGCACTGATCAGCTCGCTCGGCGGGACTCGATATACCAATGGCGGAACCGAGGACCCGACCGCGCTCCCGCCGGTTTCAACCGAGCCCGACTATGCGTTCTGGCACCGACAGATCGTTGCGCTCGGGTACGAGCCACTCGGCACCGGGTTCATGCAGATCACCTTTCACGGGCCGCACTGGCGCTACGAGACCCGAGTTCGGACCTTCTACTCCCGGACCAGGCAGACGTATGCCTTCGTCCAGAAGCAGCCGCGGCCGATGGACGTCTGGTGGCTGACGATGTTCGCCACCTGCTGGCAGGACGGCGGACTGTTGCTGACCAGCAATGCCGTGGACGAGCCACCGGACGGGAGCGACTACGTGGTCCAGGGGATGGAGAGTCTGGACCTCGCGGTGGTTGAGGAGCTGCACCTCGGCCAGAAACAACGATTGCAGTCGGCCGGGAAGCGACCCGACCCGGACGGGAGTTTGGAGACGATCTTGCGGGCCACGGCGAGAAATTCCGGCCCGGCCGCGCGGCATTTGGGGATACGCCTAGGCCAGTCGTATCTACTCACTCACGGACTGGTCCACCTCTTCCTGTCCGCGCCGGTCGCATACCTCACCGGGCCGGGCCACTGGGGCGTGCCGATGGTCAACCTGATCCTGGGGGGACTTCTGGGGATCGGGGACTATGCGGCCAAGCGG
The DNA here is from genome assembly GCA_035258765.1 of Gemmataceae bacterium. Taxonomy (GTDB): domain Bacteria; phylum Planctomycetota; class Planctomycetia; order Gemmatales; family Gemmataceae; genus SIAJ01. Next base: position 7,341 of record DATFWZ010000464.1, read on the forward strand.
CGGGCACAGAGGCTGGTCCGCGACCAATTGCTCGCGGCGCCGGCCCATCGCGAAGTCGAATCTTGACCTGGCACTCAGGAGCATGCTTGCGGGCGTGTCAGACCATCCCATTCGCTGCAAGCCTTGCGCGGCCCGCGGCGTCGAAGATTGCCACGTGTGTTTGTGTGAATTTGGCAACCTTCGATCCGGACATGTCGTTGCAACGGCGCTTGGAGCCGGGCCGTCGAAGATTGCCAACCGTGGGGTGGTGATTTGGCAATCTTCAATCTCGCGGTCGACGGCTCGGGACGGCGCGGCGTCAGACGGACAAACGGTTGGCAGAATGAGCCATTTGGCAATGTGAACTCATTCCGAAAGTGCTTGCGGGCATGGGAGTAGTGGATCAGGTTGCCACTCAGGTTGCCAAATCCGCGCGAAGACTCGGACCTGGACACAGCGCGCTTGCAATGACACTTCCGCCCGGGTAGGTCCCGCCTGCCGGGGCGGGTCCTTGGCACCCGCGGGGCCGTAGAGGACGCGCCTCGCGTGCTTAGCGCTACCAAGCACGTGAGACGCGTGCTCTACCATTGATGCTCAAAGAGATGTCCCCGGGTTGCCAGGCCAAGTCCCGCCCGGCAGGCGGGACCTACCGCGCCGATGATGCCTGCGCTCGCCGTCGGGGGCCCTCACCCGTCGTAACCGTACTTCCGGATCACCTCCCCCCAGCGGCGGCGAATCTCGGCCCGCTCGGCGTCGGTAAGCTCCCACCGATTCGTTTCGTATCGGGACGTCTCGGCCAGGTACCGCTCCAGGTGGGGTTGCAATGACTCGAAGTCGCCCAGCTCCAAGGCGGCGTAAAGTCGCCGCAATTCGCCGGGCGTGTCCTTGGTCAGGTCTTCGTAACGCAGTTCATGAAAACGACCCGCGGGAACGAGGTGCCGCGTGGCCGCCAGCCGCCGGTGGAAATGCAAGAACGTCTCGAAGACGTCCTCTTCCAATCCGTCGAAAGTCGGCGTCTGCATCGCCTGGGCGCGATACAGCTTCTTCCACAGGTTGACGGTCGAGGAATAGATCGCGAACGGGTCGCGAACGATGTGGACGAACCGAGCGTCCGGGAACAATTCCACCAAGGTCGGGATGCGACAGGTGTGCGGCGGCGACTTCAGGATCAGCCGGCGCGGGTCGCGCACCGTGACTATCTGCACAAACCGCACGAACGCCCGCTTCCACGCCGCCCGCACTCGTGGCGGCAGGCCGTCCAGGTCGAGGGAGTCGCGGCCGAGCTGGCGGCGATTCGGAAACGCGATCCTCAGGTACGGAGAAGGCTGTCCGAGGAGTGCGAGGGCAAACTCCTCCTCCTGCGGCCGGTCCCACCCGACCGGCATGTTGTCCATGATCCGCCGGGCCGGGAGCATCCACGTCAGGTATTTGCGGGCCAGGCGCTCGGTCAGCAGCGGGTGACAGGGGCCGAAACACTGGTAGGTGTTCGGGAAGGTGTGCCGCGGATCCTGGACCAGGAGCTCGTGGAGCAGCGTCGTTCCGCTACGCCAATGACCGATGATGAACACCGGCGGGTGTTCGATCCGCGTCTCGCGGAGCCGGCGGCCGTAGAGTCCTTCCTGGGCGTACCGGAGAAAGGTGTTGCCCGCGTTGACCAGGGTGCCGATCGGAAGGAGCCGGAGCTCTTTCCACCCGAACGCGAAC
>DATFWZ010000465.1:0-24800 GCA_035258765.1 Gemmataceae bacterium
TTCACCCCGGGGTCCAGTACCGGAACATCCTGGTCTACCGCTCGGAGGGCAAGCCCGCCCCGTTCGCGGCCGAGACGAAGACCCAGCCGCCGCACGACATCCCGGACAAGCCGGCGGCAAACTACCTGCCCACGGGCCCCGGGGCCGGGGTCTTGATTGACCTTATGGAGCGGTCGAAGGCAGTGGTCGCGGGCCATGAGGTGAACCGCGAGCGCGGCGCCCGCGGGGAGAAGCCGGCCACGCAGATTTGGCTGTGGGGGCAGGGGCGGGCGCCGACGGTGTCGTCGTTCGCCCGCGAGTACGGTCCGCGGGGGGCGATCGTCAGCGCCGTGGACCTGGTCCGTGGGACCGGGATGCTGATCGGCTGGCACCGGCTCGACGCCCCGGGGGCGACCGGCTACCTCGACACGGACTACGCGAGCAAGGGCCGCACCGGGATCGCGGCCCTCGTGGCCCACGACCTGGTGTGCGTCCACGTCGAGGCCCCGGACGAGGCCAGCCACGAGGGCCGGGTGGACGAAAAGGTCAAGGCCCTGGAACGGATCGACGAGCACATCGTCGGCCCGCTCCTGCAGGAGCTGCCGAAGCACGGCGACTGGCGGATCCTGGTCTCGCCCGATCACCGCACGCCGCTTCGGACCCGGGCGCACGCCTACGGGGCGGTGCCGCTCGTAGTCGCGGGGACCGGGATCGAGCCGAAGGGTCAGAAGAGCTACGACGAGGTCGTCGCGGCCGCCTCGGAGCTGGAGTTCGACCCGGGGTGGAAGTTGATGCGGTGGTTCCTGGGACGAGGTACCGGGTAATGCAAAATGCAAAATGACAAAAGGCAAAAAGGAAGGCACTCCACTGTCCTCCTTTTTGCCTTTTGTCATTTTGCATTTTGCATTGGTCGAACTCGGTACAGCCGATACCCCTCGTCGTGGTAGACCAACTCGAGTTCTGGACTTTTCACGTCCCGGTCCGTGGTGGCCACCACATGCGTGATCCCGGCCGCGCGCAACTCTCGGATCACGTCGTCGCCCCATTCGCGGCGGTCGTACCACCGCTCCGAGTCCTGCATCCGCCGGTACCACTCCAGTACGTCGTCCTCCGCGTACGGGACGGCCTTGAAGTCCACGTAGATCGGCGCCCCTGTGGAAAGCCGGAACCGCTGCAGGTCCACCGGGATCAGGGTGACTCCCGGCCTGGCCCGCGGCGGCGGTGTGAACGTCGTGGACCCGCTCCCGCGCGGGGCGCCGCTCAGGTTCGGAAAGCGGACGGGGAGCAAGTAGACGTCCCCCGGCTTCTTGTGTTCCTCGACGAAATCCAGGAGCGAAAGCTCGGCATCATTCATCCGGTAGCCGAGCCCAAGGGCCATGACGGCCACGCCGCCCGCGGCCAATCCGACGGCCACAACTCCGCACGCCCACACGATTGCGCGACCGGCTGCCTCGCTCTTTCTCGCCAGCCAGGCAATCCCCCGCGCCGCATGCGCGAAGATAACGGCCGTCGCCACCGGCATCAGGACGGCCGAGAATCGCCACGGGAACAAGAGGGCGAGCGTGTGACTCCCGGTAATGACCTGGACCACGCTCAAGATCACACACACCGCGGTCACGAGCGCCAACACCGGGAACAGCCGCGTCCGCCGGACGAGGACGATCCCCACGAGCATGGCCCCGATCTGAGCGACGGCGATCCCGTCGAGCCAGCGGTCCATGACCGCGTGGTGCGGGATGCGCACCTCGGCCAAGAGCCGCTCGGCCTCGCGGAAGCGGTCGGCGTCGCCCGGTGAGAAGGTATGGACGTTGTGGGCCACGACCGGGAGGACGAGCGCCAGGGCCAGAAGCCCCGCCGCGAACCCTCGGAGAACCTGCCGCTCGCGGAATAGTACCAGGACGTAGCCGACCGTCACCAACCCGGCCGGGAGGAGGTACGTCGAGTGCACGACCGCGGCGCCGGCCGCCAGGGCTGCCGCGAGGACCGACCGGCCATTGGCGAAAGCGGCCAGCGAGGCCACGAGCAGGACGCCGAACGCGGACGGCTGCAGTCCCGGCCCGAGGACGTATTGCCCGGCCACTCCCGCCTGCAGGAACCACGGGTAATCGATCCCGGTGAGCTTGACCGACAACACCCGCAGGATCGCAGCGTGGGCGGCGAGGAAAAGCGTGAGGAACACGACCCGGGCCGGACCACGGTCGGGAAAGCCCGGCACGACTTCGACCAGCCGCCGGACCGACTCGAAGTACACCCCGAGCATCACGAAGTAGAGCACCTGGAATGCGAACGGACCGAGCCAGGCGTATGCCTTTTCGACCACGGTGGAGAAGACGGGAGTCGGATCCTTGGTGTTGGCCAGCCAGTCCTGATCCAGGAGCCCGAACCCGGCGTCGGCGAGGCCGTGCAGGAGGTACTGGTGTTGGTTGGAAAAGTAGTGTGGCGACTGCGTGTGTGCGACGGCGAACAGAACCGCCCAGACGAGGGACCACGGCCAGAAGCGGGGCGACTGAGGCGAGGAATCCTGGGTCACAACCAATCTCGGCAGATGCCGCGAGCGTCCTGGGAGAGTGACCCGGGACGCGGAGTGAGTGCGCAGGCCAACACCCGCAACAGGGTCCAGGCGAACAAGGAGGCGACCGACCGGCGGAGCATCGGGCCGGCGGTCGGGCGCTGCCGGACCAGCCGGATCAGGCCGACGAGCAGCCCGATGCCCGGCAGAAACAGGCCGATCAGGCAGTCCACGGCGGTAAGGCGGCGGCCGGGCAGGTCCGCCTGCCCCTCGGGGCTCAGGTACCACCCTCGCATCGCCTTGGCGGCGAAGTCGTAGCCGCGGTCGCAACGCTGGGCCGCGGGCGGGCTGACGAGACCGCACTTCGGGCACTGTTGGATCATTCGCATTTCTCTCGGCGACAACCCGCGGGCTCGCCTGCAGCGTCCGGTTCGGCGTCCTGTTGGCCCGGAGTCACCTGGTCTCACTCCGTACGACAGGTTTCCCAACTGTCCTACGGACTAAATAGGACCGGTTGGGAACCCTGCCCTACGAAAATCGGTTCGCCTTGCGGCGGGTGTACAGAGCGGTATAGGGTCCGCATGCGCCGATGCCGTCTCCTGGTACCGATGCTCCTCGCGGTCGGGTGTTCCAGCCCGGACGTGGTCGATACCCCGCCGCCACTTCAGACCGCCGATCAGCGCGAAGCCGACTATAAGCGCAACCTTCGCGCCGACCGTACGTGGGCCGAGCAGGAGCGGCTGCTGGGTAACGTGAAGGGGGCATTCGAGCAATCCCGCGGGGCGGACGCGAGCGGCCCGACGGTGAACCCTGGGCGTTAGAGCGGGCTTCAGGAGGGTGTAGCGGGTGGGGCGGAACCCGACGCGCCAAGCGAGGGCGACGCCGAGCCGGCGAACAGCTCGCCGGGCGCCCGTCAGCCATTTGGACCGGTCGGCGTCGCCCTCGCTTGGCGCGTCGGGCTCCGCCTCGCGGGGTCGCCCCAACTACCTGAATTGCGCACTGATTAGGCGGGGGGTGCAAAGTGAATTACCCGGTCCCGCGGGTCACCGAGTCAGGTACCCGCCATCGACCACGAGCGTGTGCCCGGTAATGTAACTGCCCGCGTCACTGGCGAGCAGCAGCACCGGGCCGACCAGCTCGGCCGGCTCGGCCCACCGGTTCAGCGCCGTCGTCTTGGCGAACTCCCGCTTCTCCTCGGCCGACAGGATGCTCATCGGCATGTCGGTCAGGAACGGCCCGGGGGCGATGCAGTTGACGGTCACCCCATCCGCGCCGACGTCCAGGGCGCTCGCGTGGGCCATCCCGATCAGGGCCGCCTTGCTGGCCGAGTAGGCGTTCCGCTTCTCCTTCGACACCATCCCCATGATGCTCGAGATGTGAATCACCCGGCCCCACTTGCGGGCCCGCATCTGTGGGACCAGGGCCCGGGTCAGAGCCATGACGGAGGTCAGGTTCGTCTCGAGGATCATGTCCCAGGTCGAGTCGGTGATGGAGTCAATCGGCTCCGGCGAGTTCATCCCGGCGTTGTTGATCAGGATGTCCACTTGGCCCATCTTCTCCAGCGCCGTCCGCGCGAGGCGCGTGACGTCGTCCCGGCGGGCCATGTCGGTGACGCAGTAGGCCGCCTTCCGGCCGGTCTCGGCGATGATCTCGTTGACGACCGCCTTCAACTCGGCCTCGTTCCGGCTGGCCAGGAAGACATCGGCGCCGGCCTGGGCCAGGCCGCGGGCCATCGCCTTGCCGAGCCCCTTGTTGCCGCCGGTGACCAGGGCGACGCGGCCGGAGAGGTCGAAGAGTCTGTTGGTGTTCATGGGGGCGGTCAGGGTCAGGGGTTGGGTATAGGTCCCATAGGACCTATAGGTCTTATGGGACCTATACGCCGCTATTCACTTGCGACTCGGGTCCAAAAGCGAGTCATAAACCTTCACTCCCTTCCAGCTCGCCTTGTTTTCGTCCACGAACTTCTTGTGGTCGGGGTGGGGGATGTATTTGTCCAACGACGCCTTGTCCTTGAACACGATGTGCAGGGCGACGTCCCAGTCGGTGGCGCTGACGGCCTCCTTCGCGCCCTCCGCCCGCGGACCGGCGCTGAAGTAGAGGACGCCGTCGTGGTTCTTCAGGTATTTGTAGCAGGCGTCCACGAGGTTCTTCTTGGACTCGGCCGACTTGTCCTTCAGCTCGAAGAAGACCATGTGCCCGATGGCGGTCTCGTCGGCGCGGGCGGTGATGGCGAAGGCGCACACGACGGTTGCTACGGCAAGGAAGCGCTTCATAGTTGCTCGGTCTCCCTGGGCGACCGGCGACTGTTGTAGTCCGGCGGACCGCTATCGGCTTCGCCCCGGCTAGAATCCTATCGACACACGTTGAAGCGAGGCGGGCATGGCCGGCGATCTGGTAGTCGCGATCACCGGGGCCAGTGGGTCTCCGTACGCGGTCCGATTGCTGGACGTACTGCTGCGCGCCGGCCGCACCGTCCACCTGGTCATCAGCCCCGCGGCCACGCAAGTGATGGAGCGCGAACTCGGGGTCTCAATCGATCTCACCCACTTCGATCCCAAGCTCTTGTTGAAGAACGCGGATTCCTCCCGGCTCCACTATCACCATTTCCGCGACTTCTCGGCCGGGATCGCCAGCGGGTCGTTCCTGACGGCCGGGATGGTCGTCTGCCCGTGCAGCATGGGGACGGTCGCGGCCATCGCCCACGGCACGTCGGAGAACCTGATCCACCGGGCCGCGGACGTCCATCTCAAGGAGCGACGCAGGCTGATTTTGGTCCCCCGGGAAACGCCACTCGGGCTCATTCAATTGCGAAATCTCGCGGCCGTGGCCGAGGCCGGGGCGGTGGTGCTCCCCGCGATGCCGGCCTTCTACACGCTGCCGAAGACGGTGAGCGACATGGTCGATTTCGTGGTCGGCCGAGTGTGCGACCAACTCGGGGTCGAACACGGACTGTTGAAGCGGTGGGGGGAATCGTAGAGCAGGCGTCTCGCGTGTTCATCGGGCAGAGCACGCGAGACGCGTGCTCTACGTATACCACCCCCAATGACCCACTCCCTCTCCGCCGACTCCCTCGCGATCTGGCGCGCGGCCGTTGATGCCGTGCGGCCCGGTGATCTCATGCCGCGATACCTTCGCGGCGACCAGCGACTGCGCGAGGCGGTGGCAAAGGCGAGGCGCGTTCTGGTGGTCGGGGCCGGAAAGGCCGGGGCGGCGATGGCCCAGGCCCTCGAAGCGGCGCTCGGCGATCAGGTAGACAAACTCACCGGCCTGGTCAACGTCCCCGCCGACGCAGTCCGGCCGCTCGGGCGGATCGTCCTGTTCGCCGCCCGGCCGACGGCCAGCAACCACCCGACGGCCGACGGAGTCTACGCGACCGAGAAGATGCTCGCCCTGCTCGGCTCGGCGGGGCCGGACGACGTCGCCATCTGCCTGCTGTCCGGTGGCGGGTCGGCCCTCTTGCCGGCGCCGGACGGGGTCTCGCTCGAAGACAAGCAGGCGGTGACGAAGCTCCTGCACGCCTGCGGGGCAACCATCCACGAGATGAACGCTGTCCGTAAGCACCTGTCTCGGGTCAAGGGCGGCCGACTCGCCCAGGCGTTCCGGGGCCAGGCGCTGTTCAGCCTCATCATTTCCGACGTGGTCGGCGACGCGCTCGACGTCATCGCCTCCGGGCCGACCGCCGCGGACCCATCCACGTTCGCCGATGCGTTGGCCGTCCTGGATCGATACGGGCTGCGGGCCAAGGCCCCGCCGGCCGTTGTCGAACACCTCCAACGCGGGGCCGCCGGCCAGATGCCGGAGACGCTCAAGGAGTTGCCGGAAACGGTCCACAACGTCATCCTCGGGAACAATGTCCTCGCCCTGCGGGCCGCGGCCGCGAAGGCGGGGGAGCTCGGCTACGGCGTCCTTAACCTCGGGGCCTTCGTCGAAGGCGAGACGCGTCAGGTCGCCGTCGCCATGGCGGGTGTCGTGCGTGGCATTCGGACGGACGGTGCGCCGATCACCCCGCCGGCATGCGTCCTCATCGGCGGGGAAACGACTGTGACTCTCGGGCCCCATCCGGGTGAGGGGGGCCGGAACCAGGAGTTTGTCCTGGCGGCCGTGCACAAGCTGGGCGAGGACGGAATGCGCGGGGTCGCGGTGCTGAGCGGCGGGACGGACGGGGAGGACGGGCCCACCGACGCGGCCGGGGCCGTCGCCGACGAATCGACCTGGGCCGAGATCCGGCGACGCGGTCTGGACGCGGCCGCCCATTTGGACCGGCACAACGCCTACCCGCTCTTCGAGGCGGTCGGCGGGCTGATCCGCACCGGGCTGACGCAAACGAACGTCATGGACGTGCGCGTCCTCCTGATCCGGTAGTCGGATTGCGGCGAGGCGTTCTGAGACACCGGCGCGGAGCACTTTGCAACAAAAACCCCGGCGCCGCGGTCAATCCGCACCCCCACCCCTGGCAATCTTCGATTCGCCGATCGCAAGTCGCCCGCGTTTTTACATCCGGGGAACTTGACCGTGTAATAATTGCGATTCCCCGCGTCCGTGTGCCAATTTCGCTCACGACTCCGGCCGACTTGAAACCCCTCGCAATCATTGACTTGCGGTGACCTGCACAATGCGTTGTCCGCTCCTGGCACGCGAGTCGCATGATCCAACTGAGCCAACCTCCGAGCGACAGACAAATCGCTCCAAACGGGGCTGGACGAGAAGAGGTCTCCGCGGGCCGGAACCCGCGGGGACTAGTTCGGGTGGGACGCCCTCGCGACGGCTGACGCCTGGAACTTTGTTTGACGACCCTATGTAATCGGGACCAACCGCCGCTCCCCCTTTGGCGGCCCGTTGCTGACCGCGATCGCCGACGCGATCGCGATAGATACCCCGCCGGCGACCCCCCCGGCTCGCCGGAACTCCCCCTCCTCCCACCCGCCCCGCTCCCCCGGGGCGGGTTTTTCTTTGCGCTTGCCCGCCGAGCGGCCCGCGAGATATGGGCCGGCCCCATGCGCTTCCCCGTCGCCGCCCTCCTGGCCGTCTGGACACTTTTGGCTGGTCCGATCCTCGCCGGACTGGGGTGATCGAGTCGTAGGCACTCCGGCAAGGCCGAGGTAGGATGATGGTGAGCCCAGCCGGAGCGACGGCGATGACAGTCAAGACTTCCGAGCCGAAACGAGAGCCTTCCCGGAGTCCGCCCATAGGGGAGATTTGCGTCAAGGTGAAGATCACGAACGCGGTTGACGAGGCGTTGACCCGCCGTGACACCAAGCGTCGTAAGAAGCCGCGCACGTACGAGGCCGACGCCCTCGTCGATACCGGCGCCGTCCGATCGGTGATTCCCGCACACATTGTCGAGAAGTTGGGCGTGTGCATTCGCGGCCGCCGCGTTGCCGAGTATGCCGATGGTCGCAAGGAGTCGGTCGGGGTGACCGGCCCACTCATCTTTGACATCCTCGGCCGCGACACTCTCGAAGAAGCATTGGTCCTGGGAGATGAAGTGCTGATCGGCCAAACCGTCTTGGAGAAGCTGGATTTGCTCGCGGATTGCAACAACCGCCGGCTCATTCCCAACCCGGCCCACCCAGACCAGCCGGTGTCCAAGGTGAAGTAGGTCCGTCCCGACCCGTCTCAGGGCTGCCTCGCGCGTCCATACGATGACACTTTCGCGTACTCGCAGCCGAGGGGTTCATGGCCGTCGTGGTTCAGAAGTTCGGCGGGTCGAGCGTGGCCAACGCCGAGCGCATCATGCGCGCGGCCCGCCGGGCCGTCCGGGCCAAGCAGGCCGGGAACCAGGTGGTGGTCGTCGTCAGCGCCCGCGGGGACACCACCGACGACCTCATCCAGCTCGCCAGCGAGATCTCGGAAAACCCCCCAGCCCGCGAGATGGACATGCTCCTGGCCACCGGCGAGCAGATCTCCATCGCCCTCATGGCCATGGCGATTCAGGAGCTCGGCGAGCCGGCCGTGAGCTTCACCGGGGTGCAGGTCGGCATTCGCACCGACTCGACGCACACCAAGGCCCGGATCAAGGAGATCTCCACCGACCGGATGCGGCAGGCGCTGAACTCCGGGCAGATCGTTATCGTCGCGGGGTTCCAGGGGGTGGACGAGAAGGCGAACATCACCACGCTCGGCCGCGGCGGGTCCGACACGACCGCAGTCGCGCTCGCGGCGGCCCTCAAGCTGGCCATGAACGCGGAGTCTGCCTCACTCCCCCCTCTCCGTTTCGGAGAGGGGGGCGGGGGGGGAGAGGTTTCGGGTGCGGCCCGCGCCCAGACCCCTCCCCCCAGCCCCCTCCCCGAAACGGGGAGGGGGAGTCAGACACAATCGGCCCTGGTCGAGTGTGAGATCTATACCGACGTGGACGGCGTCTACACGACCGACCCCCGGCTGGTGCCCGAAGCCCGGAAGATGGACGCCATCAGCTACGACGAGATGCTCGAGATGGCGAGCATGGGGGCCGGGGTGATGCACTCCCGGTCGATCGAATTCGCCAAGAAGTACGACGTCCCGCTCATGGTCCGGAGCAGTTTCGCGGACGCCGACGGCACGTGGATCTTCCCGGAGGCCGAGTGGATGACCCGGTTCCCGGTTGCCGGGGCGGCCCTGGCCAAGGACGAGGTCCGCGTCTTCCTGGAGAACGTCCCGGACCGCCCGGGCGTCAGCCACCAGATCTTCGCCGCCATCGCCGGGAAGAATATCGCGGTGGACATGGTCGGGCAAAGCGTCGGGCACGAAGGGAAGGCGTCGATCGGATTCACCGTCCTGCGGAACGATCTGAACGCGGCCATCGCCACTCTGCAGCCCCTGATTGCCGAGCTCGCCGGATCGATTGGGCCGGTCGAGGACGTGTGTAAGGTCTCCGTGGTCGGGAGCGGGATGCGGACGCAGACGGGCGTAGCCGAGAAGATGTTCGCCGCCCTCACGGCCGAGGGGGTGAACATGAAGATGATCACCACCGGCGACATCAAAATCTCCGTCCTCGTGGACAAGGCCGACGGGGTCAAGGCGCTCAAGGCGGTGCATGCAGCGTTCGGGTTGGAGCGGCCGCGGCCCGGGGCCGGGGAGGCGACTGGTGACACCGGCTCGGGCTACCGGCCGAAGCCGGCGGTCCGCGGCGACGTCGGGGCCGACCTGGCGTCGGCGATCGCCCGGCTGTCGGGGATGGAAGACATCGTCATCAGTGGCGTGAAGCTGCACACCGGGTACGGCCGCGTCACCGTCTTCGACCTGCCCGACCAACCGGGCAATTGCTCGAAGGTGTTCCAGGCAGTCGCCGCGGGGCACATCATCGTGGACATGATCGTCCAGAACTTGACGGCGCCGGGCCGGGCCGAATTGTCGTTCACGGTGCCGAAAGGGGACCTGACGCGGGCCCTCAAGCGGACCCAGGACGTGGTGCGACAGATTAACACGAAGGCCCGGGTGGCCGGGGAGGCGGACGTGGCGATCCTGTTCGTGTACGGGGTCGGGATGCGGACACACACGGGGGTGGCCCGGACGATGTTCGGCGCCCTGGCCGGCCGCGGGATTAACATCGCGATGATCAACACGAGCGAGGTGTGCGTGAGCGTGGTGGTCGAGGCCGCTCGCGGGGAAGAGGCGCTGGAGTGCCTGAAGCAGGCGTTTGGGTTATGATCCCGGCAAGCGGTGCCCCGGGACTTCGCTCGCCAATTGCGGGGTGTACCATGGCAGACCAACCGAAGCCTTCCCGCATCACCTCCATCGACGCTTATCGCGGGCTGGTCATGTTCCTCATGGTCGCGGCCGGAATGGCCATCTATCGGGTCGCGGCCAGCCCCGAGCTTCAGCGAACCCTGGAGGACAAGCCGGAATGGTGCCGAACCGTCTGGCGCACGCTCGGGTTCCACACCAATCACGTCCCCTGGTCGGGGTGCTCCCTCCACGACCTGATCCAACCATCGTTCTCGTTCCTGGTCGGCGTCGCTCTGCCGTTCTCCATCGCCAGCCGACAGGCGAAGGGGCAAGGGTTCTGGCGCATGCTGGTGCACGCGATCGGGCGGGCGCTCATCCTGATCGCCCTCGGCGTCTTCCTCCGCTCGAACGGGAGAGGGATGACGAACTTCACCTTCGAGGACACGCTTAGCCAGATCGGACTGGGCTACGTGTTCCTGTTCCTACTCGGATTTGCGAGGCCAGTTTGGCAATGGGTGGTGGTCGGACTGATCCTGGTCGGGTATTGGGCGCTGTTTGCCCTCTGGCCGCTACCACCGGAGGGTTTTGATCCGACGAGCGTGGGCGTCAAGCCGGGGTGGGACCACGACTACAGCGGGTTCTTCGCCCACTGGAACATCAACACGAACCCGGCGGCGGCATTCGACCGGTGGTTCCTCAACTTGTTCGGCCGGGACAAGGGGGAGGCATTTATCGGCAACGGGGGCGGGTACGCGACTGTGAGCTTCATCCCGACGCTGGCGACGATGATCCTTGGCCTGATTGCGGGCACGTGGATGAAGGCCGGGCTGCCGCGACCGGTGCTTCTCGGCCGCTTGCTCCTGGCCGGGGTCTTGTGCCTCGCGGCCGGATACGGGTTGGAGGCGGCGGGGATTTGCCCGATCGTCAAGCCGATCTGGACGCCCGCGTTCACGCTGTTCAGCGGCGGCTGGTGCTTCCTGTTCCTGTGCGGCTTCTCATTGCTGTTCGACAACGGTAGCCCGCTGCGGCCGCTGGCGTTCCCGCTGGTCGTAATCGGAGCCAATTCAATCTTCATTTACTGTGCCTACCACCTGGCCGGCGGCTGGGTCCGCGAGACATTGAAAACGCACCTGGCTCTTCCGCAGCAGTACTGGGGATTTGAGGCATACAAGGTCTTCGGCCCGGAGTACGAGTCAATCGTTCGCGGGGCGCTGGTGATCGTGGTGTTCTGGCTGGTGCTGTTGTGGATGTACTTGAAGCGGATCTTTATCAAGATTTGACCCGGGGAACTCCCGTGCGCTTCACCCTTTGCTTCCTCCTCCTCGCCCCGGTTCCCGCCGTCGCGAAGCTCGAAATCAAGAACGTCCAGCCCGCCCACGGGCTGCTCGGCCCGGCGCGGGCGTCCGACGACGTCTTCCCGCTCGACGAGTACTTCGTCCGCTTTCAGGTGGTTGGCGTCAAGCCGGACAAGGATGGGAAGACCGATCTTGAAGTCGCTGTCCGTCTCACCAACGCGGACGGAAAAGCCGTGGTGGACACCAAGGGCCCGGTCCAGCGGACCATGTCCCTGGGCGGGGACGTGTTCCAAACCTTCGCCCGGGTAACGTTCGGGGAGAAGGCCCCGCCCGGGGAGTACAAGCTAAGCGTCGTCGTTCGTGACCGGGTGGGGTCGGAGTCGGCCTCGTTCGAGCGCAAGCTCACCTGCAAGCCGCCGACGTACCAGATCCTCGTCCCGCGATTCGCTTTCGATTCCGACGGGAAGGAACCGGCGGGCACGACCGTGCTGGTCGGCCAGACTCTGCACTACCAGTTCAAGGTGGTCGGGTTCGACAAGAGCCAGAAAAAGGTCGGGCTGATGATGCGGGCAGCGATCCTCGACGCGGACGGGAAGGAGACCGGGGCCAAGCCGCTGGAGGTGCGCGGCGACATCACCGACCCGGCGAAGGCGGCCGACTCCCGGCAGGCAACATTCAACGGGACCGCTCACTTGCACCGGCCGGGGGAATTCAAATTGAAGATCACAGTCGAAGATACGGTGGCGAAGAAAACAGCCACCTTTGAGACTCCGCTCAAGGTCCTGGTGCCGTAGGCGTATTTCCTCACTGCGGCTCAAACGTCCCGTGATCACTCTCGATCCGGCACTCGGGCAGGGCCCGGTGAAGAGCCTGGATCCCGTCGGCGGTTACCGTTGCCCCGCGCAGGTTCAGCCACTTCAGGGTCTGCAATTCGGCCAAGGTCTTGAGCCCCGTGTCCGTAACGCCGGAGACTCCGGCCCCGAGCGACTCGAGAGCCGGGAACGCCTTCAGATGAACCAACCCGGCGTCGGTCAGTGCGGTCCCGTCCGCGCCGAGACCGCGGAGCTGGTTGAGCCCGGTGAGAGCCTTGAGCCCGTCGTCGGTCAGCCGGCTATTGTGGACGATCACCTTCTCCAGGTGCGGCAACCCGCTCAGGAGCTTGATGCCGGCATCCGTCACGTTATGCCCGTCGCCCAGGTCCATGTGCTTCAGGCCCGGGAAGTGGGCGAGCGCCGCCATTCCGGCGTCCGTCGGCGCGCCGATTCCGTGAATTTCTTCGAGCCCGACACTCCTTTGGAGGTGGGAGAGCCCGGTGCCGGTGATCCGCGACCCGGGGAAGCTAACGACCTTGAGCCCCGTCAGGTTTCGCAGGTGGGCAAGGCCGGCATCCGTCACGCGGGCGCTGTCCGGATCGGTGTCGGCGCGGACGACGAGGTGCGTCAACGTGCTTATCAATCCAATGCCCGCCAGTTCCGGATCGCCGATCCGACAATCGGTCAGCTCCAGGATCTTCAGGTCCTTCAGCCCCGCCAGCCGGCTGAGCTCGCGGGCCGCGGTTCGCGACTTCATAAGTCGTACGGCCCGAACGGTAAACAGTTCAGGCGGCAGCACGTCCTTCGGCCCGACCTCGCGGGTCTTACCATCGCTGAGCGACAGCTCCAGCGTCCCGCCCAGCCCGTGGGCCCATTCGGCCGCCTTCCGCTCCGGGTCGGATGACGGCGGCATCGGATGCACGACCGGTGTCACGTTGATCCGAACGGCGGCCGTCTCACCGCGACGGACCTCGACTTGGGCCGGGTCGGCGGTCAGCCCGTCGGCCCCGAGGATTGTGACTTGGTACGTCCCGGCCGGCAGTTCTCGCGAACGCTCCGGCGATTCGAGCAAGTGAGTCTGCCCATCGTCGCTCGTGAAGCGGAAGCGGGCAGTCTGAAGGCGGACCTCGGCGGCCGGGTCGGCGGGTTCGACTACGACGGTCCCCCGTGTCGCGCGCGTCACGTACAGAGTTGCTGCGACGCCAGCGACCACGAGAATCGCGGCAGCGGCGATCGCCGCGGCGGATCGCCACCGGGTGCGACGGGCGGGCGCGGGCTCAATCGCCTCCGCGGACGCGGGGGCTGAGATTGCGGTCCGGGGGTCGTCCGGCACGGGGATCCCCAGCGGGACGGACGTGTCGGAGTCCGTGCGCTCCAGTTCGGCCAACTCACCGGCGACGGTCGCGGCCGACGCCGGTCGGCCCTCCGGCTCCTTGGCCAGCAGCCGCTGGATCAGGTCGACCAGACCGGCTGTTAGACGAGGGTTCAAGGCGGCGGGGTCGGCCGGGGTGGCGGTCGCCACCGAGTACAAGGTGGCGACGGACGAAGACCCGGCGAACGGGACCGCCCCGGTGGCCGCCCGGTACAGCACGCACCCAAGGGCGAACAGGTCGGCCCGGTGGTCCACCGGCTCGCCGCGGGCTTGCTCCGGGGCCATGTACGCCGGGGTCCCCACTACCTGACCGCTCTGCGACAGGCTCATGTCGCCCTCGCCGCCGGCCCGGACCAGCCCGAAGTCGAGCAGCTTGACCTTCCCGCGCGGGTCGAGCCAGATGTTGGACGGCTTGACGTCGCGGTGGATGAGGCCGTGGTCGTGGGCCGCCTGGAGGCCCTCGGCTACCTCGCGGCCGATGCGAATCGCCTCCGCGGGCCGCAACCGGCCCTCCCGCTTCAGTCGGTCGGACAGCGCTTCCCCCTGGAGGAACGGCATGACCAGGTAGGCAATCTTCGCCGTCGGGTCCTCGGCCGCCTCGAACACCGGGACGACGTGCTCGTGGTCGAGCCGGGCCATGGCCTCCGCCTCGCGCAGGAACCGGGCCCGGGCGGTCGGGTCGGCGGCGAGTCGCGGGTGCATCACCTTGATGGCCACGCGGCGCTTGAGCGTCGTATCTTCCCCTTCGAGCACGATCCCCATGCCGCCGGCCCGGATCACCCGGACGATCCGGTACCGGCCGAGCCGGCCGAGGTCGTCCGGCCGGTCCGGTGGCGCCAGCCACCCGCCCAGCTCGCCCGGCGCCACCGGGGCGGCGGCGGCCAGATCGGTTGCCGACGTGTCTGATTGATCAGAGAGGGCGGTCCGGTCGTCGGCCCGGGCCGCCTCCTCGAGGCGCATGAGCCGCTGCAGGTCGGGGAGCAATTCCGGGCAGTCGCGGCATAACTCCTCGGCGGTGACGGGTAGGCCGCGATCGGCCTGCTCCTGCCAGGCTACCAGAAGTTCGGCGAGTCGGAGGCGGCGGTCCATGGTCCGGCCGGCGGGCCTTCCGCGTTGGTCGGTCAGGGCTTGTGAGAGTGGACCTCCGCGGTCGGCCGGGCGGGGGACGAGGGGACAGAGCCGGGCCGCGGGGAATCGGTACGGCACATCCTACACTTCGGCGGGCGCGTTGTCGATTCCGGCTCGCTGCGGAAGATGAGAAGCTCGAAACACACAGACGAGGCGAAAAAAGAGAGGCAAGGGACTGCCCTTGCCTCTGCTGAGCTTCGTTGTCGTCTGCCTCGTGGTTTCTCAGATGTGGTACATCAGCACTTCCGATGGCTTGCTGCCGCCCTTGAGGCGCAGGGCCGGTTTCTCCAGGATCACCACCGTGTCCGGGGCGACCGACTGGGTCAGCCAGACGTTCGACCCGATTACCGAGCGGGCCCCGATCGTCGTCGTCCCGCCCAGGATGGTCGCGTTCGCGTAGACGATGACGTCATCTTCCAGGGTCGGGTGCCGCTTGGTTCCGCGAACGAGCTCACCGTCCGCGTCCTTCTGGAAGGAGAGGGCCCCGAGGGTCACGCCCTGGTACAGCTTGACGTTGTTGCCGATCTCGCACGTCTCCCCGATCACTACGCCGGTCCCGTGGTCGATGAAGAACCCGTTTCCAATGGTAGCCCCGGGGTGGATGTCGATCCCGGTCTTCGAGTGGGCGAATTCGGTCATCATTCGCGGGATGTACGGGACGCCGAGGCCCAGGAGCTCGTGAGCGACCCGGTAGACGGTGATCGCCTCGAGCCCCGGGTAGCAGAAGATGATCTCCTGGTGGCTCTTGGCGGCCGGGTCGCCGCGGTACGCGGCCGCGACGTCCTTGTCGAGCACCTCGCGGACGCTCGGCAGCCGCTTCAGGAACTCGATCGTCTTGCCCTGGGCCAGGGCCTCGAAGTCCACGTGCGGGGCCTCGTCGCACATGTCGTGGCGCAGGGCCCGGGCGATCTGCTCGGTCAGCTGGTCGTGGAGCGAATCGACCAGGCTGCCGACGTAGTACTCGACGTTGCCGATGTGCAGGTGCTGCCGCCGGCCGAACCCGGGGTAGATCACCTCGTAAAGGTCGGCAAGGATGTCGCGGACCGCGTCCCGGCTCGGGAGGGCCTGGTGGCCGAGGTGGTTGATCCGGCTGCATTCGGTGTAGCTGGCGACCAGGGCCTCGGTGATCTCGGGCAAACCTTCCTTGACGCGCAGGTCGGCGGCCATGCGAACCTCGGTTCAGTCGTACGGGTGAGCGACTCTTGTCGATCCTAGACGGCCGAAAAACGGCGGTCAACGCCATTGGTTGGATGGCGCGATCCGCCCAGAGGATACGTCGGCCGCCGCCGCCATCCGGATCAATCAATCCGTGGGGCCCGGTGCCCAAGCCCCCATCACCGGATGCCGCCGATTCAGGCAAGCTGGGATGCCTCCAGCGGGCACATGAAGAAATGAATCTCCGACGTCTGCAGGTCCCAAGTATGGTCCCGCACCGGTGTTATCGCAGTTGGTCTGGAGAACGGGGCCCGCTTGGCCACGCGTGGCACGCGGCTCGCTTTCCATTGGGGCGGCGATAGCCGAAACACCCGGACCGCACTGGCCATGGGAGAGGTGGTACAGCGGTTCGGGTGTTGTTTTTTGCGCACTTCCTTCGTTCAGCTGCCGGTAACACCTCCACTGTTGTGGCGAACGCGGCGAGATGAGATAATCCTCCCCCACCCACTTCGCAAACCACCTCGGACATGCCGCCGCGAGGCGCTCCCATGGATTCGCACTCGGATACACCGATCGGGCCGCCGATCGTAGCGCCGGCGTCGCGCGGCGCGTCCCGGATGTTGCTCGTGGTCTTGCCGCTTGTGACCCTGGCACTAGGCGTCGCGATCGGGGGATGGGTTATCCGCCCGCGGAACGCCACGGGCGGCTCGGAAAACTCGCCTCCGGCAGCGGAGCCATACACGCAGCGCGGTACCGTCAAGCCGGAGCACCTGCCAACAGGTGTCGTCTACTACCAGACCCCGTTTGCCTCGCCGCCACACCTGGAGCTGAAGCCGTCGGCCCGGTTTCTGATCCTGAAGCAGGACGAGGCCGGGTTCACCTGGGCGGACCGGGCCCGCGTCAAGGACGTGACGGAACTGGCCAACCAGTTTCCCGAGTTGGCGAAAGCAGCCCCGGGGGCGGACAAGCCGGAAGGCCCTCCCCCGAACCTGGAGTGGGAGGCCACCGGCCCGCGGGCCGCTCACGCCGGGTTCCCGCGGACGTTCGAACAGAAGGGGCGGTTCGAATCGCGGCCGAGCGCGGAGGGCGTGGTCTACTTTCCGCTCCCGTACGCGAGTCCGCCCAACGTTGAGTTCGCCGGCCTGCCGGAGGTCATGGTCACCGAATGCACGCGCCTGGGATTTCACTGGAGCGCGCCCACTTCGTTCCAATCCGCGTCCGCCAAGACCGTGGACTGGACTGCCCGCGGCGTTCGGGCCACGGTAGATGACCTGAAGTCTGCGCCACTCCGAGCGGCCGAACCGGAAATCGTCCGACTCACCGGCAAGTTCTCATCGGTCGGCAAGGATTCGGGCGAGGTGTATTTCACGATCCCATTCGTCGCGCCGCCGAACGTGGAGGTCTTGGTTGAGAGCTCGTGGCACGAGTTATATCCGTCGAGGCAAATCCAAGTGACGGAGTGCAAGTCCGACCGCTTCCGCTGGACGAATACGCAATCCGACGGAAACGTGTACATCTGGGTCGCCAAGGGCCGCCGCGGAACGCCGCCGGCGAACGGTCCTTGACGGACGACCCGTTGACTTGACCCGTCCGGATCCGCGGCCTTTCATGACCACCGCCCATTCTGATACGGTTGGTGGATGCCGGAGAGCGTGTTCATAGTCGAGCGGCTGAATTGGCGGCCGTCCGGGGAGGCGTGGCTCGCCCTGCCCGGGTCCGACCGCGTCCGCACCTTTCCCGACCGCGACGTCGCGGAGGCCGATGCCCGGCGCCGGGAGTGGGACGTCCGCCGCCGGGTCAACCCGTTCCACTGCGGCGGGCCGCGACTCCACTACCAGACAAGCTTCGACGCGGCTCGCCTGTTCGACTGGTTCCTCGACCTCGGCCTCGACCCGCCGGGGGTGACCCCGGACAGCGCCGTCTGGACCGCGTGGTGGGATCGGTACCAGCCGGAGATGACCGACGCCCAGCGGGCCGCCGCGTGGGAGGTGCTCGACCGGGTGCGGTTCTTTCGCGTGACCGAGAGCCCGGCCGGTCGGGCGATGCACCTAGTAGCGGAGCCGCACTTCGAGGAAGACCCGATCGCGTTCCCATATGGCACGTTCCGCTACGTCGGCTGCACGCCGTACATGCTGGTGCGGACGCGGGAGACGGCAGACGATCTGTGCCATCAGCTCCACGTCGCCCGGGTCGTCCGCCAGGGCGGGTATGAAGCCGCCCCGGACGTGCTCGAGTCCTGGGTCCGGCCGGAGCCGGACGAGTTCACGCTCGAGGAGCCGGTGTTCGACCCCTACGACCCTTACGAACTCGGCCGGGCGGCGTCAGCCGAACACCGGCCGCTCGACCTGATCGCCGTGCGCGAACCGACCCCGGGCTGTACCCTCTATGTCGTCCTGCGGCGGCGCTGGCGGCTGGAGCAGTCGGCGGACGGGTCGTGGCGGTGGAGCCTGACCGCGGCCCGGTCGTGCGGCCGCCCGGTGGCGGCCTTCGACACCTTGGCGGCGGCCGACGCGTACATGGCGAATCTGGAGTCCGAGGCGCGCACATACCCGTCGCCGTTCCGATTCGGCACCCCGCACGAGTGGGGTACCTTACACGCGAGCGGCATCTGGGGGGTGTTGGCCGGTATGGCGCCGATTGACTTCACCAACATGTGGGAGGGATACAAGGCCGCGGACCCGCTCTGGAGCCGGTGGTGGGACGAAGCAGTCCCGGTGATGACTGACGAGCAAGTGGAAACCGCCTGGGCTCTATTCGAGCGGCTGCGGTTCTACGAGGTGGTAGCGGTCGAGTACCGGGAGTAGGGGCGCCGGTCTGTGGCTGCTAGTGATTGGCCACAACGCACTGGCGCGTCCGGGTAGGTCCTGCCTGCCGGGCGGGACCTGACGCCCGGCGGGCCCGCTGTCCGGCGGGCCCGCGTGCCGGCCGGCCTGGAGGTCCCGCCCGGTAGGCGGGACCTCGGGATCGTGACCTTTGTCATTTCGTGGCGGCTTCCGAACGGCGAAATGAGATCGCGCCGTCCGCCTTCGCGGACTCCGGCCAGTCCATCGTGAACGCGTCATTGCCGCGAAACTCGAACACCACCTCCCCCAAATGAATGCGGACCGTCAGCCGATTTCCGCGGGACCTAACCACCTCCCACCGGGGCGGCGGAGCCCCCTCCTGGGGGAACCAGAGGTTGACGCGCATCCCGCCGCCTTGCTGGTGTTCCCTCCAGATATAGGTCCCGTCCGGCCGAAACTCCGCGACTACCGTGCATGTGCTCGTCATCTTCCCCGCCGCCTTGCCGCCCGGGACGCCCTGCTCCAGGTCGGGCTTGACGTCGAGGCTCCACTCGCCGGTGAGCTGCCCGGTGCCGTCCCAAGTCCCGACAAGGCGCTTTTCCAGGGGTGTAGGCCACAGGAGCCACACCATCCAGGCGGCCAATCCGGTCACGATCGCCGCGATGACCGCAGTCAGGAGCCGCTTGGTGCTTCGCTTCATTCAAGCGTTCTCCGCATGCACCGGGCTTCAGTTCAACTGCCCCGGGGACCTTGATCCGGCCATTACGTCGGTGAGTGACCTTGCAGCTTCGGCTCGGCCTCGGCGGGCGCAAGTTGCCGCTCGCAGGTCCACATTTCCTCCCGAATCCCGCTCGCACGAAACTTCGTCTCGACCTTCACCGGGCGGTAACCGCGGGCCGCGTAGAAGCGCAGCGCCTTCGGGTTGAAGCCCGAGCAGCTCAGCCAGGCACGCCCGTACCCGGCCGCGGCGATCTCCGCCTCGCCTTGGGCGAGTAAGACCGTACCAACGCCGCGCCCCTGCGCCACCGGATCGACCCACAGCCCGTTGATCTCGTCATTCATCGGTTGGACGAGACCGAGGATCACGCCTCCCGCCTCGGCCACGGTCATGCTCGGCCAGTGTTTGGGGTACCAGTCGCGCTCGAAATCGCGATCGAGCCACTCCCGAACGAACTCGGCCGGGGCGGAGTCCGCGAAGGCACTGAGCCAGGAGCGCCGGGCAAGGTCGATCAACACGGGCAGGTCGCTCTCGTGGGCGGCGCGGAGGATGACGTCGGTCTTCGTCTCATCCCGCATGCGGTCATGCCCTGAAAATAGCCATGAGATCGCGATAGCTCACCGCCTCGGTCGCGAATCCGAATGTGCCTTGCTCGCGCATTTCCCGGGCAGCACCCAGGAATGCACCCAGGGCGACGCGGCAGAGCGCGCTGCCAACACTGATTCGCTTCACGCCAATCTCGGCAAGCTCCGCTACGCTCAGTTGAACCCCCTGCAGCCCCATCACGACGTTCACCGGGCGATCGACCGAGCGGACGACCGCGGCAATGTCCTCCTTGCTCACGAGACCGGGCGCGTAGAGCACGTCGGCCCCGGCTTCCTGATACGCCTGAAGCCGCTTGATCGTGTCCTTGAGGTCCGGTCGGCCCCAAAGGTAATTCTCCGCGCGGCCGGTGACCGTGAAAGGAAATGGAAGCGAGCGCGCCGCCTCCACCGCGGCCCGCACTCGCTCCCTGGCCAGTCCGTGCTCGTAAATCGGCTCGTCCGGGCGGCCGGTGGCATCCTCGACCGAGCCGCCGACGAGTCCCGCTGCCGCGGCGAGCCGAAAAGTCACCGCGACCGTGTCGGGATCATCGCCGAAGCCGTTCTCGAGGTCGGCGCTGACCGGCAGGTCCGTGGCCGACACGATGGCGCTCAGGTGCCCCAGCATCTCGTCGCGCCCGATCGCGTAGTCCCGCTGTCCGACGGAGAACGCGTACCCGGCGCTCGTCGTCGCGAGGGCCGCAAAGCCGAGATGGGCGAGGAGTCGTGCGGTGCCGATGTCCCACGGGTTGGGGATGATGAAGGCGCCGGCGCGCTCGTGTAGCGCGCGAAAGGCGGCGGCTTTTTGGGCTTGGGTTTGCATTGCGTCCTCTGATCTGAAACGCGGTGGCGCGGGTCAAACGGCGGTTTTCGCGGCTCGGGGTTTGTATCGGACGATCCGCACCTCGCCGTCGTAGTCGAGCCCGGAAAACTCGCTTTCGATCCAGCCCTGGACGCGCTCGGCTTTGCCGCCCCCCGAGCCGGCCACGATGAGTGGGAACGCGAGCGATTTGTACCCATTTTGCCTGGCCAGCGCGATCGAGTTGCGATGGGGAGGCCGTCTTTTCCGCAGCCCGCGCAGCCGGCCCTACGAAAACAGCTTCGTCACCGGGGTGCCCGTCACGATCCGCGACGGGCGGGTGGTGAGGTCTTCGTAGTGGGTGTCGGGGGGAATGCCGAGGGCATGGAACAGCGTCGCCGACAGGTCGCCGGGCGTGACCGAGTCGGCGAGCGGGTACGCCGCCTGCCTATCAGACCGTCCGTAACTCGCACCCGGCGTGACACCCGCCCCGGCCAGCACTACAGAGTAGCACGCCGCCCAGTGCTTCCTCCCCGGCGAACCGCGGCCCGCGAACGTCTTCTCGTTCGCCACCAGCGGTGCCCGCCCGAACTCGCCCATGCACACAACGAGTGTGTCCCTCAGCAGTCCGCGCTCCTGCAAGTCTTCGAGCAGCGCCGAGAAGCCGTGGTCGAACCGCGGCAGCAGGTGGCCCTGCATGTCCTCGAAGATGTCGTTGTGTGTATCCCAGCCGTAGTGGTCGGTCTCGCCGAGGTAGAAGTCCTGCCCGCGAATATTGTGGTTGAAGAACACCGTAACCCACGGTGCCCCGGCCTCGATCAGGCGCCGCCCCATCAGGCACGCTTGCCCTGCCCGGAACCGGCCGTACCGGTCGCGGACCTTCGCGGGCTCCTGCGCGAGGTCGAAGGCGTCTCGCACCCGCGGGGTGTGCAACAGCTCGTAGGCCTGCGTCACCAGGGCCCGCTGGCCGTCGGTGGCCGGCAGTCGCTCGCCGGCGTGCGTCGCGGCTTCGAGTCGATGCATCAATTCGGACCGCTCACCGAGCCGCACGGCGGGCAGGTTGGGACGCGGGCTCATGCCGGTCATCAGGGCGGTGCCGTCAGTCACGTCGCCGAGGTCGAGCGGGTCGTACCCGCGACCAAGCACGCCGCCGAATTGACCGGGGCCGGGTTCGCTCGGCGTTAACAGTGGGCCATTGACGTGGAATGCCGAGTGGGGAAACCGGCGGTCCGGCCGCACGCGGTGGAGGATGGCGCCGAGCGCCGGGGCATCGGTGCCCTTCGGCTGCGGATTCGACGACTTGCGCGGGTGGGACTGGCCCGTCAGGGCGAGATAGCACGCCGAACCGTGGTCGAGGTCGTCATGCGTCATGGACCGCAATACCGTGACGCGGTGCAGCAACCTCGCCAGTCGCGGCATGTGCTCGCAAATTCGGAAGCCCGGCACGCTCGTCGGGATGGTGCCGAACGCGCCGCGCACTTCCGCCGGGGCGTCCGGCTTCGGGTCCCAGGTGTCGAGCTGGCTTTGCCCGCCGCTGGTGAACACGACCAGCACCGACTTCGCTCGCCCGAAGCCGGTGAGCGTAGAGGCCGATGGCGCAGCGCGCCCGAGACCGCAGCTTCCCAGCATCGTGGGAATACTGAGGCAGAGCCAGTCGCGGCGAGAGGGCAGGCGGCCGACGGGTTCGAGGCGGGTGTCGAAGCGCGTCATGGGTGGTGGAGATTATCGCACACCTCCGTGCCACGAGCCACTGGGTTAATAGAAGCCTCGACATAACCGTACTCGGAGACATGGGCGACAGACGGTTCGCCATCAAGTTGGATGTCGTGAGCTTACTCACTTCGGTGTGTCGGACCGATGCGCGCAAGGCCCACGGCTGGCTATCAGGCGACCACCCGGGAGGTCGGCCGCTCACCAACGAACCGCGGGCTCGTCCCGGGAGGTCCCGCCGCTGTCGCCGGTCGCCCATTGTTAGGGCTCACCCGAGGGGTGATGCTGTTCCCGGGTCCGTCACGACAGCCGGGACGACTGCACCGGATCTAATCGACGGACAGGGTGATGTCACTGACCGTGGGCGACCGGGAAGACTCCGGCGCGCTCCCGCGGGCGGGACCGACCCCTATGGCCTCGAATTGTCTTTCGGATTCCAATCCCACGACCGATAATCTACCCTCACTCGGTGACCGCACACTGCCTGCTCACGGTTCACCTCCCTTGCGGAACCAAATCCGCACGAACGAGTCACGCTTCAACGCATAGGCCTCCTCATGCAAACCCTCGTCGTCTTCCTGTCCGCACTCCACTTGGCGGCGTCACCGGACGGGGCGCGGGAGCCCTGGGCGTCGAAGAGCCACCCGCAGGACGTCGCCAAACGGTACATCGAGGAAGTCACCGCCGCCCGGCACCAGTACGCCGTTACCCAGGGCGGGACGATGGACGGGACCAATGGCCGGACTCCGGTCGGCGGCGGGTTCGCCATCTGGGAGCAGTCCTGGGAGTCGAACCGTGCGGTCCGGTTGGAAAACGTCGGCACGACGGACGTGATTAACCCGTGGCTCTCCAATGGCCGCAACGACTTCCGCAGCGTGCCGGAGATCGTGGCCCGGGCCGTGCGCCCCGGGATGACCGACCGCGAGAAAGCCATCGCCCTGTGGCGGCTACAGACCACGCACCGGTTCCATGCCAGCAGCGGCGACAACGAAGTGAATGACCCGGTCAAGGTATTCAACGTCTACGGGTACACGACCTGCGGGAACGACTCGATCTGCCTGGCCGGGCTATGGCGGGCGGCGGGCCTGACGGTGCGGCCGGCCCGGTGCCCCGGGCACTGTATTTCGCAGGCCTTCTTCGACGGCCGCTGGAACCTCCTCGACGGCGACCTGGGGCCGCTCTACCTGCTGCGGGACAACACCACGATCGCCGGCGAGAAGGACCTGGTCCGCGACCACGACCTGCTCAGGCGGAGCCACACCCGCGGCCTCCTTGACCCGGACAGCCGGGTTGAAGACGAGGGGACCGCGGCCCTGTTCCTGTCCGAGACCGACTGGCCGGGCACCCGGGACAGCGTCCGGACCACGACCATGAACATGACGCTGCGGCCCGGCGAGGCGATCGTGTGGCGGTGGGGCCACCTCAACCCGGTCAAGTATCACGGCCGGACCGACATCAAGGAGTTCGGCCCACGGTCGGACGGCGGCAAGGTGTGGGGCGGACACGCCGCTGACCGCGTGTGTAACGGGAGTTGGGAGTACCGCCCGGACTTCACCCGCGACCTCTGGCGCAAGGGCGCGGAGGCGGTCGAGAACATCACGGCCGAGCGCGGCGAGCTCGTCCCCGACGCCGGGAAGACTGGCGTGATCGTCTGGAAGATGCGGAGCCCGTACCCGTTCGTGGGCGGGAAGCTCGACGCTGACGGGACGGGAGTCAAGTTCTCGCTCTCCTGGGACGGCACGAAGTGGCACGACCTGAACGACGGGCTGGAGGCGATGTTCCACTTCCCGCACAAGGGGGACGCCCGCTATGAGTACCGGCTGCGGTGCGAGTTGCCGGCCGGGTCGCGGCTGCGGCTGCTGGCGATCGTCAACGACCTCCAGATGGCGCCGCTCGCCCTGCCGGGGATGGTCGTCGGCGAGAACCGGTTCACCTACACGGACGAGACCCCCGGCCCGCGGCAGGTCCGCCTGACGCACGATTGGGTCGAGCGGTCGCTGTCCCGGCCGCCGCGAGCACCCGCCGCCCCGGTGTTTCCGATCGACGACGGCCGGACGGACGGTACTGACTTCGCCTTCAAGTGGCGGCCGGCCGAGGACCCGGACGGCGACGCGGTCGCCGACTACCACTTCCAGCTCTCCGACCGACCAGACATGGCCTGGCCGCTGTCATCCAACTTCGAGAAGCTGGTGTCAAACACCGCCGACCGCGGTCACGCCCGCTACCGGCTGCCGCAGGCGGGCCTGCTGACGCCGGGCGTGGCGTACTACTGGCGGGTCCGGGCGAAGGACGCCCAGGGGGTGTGGGGCCCGTGG